>JBIKLJ010000426.1:0-14730 GCA_044359895.1 Pirellula sp.
TGAAGACATCCGTCAGCGTGTCGGCCGAGGTACGGAGGGCTTGAACGGTTGCGTTGCTGTTGTTGACGGTATAGGTATAAGCACCTGTCGACGAGATGTTGATCGAACCGTACGTTCCCGTTACCGCTGAGCCGACATTGGTCGAAGCGCTACCAACTGTTCCGGCCGCGACTCCGCTGACTGTCTTGGAATCACCCGCATCGACATCGGTGTCGTTAGTCAGCACATTGCCCGTCGGGTTGGATCCAGCGGTTCCATTGCTAACGCCGCCAGCTTCGATCGCCGTGGCTGTGTCTGCGAAAGCCACCGGTGCGTCGTTGACCGCGCTGACCGTGATCTGGGCGGTGCCGGTTTCGGAGCTGTAGGGTGTCGATCCGCCGGTACTGCTGATCGTGACATAAGAGCCCGCGGTGGTTCCGCCTGTCTTGTCCCAAGCGCGGTAGGTGAATGTTGAATTCCCACTCCAATCCGCATTGGGGACGAAGCGGACGCTGTCGGTGCTATCGATCAGCAGAGCCTGTGTAGCAAGTAGCGTCAAATTGATATTGGACCACGAACCGCTACCGAGCTTGAATTGCCACGTCCCGTTCGTATTGTTGATCGCCGTGATCGCGATCGCCTCGGGGGCCGAGGTGCTCGGCGTGTAGTCGACATCCGTGATTGCGCCGTCCGGCACGATCTGAGCCACGGTATCCCCGGCTGAGGTCACGTTGTCTTCGTTTATCGTTGTCAAAGAGTTCGTTGTTGGGGTGAAGTTGCCGGTGTATCTGGCTACGCCTTTGGTGATACGGAATTCGTCGATGTAGCCCTTGTAGTTTTCACTTGCAACATTTTGGGATTTTCCGATTGAAACCAGATTGGACGCTTGATAGATGGAAGCAGAGGATGTCCAAGTGGATTGCTGAATGCCATTTTCAAATGCCTTAAATGTAGAGCCTTGCCTAGTTAACGCATAATGCACCCATGTATTTGCTTGTACTGTGCCCCATCTTTGCCCTGCAGCAATGTTCCAGCTAGCGTTATTGCTACTAATCCAAATTTGAATTTCTGAACCTTGTACAAATCCAAGGACGGGAGAATAAATATCTGTACCTGCAGATAGTTGCATATAGGTAGAATTCGCAGGTGCTCCATCAAGCCTATAAGCCCATAATTCAATAGTAAAATCGGATGTACCAAGAGACAAGTCAGAAGAAGTTGAAGTGAGCATTGCCCCAGCCCCATTAAACCCAAGACTTGCCCCGCCAAACCTACTCTGAGCCGTGCTGATCTGCGCGTCACCAAATGCCGTCACCGTCTTAGGCGATAGGCTGCTGTCAATAATGGTCGTGCTGCCGTTGGCTCCATCCCCAGTAAGTAACAAAGAGACATTGTTATCTATTCCCCCAGTCGAAGTCCCAGAATTGAAATACGGAGCGTCGTTGGTGTTCGTCACCGTAACCGTCATCACCTTGTCAAACGTCGCACCCGACGCATCGGTCACGCGAACGGTGATGTCGTGACTCGAGGCCGTTTCGAAGTCGATCAGGCTACCATTGGCGACAGTGATTTGACCGGTCGAGCTGTTGATTGCAAAACGGCCACCGGCGTTGTTGGTCAGGGCGTACGTAAAGCCGTCGCCCGAGTCGATGTCGGTAGTAGCAACCGTTCCCACGGAACTTGCATTCGCACTATTTTCGGCGATCGTTAAAGTGCCTGTGATATCACTCGGCGCGTCATTGGCACCTTGGATGGTGACCGTGATCTGTGTGGTGCTGGTCAAGCCCGCGGTATCACGCATTGTGTAGGTAAACACATCGTTAAGCGTGTTGGCTGAGGTTCGCAGGGATTGAACGGCAGCATTGCTATTATCGACCGTGTAGTTGTACGAACCGTTCGCAGCGATGTTAATCGAGCCGTACGTTCCCGTTACCGCTGAGCCGACATTGGTCGAAGCGCTACCAACTGTTCCGGCCGCGACTCCGCTGACTGTCTTGGAATCACCCGCATCAACATCGGTATCATTGGTCAGCACATTGCCGGTTGGATTCGTACCCGCCGTCCCGTTGCTAACCCCACCTGCCTCGACCGCCGTCGCAGTATCAAAGACAGCGACCGGGGCGTCGTTAACGTTGGTCACCTGGACGGTCATCACCTTGTCGAACGTCGCACCGGCGAGGTCGGTGGCGCGGACCGTGATGTTGTGGCTGGTGGACGTCTCGAAATCAAGCAAACTGCCGTCGGCGACGGTGACCTGACCGGTCGAGCTGTTGATCGCAAATCGCCCGCCAGCGGTATCGGTCAAGCTGTAGGTAAAGGCATCTCCACTGTCTACATCAGAAGCGACGACGAAGCCGCTATCCGCCGAACGACTGCTAGTGGTTGTTGCCGAATAGGGCTTGGCCGCACCTGCATTCACCTGGGCGCCCCAAATCAGGTAACCACCTGTTTCCACCCCATTGTCCAAGCCATCAATGACAGCCGTAAACGCGCCTGAATTGGTTGCGACTGCAGAAAGGGTCAGCAGGCGCCAGCCATTGCCGACATCGGTAATCGTACCGGTCGCTGTTCCCCAATACCACGTGGATGTGAGATTGGTCAAGTTATAGATAAACGCAGGATCGATACTGAAGGCACCTTGGTTATCGCCGCGTATTCGCACCGTCGAGCGACCATCGGCTTTGACATAGACGCTAAAGGTGATTGTCGTTCCAGCGGCAAAGCTGTCCGTCGTGGCTTGACGGATACTCGTGCCACTTCCGCCCGTATACCGATCGGCGGTCAGTGTGCCATCAGGGGCGATACCTGCATTGGCAGTGATTGTTGACCCAGCCCGCGACCAAGTCCCGACTTCGAACTGCTCCGAGAACAGCAGCCGGTTTTCATACCCTCCCGCCACGGTGCCATTGCTCGAGTTTTCGGCGATGATTAATGTGCCGGTGATATTGCTCGGCGCATCGTTGGCACCCTGAATGGTGACCGTGATTTGCGTGGTCTTGGTGTAACCGTTGGTGTCGGTCATCGAGTACGTGTAGACGTCGGTCAGCGTATTCGCTGTCGTTCGAAGCGCTTGGACGGTCGCGTTGGTGTTGTCGACCGTGTAGGTGTAAGCTCCCGTTGACGAGACATTGATCGCACCATAAGTGCCAGTGACCGATGATCCGACCGAACCGCTGGCGCTGCCGACGGTGCCTGCTGCGACGCCGACGACGGTCAAGCCCGTACCAGTGTCATTGGTGAGTACATTGCCGGTCGGGTTCGTGCCCGCTGTGCCGTTGCTCGTGCCACCCGCTTCGAGTGCCGTGGCCGTGTCGGCTGTGGCGGAGCCTTGCGTGACCAAGCTATCGCCGCTGATCGTCCAGGTGTAGGGCGAGCTAACGAGCGTCGTGCGGCCCGCTTGGCCGACGCTACTGTACTTGAGACCAGACGCACCAAGCGTCACGTTGGTCTTTACCGTCTGAGCCGCCCAGCCGTTCAGGATCGCGTCGTAGTTATTCCCCTTGATGCCCGAGCCATCGAGCATACCCACCATAGTCGTGACGTTGGCAACATTCCAGGAGCCGATGTTTTGATTGAAGGCACTGGCATATCCGAACATGTGCGACATGTTCGTAATCGCGGAAGTATCCCAATTGGAGACGTTGCCATTGAAGGAGGTCGCGGCGTAGAACACCTGCTGCATAGATCCCGACATGCCGGTCGTAGTCCAAGTCGAGAGATCCTGGTTGAAGGCAGTTGCACTCTGGAACATCGCAAAGAGATTATTGACCTTGGATACATTCCAATTAGCCAAAGAGCTGTTGAATGCCGTCGCTCCGTGAAACATCTGCTGCATTGTAACAGCATTGGTGGTGTTGATTGTCATGTTTGCAAGGCTCTGGTTGAACGAAGTCGCGTTGTTGAACATCAACGCGAAGTTCGTTACCTTTCCGGCATCCCATGCTCCAATTGCACCATTAAACGCGGTCGCGTTCTGGAACATGGACCCCATGTTTGTCACATTGGTCGTATTCCACGAGCCAATGTTTTGATTGAACGAAATGGCCCCAGAAAACATCGCTGACATGTTCGTCACATTGGTCGTATTCCAGGAGCCGATGTTTTGATTGAAGGCACTAGCATGACTGAACATGGACGACATGTCCGTAATCGCGGAAGTATTCCAATTGGAGACGTTGCCATTGAAGGAGGTCGCGGAGTGGAACATCGCATGCATAGATCCCGACATGCCGGTTGTTGTCCAAGTCGAGAGATCCTGGTTGAAGGCAGTTGCACCAAGGAACATGTAATAGAAATTATTGACCTTGGATACATTCCAATTAGCCAAAGAGCTATTGAATGCCGTCGCTCCGTGGAACATCTGCTGCATTGAAACAGCATTGGTGGTGTTGATTGTCCAGTTTGCAAGGCTCTGGTTGAATGCTGTTGCACTCTGGAACATCAACGTGAAGTTCGTTACCTTTCCGGCATCCCATGCTCCAATGGCACCATTAAACGAGGTCGCGTTCTGGAACATACTCTGCATCGTTGTTACATTGGTCGTATTCCACGAGCCGATGTTCTGATTGAAGGCACTAGCATTCTGGAACATGAGCGACATGTTCGTAATCGCGGAAGTATCCCAATTGGAGACGTTGCCATTGAAGGAGGTCGCGGCGTAGAACATCTGTTGCATAGATCCCGACATACCGGTCGTTGTCCAAGTCGAGAGATCCTGGTTGAAGGCAGTTGCACTCTGGAACATCGCAAAGAAATTATTGACCTTGGATACATTCCAATTAGCCAAAGAGCTATTGAATGCCGTCGCTCCATGGAACATCTGCTGCATTGAAACAGCATTGGTGGTGTTGATTGTCCAGTTTGCAAGGCTCTGGTTGAACGAAGTCGCGTTGTTGAACATCGTCGTGAAGTTCGTTACCTTTCCGGCATCCCATGCTCCAATTGCACCATTAAACGCGGTTGCGTTCTGGAACATGGACATCATGTTTGTCACATTGGTCGTATTCCACGAGCCGATGTTTTGGTTGAAGGCACTAGCATTATAGAACATGTACGACATGTCCGTAATCGCGGAAGTATTCCAATTGGAGACGTTGCCATTGAAGGAGTTCGCGGAGTAGAACATCGCATGCATAGATCCCGACATGCCGGTCGTTGTCCAAGTCGAGAGATCCTGGTTGAAGGCAGTTGCACCAAGGAACATGTAAACGAAATTATTGACCTTGGATACATTCCAATTAGCCAAAGAGCTATTAAAGGAGGTCGCGGAGTGGAACATCTGCTGCATTGAAACAGCATTGGTGGTGTTGATTGTCCAGTTTGCAAGGCTCTGGTTGAACGAAGTCGCGTTGTTGAACATCGTCGTGAAGTTCGTTACTTTTCCGACATCCCATGCTCCAATTGCACCATTAAACGCGGTCGCGTTCTGGAACATGGACCCCATAGTCGTGACGTTGGCAACATTCCACGAGCCGATGTTTTGATTGAAGGCACTAGCATTATAGAACATGTACGACATGTCCGTAATCGCGGAAGTATCCCAATTGGAGACGTTGCCATTGAAGGAGGTCGCGGAGTAGAACATCGCATGCATAGATCCCGACATGCCGGTTGTTGTCCAAGTCGAGAGATCCTGGTTGAAGGCAGTTGCACCAAGGAACATAGCGGAGAAGTTATTGACCTTCGAGACGTTCCAACCAGCCAGCGAACTGTTAAACGAACTGGCAACATAGAACATGTGTGACATGTTTGTCACATTGGTCGTATTCCACGAGCCGATGTTCTGATTGAAGGCACTAGCGTTCAGGAACATGGACCCCATGTTCGTCACATTGGTCGTATTCCAGGAGCCGATGTTTTGATTGAACGAACTGGCCCCAGAAAACATGGCTGACATGTTCGTCACATTGGTCGTATTCCACGAGCCGATGTTTTGGTTGAACGACGTGGCATTCAGAAACATATTCGCCATGTTTGTCACATTGGCCGTATTCCAGGAGCTGATGTTGCCGTTGAACGAAGCGCTATCGCCGAACAGATGTTGCATATTGGTAACACTGCCCGTGTTCCAACTGTTCAAATTCTGATTGAAGCTGTCCGAGTTGTACAACATTGCGTACATGGTCGTCACGTTGGCCGTATTCCACGAGCCAATGTTTTGATTGAACATCGGGGTGTCGCGGAGCATATCATTCATGCTGGTCACAAGACCCGTGTTCCAACTGCTGATGTTGCCATTAAACGAGTCGGCATAGGCAAACATCCCACCCATTGTCGTCACTTTGGCCGTGTTCCAACTGTTCAGCGATTGGTTGAATCCGTTCGCGTCGTAGAACATGTTTGTCATATTTGTGACATTGGCCGTATTCCACGAGCCGATGTTCTGATTGAAACCGTTCGTACTTTGGAACATCGATTGCATCCTCGTGACATTCGAAGTGTTCCAACCAGACACGTCGCCGTTGAAGTTGGTCGCAAGCTGAAAAACGCCCAGCATGTCCGTGACATTCGATGTGTCCCAATTGGCAAAGTTGCCCTTGAGATTCGTATCACCGTAGAACATATTCACCATCGACGTCACGTTCTTCAGGTCCGGTGTGTCGGTCGCATTCACGGTCAAATTCGTCGCGTTTTGGAATGCGCTTACCATCGTGGTGAACGCCACGTTCCCCCAACGTTCGACAGACATCAATTCGCGGATCGCCGCACTGCCGCCAAAATTGAGGCCACCGACCGGACCGACGATGCTGACGGTATACGTTCCTGCCGATGAATAGGTCTTGCTCGGTGCCGTCGAGGTTCCGACCGTGCTCGTGCCATCCCCCCAGAAGACGATGGCGTTGCTGGCGATGCCTTGCAATTGCAACGTCAGAACATTGTCCGCACCGTTCTTGGTCGTATCCCAGGTCGTCACGAAACCCATCGCCCGTGCCGTCGTCTCGTCACTCTGCGTGGTGACGTTGAGATTCACGGTCGCTTGATCGGTCGACGATCCGTTGGAGGTGATGTAGTCGAACGATTGCGGCCCCGAGTAAGGAGCGTTGATATTCAGCCGGCCATCGCTGCGCAGTGTCAGTACCGTGCCATTGCTGAGCGTGACCGACGAACCCGCGCCGCTGAAATTGGTGACCGTGCCACCACCGAGCGTATCGACGATGGCTGTGATTGCCAGCGAAGTTCCCGAGCCGAGCGTATCGTTGGCTCGCGGATCAAAGACGCTGGTGATGCCTTGAATGACGGTCGTGTTATCGGCGGTTGCAGTCGGCGAAGCGTTCAGCAGACTCGCTGCGGCGATGGTCCCATCGGCAAACTGAAAGCTCTCCGTGCCGTAGACTTTGTCGGTTCCATCGGGGCTAGCACCTCGATTGTCCACAATCGTGTAGAACGCTCCACCTGAGTCCGAACCACTTGTGATCGTGTAGTTCTTTCGCACACTGCTGAAGACCGCCGTATCTGTACCTGCACCGCCAAAAAGCGTATCACTTCCTCCGCCACCGATCAAAACATCGTTTGAATTATCCAAATCTGCAAACGAGGCTCCATTTTGAAAACTAAGAGCGAAATTGCCTGTACGATCCGCCGACGCAATCGTTGGAGAACTCCGGAAGTCAGCGTTTAGCAGTAGATTTGCGACGGGAGCCGAAGCTTGGTTGTCAATCAATTGACTTCCGGAAAGTTTCGTATTCCATATTTGAACGCTTTGAATGGTTCCATCGAATGCGCCGGCTGTTATGTAATCGGAGCGATTTCCGATATACAGATTTTGTCCACTGTTTTGAACGCCGTTCAGGGTGTGGGAAGTCGACTGAACACCGTTTAAATAATACGCCACTGATTTGGCTGAGTCATCATACACGACCGCCAGATCTGCGGTCTGATTCGCTGTTAGGGTAATCCCTGTCGATCTCCAACCGGTCGAGGTTCCGTTCGACTGATAAACAAAAATTAGAACATTGCCATTTGAGTCAACCTGAAGATAGTAACCTGCATTTGCAAGAATAGTTCCTGCATCAGTACCATCCCAGTTGAGCTTTGTGATGATCGAAAAATTAGTGCCAGCCAACGCGAGGGAAGAATTAGCCGAATTATCAACTTGAACTCGACTCAAAGTTTGCAAATTGTCTAGATCCAGTACTTGCAATCCCGCCATGATAATGTCATTACCTGAACCTCCATCGATTGCATTAGTGCCAACTCCCCCTAGCAATTGATCGCCAAAGGCTGACCCAGTTAGGTTTTCGAAATTCGCAATCGAATCAGTACCCGCACCGCCAGTGACCTGCGATCCAGTAATCGCCAAACTTACCGTTACACCGGAGGTGGCCGAAGCATAACTGACCGTATCCGTACCCGTCGATCCATCAAGCGTGTCGTTGCCCAGTCCGCCGTCGATGACGTTGTTGCCGGAGTTACCGGTCAACGTATCGTTGAATGCCGAGCCGAGAATGCTTTCAAAGTGCGTGATCGTATCGGTACCAGCTCCAACGGTGTTCTGAGCCGTGGTCGTTGCAAGATTAAGCGTGATCGCCGAGGTGGCTGATGCATAGCTGACCGTGTCGGTACCGGCACCACCATCGAGTGTATCGTTGCCCAGTCCACCTTCGATGGTATTGTTATTGGCATCGCCCGTGATGGTGTCGTTGTTCACCGAGCCGACGATGTTTTCGATGTTGTAAAGGATATCGGTGGCCGCATCACCGCCTGAATAAGTGCGAGTGGCCAAGTTGATCGAGACTGCGGCGGACGAACCAAAGTAGGAAACCGTATCGCTGCCCGCTCCACCGAAGATCGTATCGCTACCCGCTCCGCCATTGATCCAATCGTTGCCAGCACCGCCGTAGATCAGATCATTGCCCGAACCGCCGGAGACGGTATCGTTGTCGCTGTTGTCGAGCGTCAGGCGAACGTTGTCGAGCGCGGCGTCGAGGCTTGCTGTGGCTGACGAGACGTCGGTGAAGACAACCGTTGAGTTCGCACCGAGAGCTGTGAACGTATATTCGAAATCTCCGATCGAGTTCTGAGTCGAGCTGCTGACGATACGATCAACGACGGAGACACCGCCTGAGATGACTTGCACGCGAAAACCTGCCGAGCCAGTACCGTTTCCTTGCTTCCAAAAATCAAAGCCGAGGTTGTAGTTCGCACCGACAACCGTCGAAACGTTCTGCATGATAACGCCGTTAACTGGCGTATCACTGCCGCTAAAAATCGCAGTGGTTGTTCCGAGAATCGGAGTCGGCACAGTAGATGTCCCAACATTCCCACTGCTTGTCCAGCCCGTCGACAGGGCCGATTCAAAGCTGCCATTGACGATCAGGTTCGCCCCTTCGGCCCAAACGGTATCGTCACCAGCACCCGCATCGATCGTATCGGAACCGGTTCCACCCGTGATCGTATCGACTCCCCAACCACCGGTGATAACATCGTTGCCCGAACCGCCGTCGACGGAATCGTTGCCATCGCCGCCGGTCAGATAGTCGTTGCCCGCTCCGCCGCTGATCGTGTCGTTGCCGACGCCACCGGCGTACGAATCGTTGCTCAAATCGAGCGGAGAAGACAACCCTTTGTCCGCACCGTTACTTGCCACGATCGCTGAAATTTGCGATGCGGTTAGCGCACGGTTGTAAATCCCGACTTCGTCGATGAGGCCTTGAAAGTTATGTCCGGAAGGATGAGCTTGCCTTCCACCGATACGAAAATCGTTCATGCCGGATACCGCATCTCCGATCGTCGAAGAAGAAATCGCCCCAACATGAACTGCACTTCCGTTGGCGAATAATCGAACCGTTCCATTCTCAAAAGTCCAGGCGAGGTGTGTCCAAGTATTGAGTTGCAGGAAGTAGCCCGTATCGACCCAATCCCATGAATTGGAGCTGTTGGCAATGGCCCAAAACACACGGCCGGTTGTTGACTCCCGGGCCAGTTCGTATTCACCTTCCTTGTTAAAAATGATCGAATGTCCCGATCCATTTCCGGCTGGATTCACCCATGCCTCCGCTGAGAAGGCATTGGTCATTTGAAAGGTGGACGACGAGCCGATCTGCACATAGTCGTCGACGCCGTCGAACGAGAAGGCTTGGCCGCTCCGTCCTGTTGCGTAGGTGGCTCCATTGACAAGGCTACCGTGGTTTTGTCCGAGGAGATCATTAGCATTTCCATCTCCGCGCCAGGCACCGACTAGGCCTCCCGCATAGATATCCGCGCCAGTCGTTCCTTCGCTGTAGGTTGTCACAGCTCCCGACAGATTCTCGCGAATGACGAGATTGTCGACGCCCCAGGATTCATCGTTCCACCCTGAGTTAAGTGCCGAGCCAAACCCGAGTTTCAATGTGCTTGCGGTCGTGTTGAAAGTAATGACGTAAGTGTTAGGAAGATCTTGGTAATTGCTTGCAAAGCCGTAATCGGTGTTGGCCGTAGAATCAGGAGTTGTATTCGCATAGTTTCCCGCGGCGTTCCAAACGAAGTTATTGCTCGATGTGAGCGCGTCATTAACCCAGACCAAGAAGTTTTCACTATCCCAAGTCTCGATTTGATTGAATGTAAAGCTGATCGTCACTGAGGACTGGTTGCCCGACAGCGCAAACGTCTTAAAGACATCTTGGTTGTTCACAACCCCAAGCGCACTTGCCGATGAACCTTTATTGTTGAAGGTCGCCGCTGAAGTCAAGAAGGGACCGAAGTCCGCGTTGGTCGTAACCAGTGCGCCACCCGTCCAGCCGCTCAAATTGCCATTGTCAAACGTCTCGACAATCGGAGCAGCAAGCGAAGTGACCGTTGCGACGTTGCTGCTGGTCATATCGCCATCGGCAAAGCGGAACAGCTCGACTTCGCTAACCGTTTGCACTCCGTTGGGGGTATTGTTGCGGAGGTCGGTGATCGTCAGCGTGCCCGCGTTATTCGTCACGGTGTATTGCGAACGGTTGCCGCTCAGGACCAGTACGTCGCTGCCCGCTCCGCCAATAATCGTGTCATTGCCGGCAGTGGCGATGATCGTGTCGTCGCCTGCCCCGGCGTTGATCACGTTATCGCCGTCGTTGCCGCGCAGCGTATCAGCGAATGCGGAACCGATAAGATTTTCGACGTTGGCAATCCAGTCGCCTGAAGCGTCGCCAGTACTGGTTTGGAAGTTGATGCCCAGATTGACTGTTACGCCCGCCGCCGATTGGTGGTAAGTCACAGTGTCGATCCCAGCTCCACCATCGATGTAGTCCGAACCCGCACCGCCATCGAGCGTATCATTGCCGCCGCCGCCATAGAGCGAATCGTTGCCGGCACCACCGATCAGCGTGTCGTTGCCGCCGGTGGAGGCGTAGACTCGGACGTTGTCGAAATCGAGGTCCGCGTTGGTCGGGAATAGAGATCGATCGGTGAATTGCAATGTCGTGGCATTGCTAGTCGCGGTGAAGGTGTACGTGTAGGTTTGCTTTCCAAGATAATTGATGGCAACTGTTTGATTCAACAAAGCGGTCGAGCCATCGAGCACCATGGCTTGCAAATGCCCAACGCTATTGTCGCTGGAGTTACGTGCCAAATCGAAACTCAATGTGTATGTCGTTCCGGCAACGGTATTAATCGTTTGACCGAGCGTACCGCCTGCGAGAGAGGACCATCCGCCAAAAACAAAAAAACTATTGCCTTCGGTCATTCGGTTAGAACTACCAGAAGTCCAATCGGTCGAGACCGTTCGGGTCCATCCGTTGAGAACGTTTTCGAACGACCCGTTGTAAACCAGATTCGCATCATCGCCTTCGAGCTTATCGACCGCACCGCTGCCGATGAGCGTATCATTACCACTGTTGCCCATGAGGCTGTCGGTGCCATTGGAGGCGCTTTGATTGACAACGGCGACGTCGGCAAGGATTGCTCCTCCTGCCCCGGAAGCGGATAGACTACGGAACTGTAGAGTTGTCGATGTACCGGTTGCAGTGAATGTATACGACTGTTCAACCCAATCCGGATTGGAAACCGAATGGCCCGCCGAGGTGTTGATACTGTAATTGGATAGGACTCCGCCAACGCTTAGTTCGAGCGACCTTGTTGCGTTGCCGCCTGCGTTGGCCGACATCATGAATCGTATTGTGTAGGTATTACCGACGACCGTCGTCAGCGTTTGCGCGATGGCACCCGGGTACGTTCCGTCCATATCGATAGCCCGACCACTCGAATACGTTGGTATATAGCCTGCGGTCAGTATGTCGACGCTTCCTTGCGTGACGGTCCAACCTCCCATCGTCTGCCCATTGCTGAACGATGTAACCGAGCCTCCGACTGTCCCGTTCAGGAATTGACCATCGCTTGCGATATTCGCGCCGGTCGTGATAAGATCGTTACCTGCGAGTCCGCCGACTGATTCCGTGGTGGCCGTGCCAATTTGAAAGTTGTTGCTAGCAGTTCCCTGAGTTCCACTGCTCGTCACTGTCGCATTCGCAGCGAACTCGGATGTGCTTCCAAAAGTGAAGTCAGTCGGACGTACGGTCGCCGTGGCTGTGATGCGATCGCCTGTTGCAATGAACAGATTCTGCAAGAACTCAGTGAACGATGCGTTGCCGGAACTGTCAGTCGTGACATTGATAAAGCCGCGGTACGTTGGGCCTTCGCCATTGGTGGCGTCTTGCGTGCCGCTGGGGATCGAGAAGAATTCGAGGCGGAAATTGGTGCTCGCGAGCGAGTTCAAAGAGCCCGCGATGGTGGTACCTGTGGGGCCCGATACGGCACTGGAGATGACTGGGAAGTTCTGTAAACCGTTGGCACCGGTATCCGCGTCGAGTGAGTCGTTGGCTTGAACAGCTGCGTCGGCCGCCAAGTCGATACCGAGCCCGCCGTTGCTGAAGATGCTGTTTTGGAGGATCGGATTATTGGCTGCGGAGGAACCCGTAACAACAATGCCTTGGTTGGTGTTGCCCGCGATGATGTTCGCAGCACCTGTTACCGAGCCGCCGATGACTGTGTTGGAAACGTTGTTCACATAAATGCCAACGTTGTTTGCCAGACTGGCGGAGTTCGCAGGGTTACGGCCAATCGTGTTTCCTTGGATGGTATTGTTGTTGGCTTCGACAAGGACACCATAGTTCGTGTTGCCAGAGATCACATTGCCTGCGCCGGTGGTAGTGCCACCCAATGTGTTGTTAATGGCCCCAGTCGAGAAGTAAACGCCATAACGCTGATTGCCCAGGCTCGACGTTCCGCTTGCATTGGTGCCAATGAAGTTGCCTTGGATCGTGTTGTACGTCGAGGCTCCCAGGAGCTGAATTCCATCCAGGACATTTCGCCCAATGGTGTTGGCTGCCAGGCTAGTCGTACCACCAATCTGATTGTAGGAAGAACCGATGAAGGTGATACCATTTCCGCCATTAGCCAGCGCTGTTCCTGAGGTACTTAAACCGATCGTGTTTCCCTGGATGGTGTTGTAGATACCATTGTCCGACCGAATGCCGTCGCTGCCGTTGCCTGCGATCACATTGCCTGCGCCGGATACCGAACCGCCGATGGTATTTCCGGAGGCTTGTTGCAAGAGATAGATGCCGTATTTGCTATTCCCGATCGCGGTCGTGCCGTTGATGTCCGTCCCGATGTAGTTACCTTGGACTTTGATACTGCGGAAGGTTTGGCTGTTGGCTCCATCGATGACGATTCCGTCGTTGGTGTTTCCAGAGATGATATTGCGAGCGGTCGATGTGGTTCCGCCTATGAGTGTGCCAGCTCCATTGCTTGTCACGTAGATTCCGTGATTGCCATTGGCGAGTGCCGTTGCACCAGCAGCATTCAAACCGATAATATTGCCGGATACAGTGTTATTGACTCCATCGATGTAGATGCCTTGGTAGGTGTTGCCGGAAAGGACATTCCTCGTGCTGGTTGTTCCACCGATCGTGTTGTAGGCCGAGCGAATAACGACACCATATCCGTTTTCCTCGCCGGTAACCGTATTGCCACTGCTGTCCATGCGGCCGACGAAATTATTGCTGATCGTATTGCTCATCGAGGTCGCTTGGATCTCGATACCAGACAGCCCGAAATCGCGAACGACCAAGCCGCGGATCGTGCTACCGGACGATCCAACACCCAGGGTCAAGCCATTGGTGTTGAGATTGTTTCCATCCAGGATGATCGGAATGAAGCTGCCTGCGACGTAGCTTGTTTGCGTCGTACCATCGATGGTGACTTGATCGGTGATGGTTGGTAGTACCGTTGCAACGTTGATAACTTGTGTGCCGCTGCCGGTGATGTTGAACGTGATGATGTCCGCGCCCGCGTTGGCGTTGGCGTCGAGGATGGCTTGGCGAAGCGAACCTGCCCCCGAGTCGTTGGTGTTGGTGACGGTGTAGGTGGCGAGGAGACCGCCGTAGGTGGATTGGAAGGAAACGCCGAAGGCGATTTGGGTTTCCAATGTAGAACAGTTGTCCTCAGCTGTTTGGGTGTTTAATTCTATTTTGTCAGGAACGGCCGAGGACAACCGATCTACATTGTCAGGAACGGCTGAGGACAACCGTTCTACATTACTTGCTACATACTCCAAATCCCAATCACCGCCGCGAGACATATCCCCGGTCTTGTCCATCGATGCTACGACGTCGGCTCGCGTCAACTCCGCGACGCGATCAATGAAAGCCTGACCTTCGGGACCCGCTGCGACATCGCAACCGTAAATGAGAATGTCACCCGAATCACTCAGTGACATTCCCCACGTTTGCAATTGCGCCTGGTATTGCCCGATGTTGCCCGCCGTTAGCCACGAGCCACCCAATTGGATCA
>JBIKLJ010000017.1:0-41881 GCA_044359895.1 Pirellula sp.
CCGAACGGGTGTGTTCGTTGCCGAGACCATTGCCGAACGATTGGCTGACAGTAGCACCTTGGATAGCCGACTTGCCTTATACAAGCAAGTTCAAGCTTCAGCCCTTTCGAACCTAGGCGTTGGACAAGGGGTCCAAGTGAAGTTCGAAGCCGTTCGGCCTGGCAAGCTTGGGAATAACTTCCAAGTATTCGTGACGCGAAGCAATCGAGGGATTGGTGCTTTGCCGATTGTCAATGCTTTCCCGAATGCGATTACGATCGATTTGAATTCCACCGTGGGTAGTGAGACTACTTTGGTGCAAATGCTTACCGCGATCGACAACAACGCCGCTGCTCGATCTCTGGTAAAGGCCACGCGCATCTCCGGTTCAGAGACAACAATCCTCGGGAACAGGGATATCACCTATTCGCCAATCACCTTGAACGGGGGCGAGCTAGAACTGATCTCGCAGAATGACAATTACTTCAGCGATGATTCCTTGATCCGAACGACTTTGTCATCGGGTGTTTATTATCTGGGTGTCACTTCGACAGGAAACGACGATTACGACGCCACCATTCAGGGTACTGGAACTGGCGGACGTACGGAAGGCAAGTACGACTTACGATTAACGTTCCGTGCACAAACCGATAGCAGCGATTCGCTGCAAGATGTTTCTGGACCTGGTGGCGACGTTTCGCTGGCCTTGGATGGAGATTCGGACGGAGTGGTTGGTGGTGTTTACAACTTTTGGTTCCAAACACGGCCGCTCGATCGGGCTTTGAATTTCAATGCAGGTGGATCGGCAGACTTGGAGCGAAGGCTTATCACCATTCGTGGTGCCAACGGAGCAGAAGTACGATTTGAATTCAGCATCGATTCTACGGTTGGAATTGGTAATACCCGTATCCCTTATACGCTGACCAGCACGGCTTCCGAGCTTGCTACCAACTTGGCAGCCGCTATCGCAAGCCGTACCGAGCTTGGGGTAACGGCCACGGTCAATGGTTCGCGAATTGTTCTTCAAGGCGAGCGTCTGATTCAGCTATCGTCCGGTTTGACGATTGTAGATCTTTCTGGCAAGACCATTTTTGTCGACAAGTCCGCTGGCCCGAACGCAGATGGTTCATTGGCTCGACCGTTTAACAACATTGCTGGTTCTGGTGTGGCGAACGCGTTTGCTGCCGCTGTTCCTGGCGACATCGTGCGAATTGTTGGAAATAGCGGCTCCGACAATCGACTGGAAACGGTCGCGGACAACCTCGCCTACGAAATTGGTTTTGGCTTATTGAGCGGGACAGTGCTGTCGGACGGTGCGACCATGGATGTGCCGAAGGGCGTTACCGTGATGATTGATGCCGGTGCGATCTTTAAGATGAATCGTTCTCGAATCGGAGTAGGCAGTTCATCGTTGAGCGTGGACCGAAGTGGCGGTGCATTGCAGGTTCTTGGTGCACCTGTTTTGCTCGATCGCGCAGGCAATGCGATCAAGATGACCGATGGAACAGTGGCTCCGGGGAGCGTGTTCTTTACTTCCTGGTTGGACGAAACAATTGGTTTCGATAACTACTCGCCTAGAACGACACCTTCAGCCGGTAATTGGGGCGGATTGCTGTTCAAGCGGGATTTGGATGCTGCTGCAGGTCGATTCGATTTAGAAGATGAAGGAATCTTCCGCCAGTATGTCAATCATGCTGACATTCGTTACGGTGGCTCCAGTGCGGTTGTGGTGGATGCGGTTCAGCAAACTGTCAATTCGATTCAGATCGCTGACATGCGACCTACGATCTCTTACAACAAGATTTCGTTTGGGGCCGATGCGGCCATGAGCGCAACGCCCGATAGCTTCCGTGAAACACTGTTCAGTGAGCCAGCGTATCAACGCAAAGGATCGTTCACTCCGGATTATGACCGGGTCGGCCCACGGATCCATGACAACATTTTGACTAGGAACTCGATCAATGGTCTGTTCGTTCGAGTTAGCACCGTGGCTGGCGGTGAGTTACGAGAGTTAACAGTTCCAGGTCGATTCGATGACGTGGATATTGTGCACGTAGTCTCGGAAAACATCGTGATTCAAGGTGTGCCAGGTGCTTCCTTGTTGGACGAAACAACGTTGCCATCGAATTTGATCTCCATGCGAGGTCGAACAGGTGGTACGCTTGCAGTTGGTACTTACAACTACAAGCTTACCTATGTTGATAGCAATGGGTACGAAACACCACCGAGCGAGCCGACCCAAAACGTCGTTTTAACCGGCACGCAGACCGCGATAAGTATCACAGGATTGCCCGGAGTAACGGGCGAGTTTGTAAGTCGACGTCTGTACCGAAGCAATGCCAGTGGTTCCGGGCCTTATGTCTTGGCGGCTGAGCTCGATGGAAACAGCTTTAGCTACGAGGACTTGGGAATAACCCTTTCGTCCACGAGCGATAGCAAAGCGGGATTGTTCCGCGATCGTCCAGATGTTCGCGGCGTAACAACTTCTCTAGTCGCCGGGAATGTTCTTCCTTCAGGCAGCTACACCTATCGGATAGTGATGGTGGACGAGGCAGGACGGGAAAGCTTGGCTTCTTCGCCAACCAGCGTGATTACGAACGCCTCAGGCAATCGCTCGATCAACTTGAGCAATCTTCCAGCCTTGCAGCCTGGTTATGCTTCGCGCCGAATTTATCGAAGCGCAAGCAATGGCTCAGGACCGTTCCGTCTCATCGCGGACATCCAAGATGCGGTTGCAACCAACTATGTCGACAACGGAACCAACTTGACGGGTACGCTTCAGCTAGCTTCGTTGGGAACCACCCGAGCTCGTTTGGATGCATCCTTGTCAATCGATCCAGGAACCATCATTAAGCTAGAAGGTGCGAGAATCGAAATCGGGCACAGTGCCCAGCTGCTTGCAGAGGGTGTGGATGGCGGACGCGTAGTATTCACGAGCAAGCAAGATGATCGGTTTGGTATCGGCGGTACGTTTGATACCAACAACAACGGGCTCAACGAAGATCGGGATGCGAATCCAGGCGATTGGAGCGGTATCTACGCCTCCCCAGGCTCCAGCTTGCATCTGGATCATGGTGTCGTCGCGTACGCCGGTGGTTCATCGCGTATTGAAGGTACTTTCAAAGCCTTCAGCACCATTGAACTCCAACAAGCAACAAGTCGCCTAGCGCATACGACTTTTGAGAACAACGCCAATGGCATGGGTGGTCAAGGACCGATCGATCGATTGGGTCGGCCAGCCAATGAGAACTTCCCATTGGGGAACAATGCTAGCCGTGGTTCCACCGTGTTTATTCGGGGAACTCAGCCTGTAGTTATCGGAAACGTCTTCCAAAACAATTCCGGAAGTGCGCTGACGATTGACGCCAATTCGATGGACGCAAAGCTGCGCGGCGATTCGGGTCGGCAGAGTGGCGATGTGGATCAGAACTTAACCTTGGAATCCAACCGTGGTCCATTGTTCCGAGAAAATCGGTTGTTCAATAACAGCATCAATGGGCTTGAAATTCGCGGTGACGCCAGCACCAACAACCGCGATGAGACCGTCCTCGCAGTCCGCGATCTGCAGCGGAATATTTTGACGACTGAAAGTGTCTGGGATGATACCGACATCGTTCACGTTCTGTTCGATTCAATCACCGTTTCGAATCTAGAGCACAGCGGCGGGCTTCGATTGCAAAGCGCTATCAACGAGTCGCTGGTGATCAAGATGGAAGGCCAAGGTTCCAATTTTGATAAGGAACGCGGTACGGGCTTTACCGCTACCGGACGCTTGAGCAGCATCAGCGATCGTGTTGGGGGAACAGTACAAGTCATTGGACAGCCAGGCTTCCCTGTAGTCTTGACCAGCTTGCGTGACGACGCCGTAGGATCGGGTACGCAACCAGATGGTCGCCCGCAAACAGATACTAATAACGACGGTATTAGATCGATTCCTCGGCCTGGAGATTGGCGTAGCATGCTGTTCGATTCCTTCAGCAACGACCGGCACGTGGTTGTTGCAATGGAAATTGAGCCACCAGATACCGTCGCTCCTGGATCGAATGATTCTGCGGTTACAGCTCAGTTTCTTGGGGCGCTTGCGCCGAACGAGTCCACCACCGATGAGAACCTACCCCTGGGTTACGTCGTTAACGGCGTTTTGAGCGAACCGAACGACCAGGACGTTTACAGCTTTGTTGCTACCGCGGGAACCGAAGTTTGGTTCGACATCGATAGCACTCGGTATTCCTTGGATACTGTGATCGAGATCTTGAATGCGAACGGAGACTTGTTGGCGCGAAGTGACGACAGTACCGACGAGCAAGCAGGTATCGATACGATCTTTACGACACCGCTGATCGATTCGCGCAATGCGAACCCGATTGTGCGACGGGTGAATGCTGCATCGCGTCGTAACGAATCTGGATTGCTCAAGGACGACAATACGACGAATCCTAAGGATGCGGCTGTTCGAATTCTCTTGCCTGGCGTTGCTGGCAGCACCAGCAGCTATTTCTTCCGAGTTCGAAGCAAGAGCTTGAATATCGATAATTCGTCTGCCGGACTCACAAGCGGATCCTACACGGTTCAGGTTCGCTTGCGAGATCAACAAGAGTTTCCTGGATCGACGGTCCAGTTTGCCGACATTCGGTACGCCACCAATGGAGTTTATACCTCTGGCTTGCCATTCCATTCACCATTGACGGGTGAAGCCAATGCGGGCATGTTCGATGGAACGGATGACAACATTACCCATGTGGGTAATGTACACATGTCGGACCGCGGTGCGATCAGTGTTGCAGGTGCGATTTCGGGTGGTCGACCCAACGTGATGACTTTCGATATTGGTGATATCGATTTGATTCGAGCCAGTGGAACTTCGCGATACCCGATCTCCATCGACGTTGATTACGCAGATGGCCTCAATCGACCTGACTTGACTGCGACGTTGTTTGGCCCTGGTGGCAACATCATTGCTACATCCTTGGATAGCAACATTATCGATGACCGTCCCGGTCCGATGAAGGGATCCGATTTGTCGGACTTGAGTCGAGGATCGGTGGGAGCACGCGATCCGTTCATTGGTCCTGTTTCGCTAGCACGTGGCCGATATCGGCTGGTCATTAGCGGTGGAAATGGTGATTACCAAGTAGAAATCCGCAAGTCGGACAACGCGACTCGAAGCACTTCAAGCGTATACCGTGGATCCAACAGCACTTCCGTGCAAATTTCCGACGGCCTTGTTATTCCTGACAAGAGTGTTGTGGAACTGAGCGATGGGTCGAATCGAGTTCGGTTCCAGTTTACTTACGATGGAACTTTTGATTTCGGAAACACGCCTGTACCGATCTCAGCAACCAGCACTAGCGTTCAAATAGCAGATGCATTCCGCGACGCGGTGAACACCATGTTCACTCAGAACAGGTTCCGCGTTACAGTAGCAAACACCGACGGACCAATCGTGTTCCCAGCGGTCGCATCGACCAGCACGATCGTGAATTTTGTTGGCGATGTGGAGTTCGTCAGCGGAGCAGATCTCTTCGGAGTCGATAGTGTGCTGGTGTTTACGGGGATTGGCGATGTGAATATTCATCGCGATCAAGGCCAGTTCATTGTCAATGCCTCCACCGTTTCGGATGCTCGCGACTACGGTGTTTTCTCGGGGCCAGCGGATTTGTACTACGCAGACGGACGAGCGGCACAGCCACTTTATCTGATCGGTGGTCCGACGTTCTTGTCGAACCAAGCGGGAGCTCCGTCCTTGGGCGGTCAATATGCGCGTAAGTTACCGGTACTGAACACGGTTCCCTTTGGAGTTGGGTCGGGGTCGGTTGCTGAAAGAGCCGGTGTTGCACCAGGCTTAGTGGTTGTGAACAATATTTTGGATTCGTCGGGCTTGGGTGGAATTCATGTGTCGGGGCAAACCCCCATCTGGCGAATCACCGCATTTCCGGGTAAGAACGACGATCTTGCCAAGAACGAGAATTACCCAGCGTTCCCTGACCACTCCGGGTCCTTCCATGCAGATGGCGACTTGTTGGTTCTGGACTATGGTCGGCAGCGAGTCACCTTTGAGTTCGAGGATTTGTCGGGAGCCGATCCAGGCGGACCGATTCTGGGTAGTGGCGTGATTGGGGGCAATGGTTGGGGTGCTAACAATGTCCCGATCCACTATCGCGAAGATGCGGGCCAGCTTTATCTAAGGTCGCCCGATACTCCATCGGGATATTCGACGGATGAAGTGGTCAAGTCGATTCGTGATGCGATCCATGCAAGTACCTTAGTTACCAATGGAACGACTCAGGTTATCCGAAGTTGGGTAGAGCCCGAGGGCGGCTTTGTTCTGCCGACGGATCCTGCAAACTTCGGCGGAAGCGAGAATTCGATTATTATCGAAGGCCCACAAGCGATCCAATACTTTGGACGAGCAGGAAATCCGCTCGATATTGTTCGACTGGGTGAATACCAAGCTGCTCCGTTCATGCGAGCGGTCAATAACACGATCATCGGTAACGATGGACGGGCTTCGTTCTTTGCGGAACGCATTGATTCGGATGTTAACGACACGATTGCGGGTGCCGCCGAAACCTGGCAAGGCACGGGAACCAATACGAATACCTACACCGTGGACGGGGTATTGCGTGCCGATCCACTTTCGACCGGTTCGTCGGATGTCGATTTGTACAAGTTTTACTTGAACGTGGGTGATCGCGTTCTCATCGACGTGGACACATCAGCAACCGCGACCTTGGATTCAGCGCTGAAGGTGTTTGATGCTTCTGGTCGAGCTCAGATTGTATCCAATGGGGCAGACATTACGACTTCGGACAATCGAAACGCGCCCGGTGAGAATCAAGCCCGCGACGCGTACGTTGATTTCACAGCTCGCGTGGCTGGGGTTTATTACGCAGCCATCAGCGCGTCAGGCAATACCAACTATGACCCCTTGTCGCTTGCGGATCGACGCCGCGGTGCAACGAGCGGTGCCTACACATTGAACTTGAAGGTACTGAAGCCTGAGAGTTTTGTGATTACCGCTCAGAACCCAGCCGCTTACCAAGATGGCGAGACCTTCACGATTGATCAGGTGGCGGACTTTGCGAACACCACCATCCGCTCGAGAACCTTCGAGTTTACTCGGTCTGGAAACGTTCAAGCTGGGAACGTACCTGTTTACATCGGGCCAGAGTACAACTACACCGATATGGCTCGGGCGATTGCCGGCGCCATCAATGCGGCTGGTATGTTGAACACACAGAATCTTGACAACGGAGATTTTGGGTTGGCCAACCCGTTGGCTCCTGTTTCAGCGATCGCTCTGGGCGGTATCAACGGGCACGATCCAACGATGGATGTTGCGGGTGGTTCGCATGGCGATTTGGGTATCAACTCAGGCAACATCCGAGGCGCTCAGGTTCAAGCAGGTTTGGGACGCTATCGAGGGTTTGGTGATTCTGGACAAAACAACGATCAGTCCCCATTCGATCAATTTGTAGGTATAGGCTCATCGACGTTCCGAGGGCACTTCCAACGCAATATGGGTCACGATCGAACCATGTCGCTTACGTTTGAAGGCACAAATGGTGGACCTGTAACATCCCGTGGTAATGGTACAACCGAAAAATATGTCGTTGTTCGGAATGCGACCAGCATTACCAGCAACGGAAGCATTCAGGTCGATAAGGACACTGGGGCGAACAACAATCTCAATCAAATCCTGCCAGAGAGTGGTATTTTAGTGTTGGGTGGTGCGACGCCAACTGTCATGAATAACGTTTTCTTGAATGTGCAGACACCGATTGTTCAAGAATCGAATGCTGCAGCGCGGCCTTCGGCTGTGGTAGTGGGCGGAAATACGTACCAGTACTTCGAAACAGACGCTGCGTTGGCATATCTCGGTCGGGGCGTGGAGTCCTCGCCGACGAACGTACCCAACACCGGCCTTGACTTTAATTTTACGGCTGGAAACACCGAGAAGTTATTTGTGGATGCACCTGGGGGGCAATTCCTGCCAGGTTCTAGTTCGCAAGTGATCGATAGCTCGATCGATTCGTTGCCAGAACGAGCTGGGTTCCTCGCGGTCAAACAAGCGGTAGGTATTGCTCCTTCGCCGGTCTTGGCTCCGGATCGCGATCACACTGGTCAGCTTCGTTCCGATGATCCGAATATCGCACCACCGAGCGGTTTGGGCGGAAACCCGTTCAAGGACCGAGGTGCAACCGATCGCTCGGACTTCGTTGGGCCAACGGCCGTGACGATCAATCCGATTGATAACGACGCGCAGCGTGTTGACATCGATGCAACGGCTTCCGTGCTGCGGTTGAGTTCCGGTGTGTATCCTGAGTTCCGTATCCAGCTGAAGGACGGCTTCGAGTCATCCAACCTGCAAGCAGGAACTGGAATCGACGATGATTCGGTTGTCGGTCGCGATGGAGGCAATCGGTTGCCAGGATCGGTTCTCACCATCACGGAGAATGGTCGACTGCTGACCGAGGGTATTGATTACGTCTTCTCGTACAATCGTACCACCAACGAAATCATTTTGAAGCCGTTGGCGGGTATTTGGAAGAACGAGCGAGTTTATGACATCACGCTTAATAACAAAGATCGCTTTGTTATCGATGCGGCCGCAGGAGACGATGTTAGCGACGGAGATACGTTCACTGTACTAGATAGTGATGGTGGAAATGTCACCTTTGAATACGAGAGCGGATACCGGCTTCAAATTCCAAAGAGCTTGGAACTGAGCATTCCATTGGCCGGTGGCGGCGCGGGTGGGATTGCAGACGGCGACCGATTTGTTTTAAACAATGGAACCACAAGTGTTACGTTTGAATTTGATAGCAACAACAACACCATTGCTGGCACAACTCGCATTCCGTTTACGACCCTGTCGTCCAGATCGGAGATCGCAACTGCAATTCTCAATGCCGTTTCGCTTGTTCCTAATGTTCAGGCGAAGATCGATGCTCCTTCAGGGAGATTGTTGATCAACGCACGAGCAGGTGCTTGGTTGGATACCAACAATTCAGGATCTTTGACTCAGCCATTAGCGAACACAGGGTTGTTGGTTCCATTACCCAACGCCATCATTGACGGTCGTACGTTCCAAGTGAACGATGGAAACATATCGGTTGTTTTTGAATTCAATCGCAATGCGACCGCACCGAACCCGAACGGTAATGTGCGTATCAACGTGGCGCAGTCGACGACGGCAGCTCAGGTTGCTGTCCTGATCAAGGCTGCCATGGATGGAACGGCGTTGAGATTGACTTCGCAGATAGTCGATGCGAACAAGCTATTCCTTGGATTGCCAAAAGCAGGCAGTGTGACTGTTGGGACCTCGGGATTGCTCGCCGTAGGTGTTTCAAGAATGCTTTCGGACGGGCAGTCCTTTGTCATCACCAGGACCGTTGGATCCGTAGTGACCAGTAGCACTTTTGAACTGGATTTCAACGGTGTGAGCTCGGTACCGAACAGCACGTTGGTATCGCTGTTACCGACCGACAGCCAGATTGAAGTGGGGCAAAAAGTTGCCGATGCGATTCGAAATGCAGGATTGAACTTGAATCCGGTGCATGTGGGTGATGGCAACATCTCCATCGGTGGCACCTCGGAACACACTATTTCGGTAGCGAATGCTCCGACCATGGGATTGTTTGGAACGCCAGGTGTTCAGGGCAACACAACTTTGGATATTCTAGACACCTTGTTGCTGCAACTGCCAATCCTCGGGGGGGCTGTGATGGTAGAAGACAGCACCTTCTCGATCACGAACAACGGTAGAACGGTTGTCTTTGAGTTCGATGGAGACTTAAGTGGTTCGACCGTACCCAATAGCCGAGTGATTCCATTCACGGCTGCTCAGTCGGCAGACCAGTTAGCGACGGTTATGTTGCCGATCATTCGAAATGCGGGGTTGGGAATCGTACCGCGCAATATCGGCAATGGGCGAATTGACCTAGGTTCACTTCCGACCTCGTCGGTGTCGGTCATGAATTCCAGGTTGACCACAGGCAGGTCCAATGTGAATGATGGAGAGTTCTTTATCATCAGCAATGGACTGGTAACGGTTACGTTTGAATTCGAGAACCTAAGTCTTGGTAACGGCAGAGACCCATCGCGAGTGCCTGTTCGTTACAACGACCAGAGCTCCAAGAACGATGTATTCTTGGCGATGAAAGCGGCCATTGAATCGTCAACATTAGGGTTACAAACAGAAGTTTCAACCAACGGTATTCGCTTGCTCGATACGCCGATGTTCACAACGACGGTTGCAAGCGCACCTAGCTTAAGCCTGACAGGTGTGGCTGGGGGAGCGGTGTCGATTCGTTTTGTTCAAGATGCATCGTTTACACCGGAACAGATGCGAAAAGCGATTATTGATTCGATCAATCAAGCGCACCGAGACGGGCGAACAAGCTTGCAGTCTAAGTTGCGTGGTGGTTCGACGTTGTTTGTGGAAAACGCGAGCACGATCAGTGCTGGGGTAAGCAGTTTCTTCTTGCGAGGCATTCAAGATAATGCAGACAATTTCTTGAAGAGCAACCGCATCAACAATGAAACTCAGTTCACCATCTTGATGCCTGGTGTCTTGCTAGATTTTGGTGACACTCCTGATCCTGTTACGACGACTCCAGGTCGGTATCCAACCTCGCTTGCCTTCGATGGTGCTCGTCACGTATCGAACGCGACGGCCCTACGGCTTGGTCCAACCATTAGTTCCGAATTGGATGGTTCGCCCACTCCGAGAGCAGACGCAGATGTGGGTGACGACGGTGTTACGTTCCAATTCCAAGGTGCGAGCAAGCCGATGTTCAACCGCAATGTCGACACGACTGTTACGGTAACGTTGACGCAGCCTGGAATCGTTGATGGATGGATCGACTTCAATGCTGACGGCGACTGGACCGATGCGGGCGAGAACGTCCTTGCCGGTGTTGTCTTTACGGAATCGACGTTGTCGCAAACGTTCCAGATTCGAGTTCCAGCGAACGCGCCCGTGCCAACAGTGAGCACGAATTCGTTCGCACGTTTCCGAGCTTCTACCGCAGGGAATACCCTGCCAACAGGCTTGGCGCTGGATGGCGAAGTCGAAGATTACTTGGTTCGAATTGTTCCCGGCATTCCACCAGTGGGTACTTCCGATAGTTACACCATGAATGAAGATCAGAACGGGGGTTATGTAACCACAGATCCGACGGGCAGCGTTACGCCATCAATCAGCGTTGACAATGGGGTTCTGGCGAACGATTTGAGTCGGGATGGACGGACCTTGCTTGCGAGAGTTTTGACCCCACCGCAAAATGTGGTTGCCAATTCGTTTGTGTTCAATCCAGATGGAACATTTACCTACGTCCCTACGCCCAATTATTTTGGTCAGGATACGTTTGTTTACCTAAGCTACGTCAACATTGACCTTGCTGAAAACGAGATTATCGAATCGTTAGTAGCAACGACGGTCACGTTTACCATTCGACCGGTGAACGACGTGCCAACAGCAAGCAACTTCAGCCAAATCATTGATGAAGACGTTCCGTTGACCCTGACAACACAGCAGGTGATTGCACTGAGTACTGCGTTGCCAGGTCCAGCCAACGAATCCAATCAACTGCTGAGCTTGTCGCTGCCTTCCGGAGCATCGACTCAAGGTGGAACGGTTAGCATCGTCAACGGTGCCATCCTGTACACTCCTCAGCAAGATTTCAGTGGTGAGGACACATTTACGTTTACCTTGACCGACAATGGGTTGACGGGTACGAACTTCGATCCGCTGAGCATCACTCGAACCGTCACGATCACGGTTCGCGATAAGAACGATGCTCCGATTGTGACTCCGAAGTCGTTTACGATTGCAGAGGACGAATCCGATGTTCGGTCAACCAACTTCTATATCAATAACGATACGGCAGGACCAACTCCTGAGTTGTTGCCACCGAATGCACAAACCATCACCTTTACCTCGGTAGAGCCGCGAAGTCAGTTCGGAGGAACGGTGTCTTTGGCCAATGGTCAGATTACCTACCGACCAGCTCCCGACTTCAATGGTACGGATCGGATCTATTATACGATTACGGATAACGGTACCAGCCAAGGACTCGCTGACCCTCAGTCGTCTCGAGGTACTGTGACGGTAACAGTCGATCCGAGACTGGACGATCCTCGTGTGTTGGCCCAGTTCGGCACCCTGAACATGGTCGAAGATGCTCCTGCTCGCGTGTTGTCCTTTGGCGACTACTTCTTCGACCCGGATGTGATCCCGAATGGAGAGGTGCTAACCTACAGCATTATATCCAACAGCAATCCAGGTTTGGTTGAACCGACGTTGGCAGGCGGAAACGTAACGATTCAGCCAAAGCCCGATCAAAATGGAACGGCGGTTATTGTGTTCGAAGCTCGGGACAATACCGGTCGCTTTATCACCAATACTTTGACCGTGATTGTTTCGGAGGTGGATGATAATCCTAGGCTTGTCAGTCCACTGCCGAATCTGAACGTCAATGAAGACGCAACGATTCCACCCATCACATTGTCGCCACAGTACTTCTTTGATCCGGATATTCTGAACGGTGATACACTCACCTTTAGTGTCACTACGAGCAATGAAGGGCTGGTTAGCGCGGCGATCGCCAATGGACAGTTAAGGTTGACGCTGGTTCCGAACGCATCGGGGATCGCGACGATTACCGTTCGAGCGGTAGATAGTGATGGCAATGCAGTCGAAGACAGCTTTGATGTCAATATTGAAGCGGTCAACGATGCTCCGCGTGTGGTCAATGATTTGTTCTACCAAACACGTCAAACGGTGGACCTGCGAACCACGGACGCTCGCGGAACGCTGACAACGACTGTGCAAAACGACAATGGCGTTTTGGCTAATGATTCTGATATCGAAGGAAATACCTTTACGGCGAGATTACGAACTGCTCCAACCTTTGGAACGGTCACCATCAATCCCGATGGAACCTTCATCTATTCGCCACGCAATGCAATTCAAGGTACGGTGGATTCCTTTGAGTACGAAGCGGTGGATTCCTTGGGTGCGGTCAGCTTGCCAGGCCGAGTGAACATTACGATCACGGCACCGCCCCCAGCTCGCCATCAGAATCAGCAGTTGCATGAGGACGTCAATGCCGACGGGTTTGTGTCGCCGATCGATGTGCTATTGATCGTCAACTTTATCAACTTCAGTGGCCAGTCGTCGATTTCGGTGATTGGTTTGCCGGACCCACCGCCGTATCGCGACGTGAGCGGAGACAACAGGATCGACGCCCTTGATGTTCTTGAGTTAATCAACTATATCAATACACGCGGCAACGGTGAGGGGAATGGCGAGGGTGAAGGCGAGGGAAGTTCTTATGTGGGGCTAACCGTCGATTCGGCATCGGTTGCTGCACCGCTGGTGAATTCGGGTTCACTGGGATGGAGCGCGGATGTGATGCGAAGCGGCCCTGTCCTTGGTACAACTATGCAAGTGGTGGCTGAGGGTAGTCGATCGGCAAATGCTGCGATGCCATGGACTGGTAAGTCCGAAATGGCGGCCACCCCGAGCTTGGCCGAGTACCTAGCAAGCTTCGGAAATGAGACCGAAGAGGAGGCTGAACGGATTGCCAAATTGGTAGGCACCGGATCTCAAAAAGAGGACTACGAATCGTTAGATTCCTTCTTTGCGGAAGCATTCGGACAATAGATTGTGTTTCGCTCAAGCCGGTATCTCGACAGAGGTACTGGCTCCAACTAACTAGTAATCAACCCCATTTTCTTTTCTCAGTCTGCAAAGTCTCTAAGGTTCATCCAATATGGGAATTGACGCATCCAAATCGACCTATCGCAATCGAGCAACAATCCAAGCGCGCCGGAATCAACTTCGCTCGCTTCTGTGTGAGACTCTCGAACGCCGCGAGCTGATGGCGATCGATGGGCCTCGATTGTTGTCGATCGCTCCGAATTCGGGTGAAATATTTTCGACGACCAGTCCCAACACGTTGGGCGAATCGCCTCGCGAGTTGGTCTTGCGATTCGATTCTGCGATTGATCCAACGACCCTCCAGAATGGAATACGGATTAGTCGTTCAGGCGGGGATGGCGTTCTGGGAACTTCAGTTCTGAACGTGATTCCTGACGTTGTCATACCGCCAGCCTTTTTGAACTTTCCTGATCCGACGAATCAACGCATTGTGGCGGCGAGATTCTCTCAGCCATTGCCGGACGATCTTTACAACGTAGAGATCTTCGGGGCTGCTGTGGACGGAGGGTCGCCAATCCGCGACACCCGCGGCCTGACACTTTTGACAGGCGGTAGCGGCAAAGTCACCTACCAGTTCGATCTTGAAATTGGCACCAAGATCATTGCCGTTGTTCCGCAGCCTATCGATCGAAGCGTTAGTGGGGTTTTAACCCAGCGCAGCAGAGACATTGAAGTTTATTTTAATGACGGCGAGTTGTTCGACCGGACGGTGACAACGGGATTTTCCAATCCTAATCCGCCGGTGGTGGACCCTCAGTTTTACAATCTGATCTTCACGAATGAATCCATCGGAACAAACGACGACGAGTCCTTTCAGCCAACGACGATCACGTACGATTCGGTGCTTCGAAGAGCAACGCTTACGTTCCAGCAGGATTTGGATCAGCTACCGACGATCAAAGGGGCTGGTACATTTCGGTTGCGAGTTGGTTCCAACGATCCTGTTGCCACTCGACTTAATCCAGTTTCACCAACGAATCTTGATTTGCTGACGGTTGCGAACGATCCAGGTGGGGTGCTGAGCGCAGCGCGAGATCTTGGGTCTGTGAATGGATCGTTTTCGACAGTGATTTCGCAAGAAATTCGTTCCGTCAATCCATTGATTTTGGACTTCCCCGGTTCGAACTTTGAACCTGGACATCGGGACATTCAGGATGAAACGCATTTGGGCGCGGAATCCGGGGATTTCGCAGATGCGGATCCTGAGATTACGACGGTGTTCTACAGTTTCATGGATAACCAGTCTTATGGAAGGGACATCGCTAACCGACCGGTGTTTAGTTCGATCACACCGGAGCAGAAGCAGCGAGTACGGGAAGTTTTTGAGTTCTATTCCGCTCAACTTGGAATCGATGTAGTTGAACATCTCGGTCCGACGGTCGATGGGGATGGAATCAAGAAGATTGTCGTGGGTGACTTAGCCCCTAACGGCGGCGAGAGCGGCCCTGGCGATGTGATTGGATTGGCCGCTTTGGGTGGCGAATTGGCGATCATGGACGGTTCGGAAGCTTGGGACAATACATTTGGATATGGGTCTAACATCCCGGGAACTGAAAGTTTCTTTGAGACATCTTTTCATGAGATTGGGCACTTGCTGGGCTTGGGGCACACTTATGATTTGCCACCCGGAACTCTGCAAGGGAGCGAAGACGCGCTCGGACGCCCAGCCAATCCGCTCGAACAGATATTCCCCGGCGATCACGATGTCGTCCATGGGCAACATTTGTATCGTCCGGATAACCGCGACGTCGACTTGTATCGATTTACGGTAGCGGCAGGTACACGTGGTGAATTGAGAGCCGAGACGATTGCGGAGCGGTTAAACAACGCCAGCAATTTAGACACCTATTTGTCGTTGATGAAGCGCGAGACCAATGGAACGTTGACTATTGTTGCAGCCAACAACAATTATTTCAGCGAAGACTCTTTGGTGATGGCGAATTTAGAGCCGGGCGAGTACTTCTTGTCGGTAACTGCCAGGGGCAACGAAGACAACAATCCGCTGATTGCCAATTCAGGTAGTGGTGGGGCAAGTCAGGGTCAGTACCAACTTCGCCTTGATTTCAAGAGTTCTGTGGCAAGCAGTTTATCCGAAAGCCATTCCACCAATTCAAGTTTACCGAAGACGGCCCTGGACGGAGATGGAGATGGTCTAGCTGGGGGTAATTTTGATTTTTGGTTCCGTGCTGCGACCGCATTCACGCCGGCTGCAAATCCAACGACACGGACTTTGTTTGTGGATAAGGCCTTTACAGGTGCGACCCGCAATGGTTCTTTGGCCAATCCATTCAATCGAATCGTGGAAGCCACAGCGGTCGCACGACGTGGCGACATCATTCGCTTGGTGGGTGACAATCGAACTCCCAACAATTTAAGAGATGATGTTCCTTATGAAATTGGCGTTGGCGTTGGTTCGGTTGGAACCCTAGATGATGGATCGACGTTAAACGTTCCTCGAGGGGTCACGTTGATGATCGATTCGGGGGCCATTCTTAAGTTCGGTGGCAGCCGTATTTTGGTTGGTAGCAATGACAGTACAACAGACCGCAGCGGTGCTGCGATTCAGGTCTTGGGTACTCCGCAAAGACCTGTTTTCTTCACAAGCTATTCCGATGAAAGCTTAGGTCGAGATGCAAATCTTCAAACCACAACTCCAGCGCCAGGAAACTGGGGCGGTATTGAGATTCGCAACGATTTTGATAGGGCACAAGGACGGTTTGATCGGGAACGCGAAGGTATCTTCCTCAATACGATCTCCAATGCAGACATGCGATTTGGTGGAGGATTGGTCGGTGTGGGGGCGTTGGCGAAGACAATCAATCCGATTGACTTGTCGGAGGCTCGGCCGCTGATTATCGGGAATCGAATTTCGTTCAGTGCGGATGCAGCGATGAGCGTTGATCCAAATAGCTTCGAAGAGACACTGTTTACCGAACCGCGTTATCAAAATGGTGGTAGCTTCATTCCGGATTACACACGGATTGGACCTGACATTCGGTCCAACACGCTTCTCGATAACTCCACCAATGGGCTCTTCGTACGCATTGATACGCTTGCGGGTTCGGGCTTGAAATCGCTTAATGTTCCCGCTCGAATTAACGATTCTGAGATCACCATTGTGATGGGTGAAAATGTTGTTATCGAAGGAACTCCTGGTGGATCTCTGAGTGAGCTGATAGGTCCAGAAGTCTCGCTGGTTGCACTCAATGAAGTTTCGCCTACAGGTGGAAGCACGGGCTTCGTAGCGGCGACTGGTTTAGAGTACGTCATAACTTATGTAGATCGATTCGGACAAGAGAGCTTACCGAGTGCGGTGATGATTACGTCTGTGCAGATCAATCGGTCGGTTCAGTTAGCGAATCTTCCCAGCGCAACGCTAGATTATGTATCGCGCAAGATTTATCGTCGTGAAAACAATGCAGGAGCTTTCTTGTTGGTAACGACCATCAACAAAGATGACACGGTCTTTGTTGACAATGGGCGATTCATTAATGGCTCGATGCAAACCTTGGGGCAAACGGATTTGCGAAGAGCGCGACGCGACGCCAGCTTGGTGATTGACCCAGGCGTCGTTATCAAGAGCCAAGGGGGACGGATTGAGGTCGGCATTGGGGCAACCATGTTGGCTGAGGGAACTGTTGCCAAACCGATCGTGTTTACCTCGAGGCGAGATGATCGCTACGGCGCAGCGGGAAGTCTTGCGAGTCTTGCCGAAGCGCGTGAGGGGTTCGATACCAACAATGACGGTTCCGCATCGGTGGGTGTTGCTGGAAATTGGGCCGGTATTATTTCTCGTCACTTGGGCGAGGTAAGCATCGACAACGCAGTCATTACCTTTGGTGGTGGCGAGTCGCGGATTCCTGGCGGTTTCGCATCGTTTAATGCGATTGAGGCTTATCAGTCGTCGCTTCGATTGACAAACTCCGTGATTGAAAACAACGGTTCGGGTGCTGCACGCCCCGGAACGACCAACCGGGACGCTCGTGGAGTGAACGAAGAAGCGGTGATCTTCGTGCTCGCAAGCCAACCCGTGATTCTGAATAATGCAATACGAAACAATGCAGTAGCCGACACGGCCGTGATCAGCATTGACGCGAATGCAATGAATACGAAGCGAGTGGTCGATTATGGTCGCTCGACAGGTTCCAACGAACGCGAAAGCATCGGTCTTGGCAATTTTGGTCCCTTGGTGACGAACAATCGTCTTGGTGGTAACGCTCTGAATGGAATGCGAGTTCGCGGAACTACGTTAACGACCGAAAGTGTTTGGGATGATACGGACATTGTTCACGTTTTGCAAAGCGAGATCGTTGTACCGGACTTCCACACCTATGGCGGATTAAGGTTGACGAGCAAGTCGAACGAAAGCTTGGTTGTCAAACTTTCGGGTCCGAACGCTGGGTTTACAGCAACGGGGCAACCGTTGGATATCATCGATCGCATTGGGGGATCGGTGCAGCTTTTGGGATCGCCTGGCTTCCCTGTCGTGCTGACAAGCCTAAGCGACGATTCCATCGGTGCTGGCTTTGGGTTTGATGGTCGTTCGTTATTGGACACTAACAATAATGGCAGTTCCCAAGGTGTCGTCGGTGATTGGCGATCGATTCGTATTGATGCATTCTCCAATGACCGAAACGTGGATCAGGCGTACGAACGTGAAGCGGACCTGATCTCCAATCAAGGCGTGAACGATTTCCCTGACGACGCTCAGGAACTGGGTGAGATTGCGTCCAACATCCATGCGGGTGATGAAAATATACGCCTTGGAATGACTCTTACCGGTTCGATTGCTTCCCCGAGTGATATCGATGTGTATCGATTTACGGGGACGGCGGGAACCATGGTTTGGATCGATATCGATCAAACCTCGGGTTCGTTGGATTCAGTCGTGGAGTTAATCGACGGGAATGGGCAGATTATTGCGTTAAGCGATAATTCTGTGGATGAGTCTATTGCGGGTTCGGTCTTTTCGGATCAAGGTCAGATTCCCATCAATCGCACCTTTCCAATGGACCAGCAGGTTTCTGCTAAACGTAATGCTTTGAGCAGTGCCCAAGTGGATTTCTTGAGCACCAATCCGTTGGATGCAGGCTTCCGAGTTTCGCTGCCAGGATCTGCCAACAGCATCAACGATTACTTTATTCGTGTTCGAAGCAGCAACGTTACGCCCACAACTTTAGATCCGTTGGCACGCCTTACCGATCCAGGGTTGGTTCGTGAAGGTATTTCGGTTGGACTTTATAAGCTTCAAGTTCGATTGCAACAAACTCAAGAAGTGTCCGGTTCCACGGTTCGATTTGCAGATATTCGCTTTGCAACCCGTGGTTTGGATGTTTCGGGCCAGCCCATGCACTCGTTGTTGGTGGGTGAAAATGGCGAGACAGATCCCAATGAAGGACTAGACTTTTCTCTCAACGCTCAACCTGTTGGGAATGTTGTCGCAAGTGATCGAGCCGCCATTTCGATTGCCGGTCGTTTGACCACGGAGCAGGATGTGGACACGTACCGCTTCACCGTTGCGAGACAAGGAATTCAACAAGTCAGCACCACCGCGGATAGCCACATCTCGGTGATCATTGATATCGATTACGCGGACGGTCTTGGACGTGCTAATACACAACTTGCCGTTTACACAGCGGCCGGTCAACTGGTATTGATCGCGGATGATTCTAACATCCATGACGACCAGGTTGCGCCGACTCAAGAGGGTAACACGTCCGATTTGTCACGAGGATCATTCGGCAAACGTGATGCCTTCTTAGGACCTGTCGAATTACCAGCAGGCGATTACATCCTAGCTATTTTCAACAAATCGCAAACCGTTGGTGAGTTGGTCGATAAGTACACTATTAGCGGGGTGGGTGATTCAAGGATTGAGCCCATTGATTCGGTTTTGCGAATTGCAGAAGATCGATTCGACACGATGCCGTTATTGCGGCAAACGACCGCAACGCCGGCCGAGCGCACCGATTTGTTTGTTACAGGAGCCTTGTTGACATCGGCTGTCCCCTACAATTTGTCAGACGTGGCCATGTTCAGCGTGAGTGGGCGACGAGTCAACACGGCCAACCCGCTGACCGGCGCGTTAGAGTCTAGAATGAGCGCGGACGGGACTACCCCGATCGATTACGGAGGGAATAGCAACGCGATTACCGATTTGACGGTTTCACCGGCGGGTAAAGGGGTGGGTTTTCAAGATCCGAATGGAACGACTTCGGATGCAAATTCCGGGCAATTCATAGGACTCGACTTCGGAAACGGTGCGGATGCGACTGGGACTAGCGGGCTTAGCACATTAACAACACGCCAAACACCGGACTCAGACCCCGCCACTTTCGAAGTGATTCCGGTACCAGTCAACGGAGCCAATGTTGGCGTTGGAATGAGATTCGACGGCTTTACTTACTCGAGTAATTTCGCAACGAACGTGGGTGGAAATAACATCGCTAGTTTGTGGGGAGTCGCCTCGCGTTATGCGAACACGAATGCTCGTCAGCCCATTATGGGACCTGATGCCAACGGAAACTATAACCCAATCGGGGTCGGTTTGCCTGTTGTTAACAAGAATGCTCTTTACCGGCTCAGTTCCTACGATGGGACGGTTGGAACGGCCCTCGATCCTAATGGAACCAACTTGGACGCCAACGAACGAGGTTGGGGTGCTGGAACAAGAATCATGGCGCATGGATTCTTTGTTCAGTCTGGTACCATCAATGCGAATAACAACGTCAGTGTCGTAGCTGCACTAGGTACCGTTTCAGGTCTTGCGTCGGTCGGTAATCGTCTGTTTGCAGTGACGGAACGTGGTGAATTGATGAGAATGACCCCAAGCGATTCGCAACGGCATGTTTTCTCAGACAACTACCGCGTTTTGTTAGATCCAGAAACCAACCAGCCAATCGCCTTTTCGGGTCTGACTGCAGGTCCGCGTAGTCTTCGAGATGGGACAATTAACTACTCCCAAATTTTGTTCGGAGTGTCTGCAGCAGGGAGAATGTACGCGTTTGATACGAACGGTAACCCCGCGAACATCTTCCCGCGGGGTGCATCTTTCGTTGATGGTGCTACTTCATTGATCGGATCTAGCGGAATCAATTTTTCTTCGCTCGATTCCAATTTGTTCCATCTTAGCACTCGTGAGGGCACGGGGGCTGCGGCAACTGCTGGCCATGGTCGCCAACGGGCCTTCAATGATTCGAGCGATTTGCAATCTGGCGATAATCGCTCGATTCGGTTTGCATATGCCGACCCTAATGAAGGAGTTGGAACACAACCGAACGAAGCAAATAATATCTTCCGAGTACCAGAGCTGTTCAATACGTATGCAGGTCCAGGCGGGGCCAGAGGCGCAATTGAATCGGGGCTTTTCGATTTGCGAAGCTATTCTCCTGATGATCAACCCTACTTGTACTTCAACTATCGGTTGAATACGGAAGACCTTGAGAACGCGATTGATGATCGTGCGGCCCTGGATACGTTCCGTGTTTACGGACGTGGTGCCGATGGTGTTGAAGTGGTGTTGGCTACCAACAATGGAACCACTAACGGATATACATCGACTCGAACGAACTTCGCCAGCCCTGCAGGAAGCGGTGGTTCCGATGAATTTGATGTTGCGAATTCGCGAAATCAGGATGCGTTCCTCCGCCACAACATAACAACACCTTTGTTCGATAACACGGCGGGTTGGAGGCAGGCACGCGTTAGTTTGGCTACGTTTGCAGGGAAGCAAGATGTTCGTCTACGTTTTGAGTTCTCGACAAGCGGGGATTTCCGAACCGCAGACGCGACGCGAGGCGGTCTTGAATTGCTGGCTGTTCCTGGAGAACGTATTCAGGATGGAGATAACTTCACCGTTGGTGGTCAAACGTTCGAGTTTGATCTTGGACTTGTGCTCAACATTCCAAGTGGTCGAAGTGTAAGTACAGGTAATCGAATCAAGATTGGAGCAGACATATTTACCTTCTCCAATGCAGGTGGGGGATTGGACATACCATTTGCCGTTGGTGATTCCCCTGCGGTCCTCGCCGGGAAGGTGTCTGCGGTTTTGCAAGCAAATGGCTATACCGTTGTGGCAAGTTCGTTGACAAGCAACCTTCTCAATGTGACCGCTTTGGGTGGTTTGCCTTTAGCTCCGTCTCTTCTCCCGGATGACTATGCCATTTTTGGTGCGGATCCTGCGATCATCGCTGGGGAGCCAGGTGTTGCGGGAGCGAACACACCATTGGCCATCACGAACGCGATGACTGCGGTGGAAGTGCGTGATGTGATTCGGGCTGGTTTAGCGCAAGCTCTAAACATCCCTGGACAAGAGACCAATGTAGAAGTTTTCCGAGTACGCGGAAACTCGATTCTTTTGCATGATTCGAACGCTCTGACCTTTACGAACAATATCAACACCCGGACCAATAGTCGCGGAGTTGTTGTTACCAGCGGTACGCGTGTAGGGGACATTTTTGGTCCAATCGACGCTGGCGGAAATCGGTTCACTTCCGCATCGCTTTCGGGGCGTAATAACGGAATTGGTGGAGTCATTGGAGGACTTCAGATCGACGACATCATCATCGGCTTTGCGGAACGTGGAGAACAAGTTTTCAATGGTTCGACGGGTCCTCAGCTTCGCGGGGCGATTACCGCTACGCCAAACTACGAACCTGTCTTGGCACCAGGCCAACCACCACAAAACGAAGTGGAAACTGGTTCTTACCAAGTGGAGATTCGTACCGCAGCGGATTACGGGTTAACCAGACGAGATGGGAATCTTTATTGGATCGATCCTGAGACATTGCTCCCTACCGGACGTACGTTTGGAACGAATGATCGTTTAGCCAAGACGATTTCTCTTGCAGTAACCGATACAAGCACGATTGTCGATCGAAGCTCGTTTACACTAAGCGATGGCAGCAACACGCTACGTTTTGAGTTCGATGTGACGACATCGACTGCAGATCCTGCAACAGGAGTTATCCCGGGAAATGTTCCGATTCGAATTGCTCCGAACGCGACAACGGTACAAATTGCTGCTGCCATTCGAGATGCGATTAATAGCACAGCGTCCCAAGCTAGTTTGAAGTTTATTGCGTCCACTCGGGGCGATACTCTTGGCGGAACAGCAAATTCCAGATTGCCACGAGCAAGCATCATCGATATCGCGGGCAATGTCTCCAACGATGTCCTTGGTGGGCTGAGTGGATTTGGGGTCGGTGGAGCTCCGATCGCCATCGTCTTTGGTCAAGATACTGGTTTCGGCGAGGATCTTGGCGATGCGAACCGACGACGTGAACAAGGGCAGTTCATCGTTTCTTCAAGCGTTGTTCGGGACTCTGCCGAGTTCGGAATCAACATCAGTGCAGCGAACTCTGGGACAGATCCACGTCCGTTCCCTGGTGTCGCTCGCAACTTGAACACGCTCAATTCTTCGGACGTCGCTCCGGGGGTAGTCATTGCGAACAATGTGATCGAAAACAACCGTCGGGGTGGAATTCGAATCAGTGGAGCACCAGGAGCGGTATCACCAACCGTAGTGGAAGGACCAATTGGTGTTGCTCGAGTATTGAACAATACGATTGTTGGAGGGGGGGCTTCGACGGGAAGCATTGGGATCGAAGTTACCGAAAGAGCTTCACCAACGATTATTAACAACATTCTCGCCGGACATTCCACCGGTATCTCGGCGTCGGGCATCGGCGCCCCGACGATCGTGCTGGGTGGAAACTTGTACAAGCAAAATACTACGCCTCGAATCCCAGGAACGCTGACGGATACTTTTGAAGTATTATTGCAGCCAGCAGATCCTTTGTTCATTGATCAGGCTCGGCGACGCTACTATCCAGCTCCTTTATCCCAAGCAATCGATTCCAGCATTGCATCGCTCGAGAATCGCTCGAGTCTAGAACAAGTGAAGGACGGAGTGGGGCTGCCAGTTAGCTCTATTTTAGCGCCGACTTTTGATGTGAATGGATTGCGTCGCTCGGATGATCCGGACGTTTCGACTCCTGCAGGGCAAGGTGGAAACGTCTTTATCGATCGCGGTGCCATCGATCGCGTTGACTTTATCGGACCTATCGCGATTATCCAACGACCTCTCGATAACGACTCTCTCGGTATCGATGATGACGCGTCCAGCACTTATCTACAACTGGAACAGGGCAATCTTGATTTCTTTGAGATTCTTTTGGATGAGCGTACAGGAACTGGAACCGATCCGCTGACGATTACTCCAGAATCCGTGATCTTGACTGAAAATGGTCGGCGATTGGTGGAAGGCTCGGATTACGTCTTCGGCTTTAGTGCGAACAGCCGAACGATTCGGTTGACTCCTTTGGCGGGCTTCTGGCGAAACGACAGCATTTACGAGATCACGCTGAGCAACCGACGAGCGTTGCAATTGAACGTTCCGTCGGGCAGATCATTGACCGATGGTGCGCTTGCAACCGTGGTTGTTGGTGCTACGACCCTTACCATGGAGTTTGATAGCAACGGAACCGTGGCGAGTGGAAACGTGCCGATCTTGTTTACGGCAGCTTCCTCCAGCGAAGCGATTTCGGTTCAGATTTTCCGTGCCATTCGGGCCTTCGGCAGTGGGGCTACAGTAACTGCCCTCGGAAGCGACGTTTTGTTGTTGGACGGCGCGACCAGTGTTACCGGTTTACCGTTCGTCAGCTTGGTTCCGATTGAAGATATGGCAGCGAATCCATTGCAGGCCAACCGATCGAACACCTTGACGCAATTTACGATTGTGATGCCGGAAGTTGGTTTGGATTTTGGTGATGGGCCGAATCGAACGTCGTATGCCGATGACGGAGCACGTAACGCGATCTTCCCAAGCGATTCTACGAGCCTTTTCTTGGGTGCACGTGTGGATTCGGAAGCAGACGGAGTACCCGGCCCGCTCGCTAACTCCGACGACCTTGTCGGGCAACTCAACTCGGGTGGATTGGTTCTCAACGATGAAGACGGCGTAACCTTCACGGGAGTTTTCAATGAGCACGTAATTCCAGCGGTGACGGTTGCTGTAATCGTCAATGGCGATGGTTATTTGGATGCTTGGTTCGATTGGAACATCGACGGTGACTACACAGACGCAGGCGAGCAAGTTCTGACCAGCGTCGGTGTCAGCAACGGAACGTTCACGTTCCTTCAGCAAGCACCCGCGGGAGCCACTCCAGGCTTCACAACGGCTCGATTCCGGTTGAGCTCCAAGTCGGGCGTGCCAGATTTCGGTGTCGCGATTGGTGGAGAGGTGGAAGATTACTCGATCGAGGTCCTGCCTGGTCATCCACCCGTGGCGGTCAACGATCCGGACCCCACCAAGTTGGCGCAATACCGTGTCAACGAGGAAGGGGTGCTAAACGTTCTTGTTGGGGATGGACTTCTGTTCAACGATACCGATGTGGATGTTCCCGTGGAGCTGCTTCAAGTCAAGGATGAAGACTTGTTGTTGCCGGGTGTCCAGCCAGTGCGAGGACCGGCAAATGGTACATTGGTTTTGAACCTGGATGGTTCATTCACTTATACACCTAACACCGATTTCTTTGGTCAGGATACCTTCGCCTATCGAGTCACCGATCCACGATTGGTGAGCAATAACACTGCAACCGTGACGATCACCGTAAATCCAGTGAACGATGCTCCGCTAGGGTTCGACGATTTGGAACGCATCAATGAAGATACGGTCACGGTTTGGGACGGAAGTCGTTTCACAAGCAATGATTTCAAGGGTGCAACAACGTTGGTTCCTCCTACGTCGATTGCGAACGAAGAAAGTCAGACATTGACTGTAGTCAACGCAAGATTTGTGCTTGCAGATAGGGTGACGACGAGACCAGCTCGAGCGGGAGAAAGTATCTCGGTCGTAGGTAACGTGATCACTTATACCCCAGGCACCAATTACAACAATTCCATCGCAGGGCCGGTTTTTGTTGAACTAGAGATTTTGGACAATGGTGTTTCTGGATTCCCTGCCGCTGCAGATTTTAAGAATTCGTTCAGCATCTTGACCATCGACATCGATGCGATTAACGATTCGCCGAGCTTCAGTTTGGTTCAGCCAAATCCTCCGCCGGCCTTGCCGACCACAACGACAGTGCCAACCATCAATGCACTTGGCGAAATGTCGATGTCGGTGAATGTCAATGAAGATGCTCCGACGCAGAGTCTTGCAATCTTCAGTGGAATCACCGCAGGGCCGGATACTGCCGTAGATGAAATTGGTTTGGTTCCTGGATTGCCAGGTCAGGTTGTTAACCTGAACGTGAATGTGCGACCCCAGGACAATTATTTGTTTACGGCAACAGGACGCCCGAGAGTTGTAAATCGTCAACCGAATGGTCAAGCTGAGCTGGAGTTTACACTTGCACCAAATGCCAACACCTTGCTGTTAGGCCCTGCAATTGTAACTTTCCAACTTGACGATCAAGGTGGGCCAGGGGCGCCACCCAATGGCCCGACAGGCCCGTTGTCCCGAATGCACACGGTAACCATTGTCGCCCGACCGGTAAATGATCCGCCTATTTTAGTGGATGACAGCAGAACATTCCGTGAAGATGTCGCACAAAGCTGGCTCCAATCGGAGTTTCTCACAAACGATGTTACGGGACCAGCGAACGAAAATCGACAAACACTGTCGATTGCGGCTGTTCGATTGGTTACACCAAGACCAGGGGAAATTCTGACCTTGGTGAATGGAATCATCAGCTATACTCCGGCACCGAACTATAACCGTTTGATCGGTGGGAATGTATTGATCGAGCTTGATGTTCGCGATACGCTCGATGTGGGTGACCAAGGTACGGTCCAAACCAGAACGAGTACACTGACTTTAACGATCACAGAGGAAAACGATTCTCCATCCTTTAGCTTGGTAGAGCTTCCACCGATTTCGACAGCTCCTGTTACCGATGTCGGGACAGGTGAAATGTCGATGACGTTGAACATTAACGAAGATGCACCCACCCAGAATCTGAGGATATTCAGTGGTGTTGCCGTTGCTCCACCGACAGCCTTGGACGAATTGGGATTGGTTTCGAACCTACCTGGCCAGCCTACTAATTTCATTGTGACTCTACGTCCACAGGATGTTGGATTGTTCACTTTGACTGGCCAGCCTCGGGTGAACGTATTGACAGGCGGCGCCGCCGAGCTCGAGTTCACGCTCAGTGCGGATGTTAATTCCTTAGCATCTGGACCCGCTGTCGTAACGTTCCAAATGGACGATCGCGGTGGGGCTGGCGTCTTCCCGAATGGACCCACAGGTCCTACATCCATAGTTCATACGGTCACGATTAACGTTCGGCCGGTTAATGATCCACCAGTGGTCGGTAATGATTCCCGAACCATCATCGAGGATGTTGCACAATCTTGGCCTCAAGCGGACTTCCTTGCGAACGATACTGTCGGTCCACCCAACGAAAGTGCCCAAACGCTGAGCATTGTCGCTGCGAGAATTATCTCCCCAACTTGGCCTGGGCAAAGTGTGTCGGTTTCCAATGGAAGAATCGTTTACACCCCAGGTACCAACTACAACCGCTTTATCGCCGGTAATGTTCTGGTAGCCCTAGACGTTCGTGATTCGTTGGATGTTGGTGATCAAGGTGTTGTTCAAACGTCTGTTAGTACCTTGACGATTACCATTGACCCAGTGAACGACTCGCCAGTCTTTAACTTGGTCCAAGTGGCACCGATCACCAATGCACCTACGACCGATTCGACGACGGGCTCGATGTCGCTGACCGTGACCATTGACGAAGATACTCCCACACCCAAGATTGCCATTTTCGATGGTATTGCCCCCGCTCCCGCGTTGGCGAACGATGAACTTGGTTTGGTGAATGGTTTGCCTGCCCAGCCAACGGACTTCCTAGTTACCGTTCGGCCTCAAGACCAATTTTTGTTTACCGCAACGGGAGGACCTAAGGTAAACAAGTTGGCCAATGGCAAGGGTGAAATCGAATTCACACTTGCACCCAACGCGTACACCCCTGCAGGAAGTCCAGCGATCATCACCTTCCAGATCAACGATCAAAGTGGTTTGGGAAGTCCGCCGAACGGTCCTACTGGTTCGTTCTCGCGGATCCATACGGTTACACTTGCGGTAACGTCAGTCAATGACGCACCGGTTGCCGTGGCAGATCAATACACGGTTAGTGAAGACGTTGTTCTGACAGTTCCGGGACCAGGGTTGCTTACCAACGACCAAGATGTTGATCTTCCAGACGACGTGCTATCTATCAATGGCAATTCGAGCGTCAGCAGTCTTGGAGCAGCCGTTTCGGTTGCTTCGAACGGACAGTTGACGTACAACCCACTGGGTGCGGTCGAACTACAGCGTCTATTGGGTGGTGCAACTGCCAATGATACCTTCACGTACACCGTGCGAGATCGATTAGGCGCCGTCAGTGGAGTTGCAACCGTGACGGTAACGGTAACGGGCGTGAACGATGCACCTGTTGCTGTTGATGATGTGGTGAACGTACCCATCAATACACCACAGGTGATCAGTGTTCTCGCTAATGATTCCGACGTCGATAACGCGATCAATCCAGCAACCGTTGAAATTGGTGAGCTGCCCATTTTTGGTTCGTTCACCGTTCTGGCCAGTGGACAAGTAGAGTATCGACCAAACACAGGCTACCGAGGATTGGATACGTTCACCTACCGAGTACGAGATGTGTTAGGACGAGCTTCCAATGAAGGGCGAGTTCGCATCACGGTGAACTCGGCGCCTGTTGCGTTGCCAGATTCCGCTGTCGCTGGACGCGGCCAAACGGTAGTCATTGACGTTTTGCGAAATGATTCGGATCGCGATGGTACTTTGAATCCAAGCTCCGTCAGAATCGTGGGTGGACCAGATTCCGGCGTTGCGACGCCTCAGGCGAACGGTACGGTATCCTTCACGGCCAATGCACAGTTCCTTGGCTTGGCGACCTTCCAGTACATCGTCTCGGATAACGATGGACTTGCCAGCAATATTGCCGATGTCACGATCAATGTAGTGCGTTCGGTTTACCAAAATCCGGTCAACAATCTGGACGTCGACGCGGATACGTTTGTCTCCCCAATCGATGTTCTGATTGTGGTGAATGACATTAACTTCAACGGACCGCGAATGCTTCCTAATGGTCTCGCAACACCTCCGTATTTGGATGTGGACGGAGACCAAGGTGTCGGGCCGCTAGATGTTCTGGAACTGATCAACTTCATCAATAGCCGCGGAAATGCAGGTGCAGGCTCTGAAGGTAATGGTGAAGGTGAAGGTTTCGATTCTTCCGGAACCAGCCAGATCGATGTGGTCATGATGCCAATGATCGAGGTGATGAAGGTGAATCGCGATGCCCAGCTGCAACTTGCGGTAGAAGAAGGCGTTGACCTGATCGTTTCTTCCGAGGCTGATTCGATACTTTATGGTCCAATGCTCCCGATCATCGATGATGAAGATTCGGACTTGGTAGAATCGCTTGAGACTTATCTCGCTCGATGGAGTAACGTCAAGGAGAAGGAACAATTCTCGCCGCTGGATTCAGTCTTCGCCGGTGAGGATTGGGAATAGTCTTAGCTAGCGTTTGTAAGGATTGATCTGAACAGAGAACGCATGCCACGGCATGCGTTTTTTTTGCCCTGAACCATCGGAGTTTATCCGAGTTGCTCCCTGACCTTGATCACTCGGCGTAGCCGATCGGCTATAATATGCTCGACACAGCTAGGGTGTCGGTAATAACTAGGGAAATACACGTAAGGGATGGAATCGCCTTATGTCGCAATTGATCCTGTTTCCATTCGATTCAAGAACCTTGATGACTCAAAACGGCAGACCTTTGATTCGAATTTGGATAGCGTGTCTTGCATGCTTGGTTTTTGCACCGGCACTTACTGCATTTGCAGGTCAGCCACTGAACCCGAGCGAGATGAACGCAAGTGAAAAGCTGGAGTTCTTTGAGAAGCAGGTTCGGCCATTGTTGTCCGACCATTGCTACTCGTGCCACAGCTCCAAGTCGGAAAAGCTGCAAGCGGGTTTGATGCTCGACAGTCGTTCCGCCATGCTGCAGGGTGGCGAATCCGGACCAGCCATCACCCCCGGCGATGTGGAGAATAGCCTACTCATTAGCTCGGTACGCTACGATTCCTATCAGATGCCTCCCAAGGGAAAATTGCCTGCTCAAGAGATCGAAATCTTGGAACGTTGGGTCGCGATGGATGCACCTTGGCCTGAAGAAACTTCCACTGGAACGAGCGATGACGATTCGAAAAACGCTCGACCCAAGTTTGATCTCTTAAAACGAAAATCAGAGCATTGGGTCTGGCAACCTGTTCGACCAACGTCTTTGCCTGAGGTCATGAATCAATCGTGGGCTAAGACCAGTATAGACTCCTTTCTTCTTGCGGGCCTTGAAGCGGCCAACCTAACGCCTTCGCCCGATGCTTCGCGATCGGCACTACTCAGGCGTCTGTATTTTGATCTCATCGGTTTGCCGCCAACGCTAGAACAATCCCAACGATTTCTTGAAGACACTTCTCCTCAAGCGACGGAACACTTGGTCGACGAACTCCTGAAATCGCCTCGGTTTGGTGAGCGTTGGGGACGCCATTGGCTCGACCTGGTGCGATATGCCGAATCGCGAGGTCATGAATTCGACAACGATGCACCCAATGCGTTCCAATATCGCGACTATGTGATTCGCGCGTTGAATGCGGACGTTCCTTACGATCAATTTGTCGCGGAACATATTGCGGGCGATCTTCTCGATCCTCCACGGCTCCATCCAGAAAAAGGGTTCAATGAGTCGATCCTGGGAACGGGATTCTGGTTTCTTGGGGAATGGGTCCACTCGCCCGTCGACACTCGAAAGGACGAATCCGACCGCTTTGATAACATGATCGACGTCATGTCCAAAACGTTTCTTGGGGTCACGGTTGCTTGCGCGCGATGTCACGATCACAAGTTTGACGCGATCTCCACCGCCGACTACTACTCGCTGTCAGGGTTTCTGCAAAGCAGCGACTTTCGACAGGTCCCTTTTGAATCGCTAGAGCACAACCGATCCATCTCCAAATCTTTGGCCGTCCTGGACCAGAGCTATCAACAGAGGATTTTGGATCAGCTAGCTGAGGCTGGGTTCAGCTTGCCTAACATCGAATCTGCCAGTGAGAAACAGCTGCCTTCGGTCTTGGTCGACTACAGCAATATCCATTCAAAAGATTACATTCAAGACGGATTCACCTTTGGAGCTGGTCCTCGGAAAATCGGTGCTCCGTATCTGGAATGGGTCGAAGGAGCTCCCGTTCTTCGATTCGCGGTTCGTTCCGCAGCAACCAGCGATCCTTTTTGGAACGCTCTTGAAGCCATTTCAGAAAAAGTGGCACAGGATCAAAGTCGACTCGCAAGTTTACCTCGCAGCGGCCGAACTTTGCGCACACCATCCTTCGTTCTTGAAAATGGCGTGGTTGCTTGCCGTACTCGCGGGTCGGGCCATGTTGTCGCTTGCGTTGATTCGCATCGCTTGATTGCCGGTCCTCTTCATGGCGAGACGATCAAACCGATCAAGGCCGGAGAGGATTGGGTCGAACTGGATCTGCGTCGCTACCAAGGGCACCGCGTCCACCTTGAATTTACGCCTGATGTTGGGTCATACCTTGAGATTACCCTGGTGACCGATGGTGCTTCGCGCGAAACGCGAGATCAGTGGATTCAACAGGAGCTGGCCAACGAAAATTTGCTGAAGCAGTTTGCTGAATCCACGAAGCCAACCGTGGAAGGAAAGGTCCGTGATCTCGTTGTTGCTTGGGCCGATGAAAGAACCAAACTGCAAAGCCAAGTCATGTTGCAATCGAGACTGGCCATGGCGATGTTGGATGGCACCAGCGAGGATGATCATGTCCTTATCCGCGGAAACTCGTCCAAACCCGGCAATTTGGAACCTCGGCACTTTCTAACCGCGATCGCGGGCAATGAACCGATGCCAATCGAAAGGGGAAGTGGCCGACGGGAGCTTGCCAAGCAGATCAACGCAGTTACCAACCCGCTGACAAGCCGTGTGATTGTAAATCGAATTTGGCATCATTTGATGGGGCGCGGGATCGTGCCCACTACGGATGACTTCGGTGTGCTGGGCCAACGACCGACCAACCCTGAGCTGCTTGACCATTTGGCATCGCAATTTCTAGCAGATGGCCAAAGCATCAAACGCATGATCCGCACGATTGTTTTGTCGCGAGCCTATCAAGTCTCCAGCCAAGCTCATCCCATGGCTTTGGAAGCGGACCCCAAAAACGAATTATGGCATTATCGTCCACCGAAGCGATTGGAGGGGGAGGCAATCCGCGATTCGATCTTGATGCTCTCGGGGCAAATCAATCTAACATCCTTCGGCGAACCTGTTCCTATTCATCTAACTGGATTCATGGATGGGCGAGGACGCCCAGCCAAAGGTGGTCCGCTGGATGGTGCAGGAAGACGATCTGTTTATTTAGCGGTTCGGCGTAACTTCTTGTCTCCATTCATGCTCGCTTTCGACACGCCATCACCGTTCAGTTCGATGGGGCGACGCAACGTTTCGAACGTGCCTGCACAGGCGCTCATTTTGATGAACGACCCATTTGTGGTGGAACAGGCGATGAAGTGGGCTGAGAAGATTTCTGTTGAACCTGTTTCGACCGAATCGAAAGTAGATCAAATGTACAAGCTCGCATTCGCACGTCTTCCCAGCGAAGGGGAGAAGAAGATTGCCTTGGACTTTCTCACGGAATCTGCAAGCACGGAGGATGGGGGCAGCATTCCGGTTGTAACCTGGGCTGACTTCGCTCATTCGCTGATCAATACGAAAGAGTTTATATTCTTGCCATGACGATTCACTCGGGATATCCTTGCCAACACTACAAGCCTCGACCATCCTCCCGTCGTGAAATGCTTCATCGGTGCGGAAGTGGGTTTGGGGCGCTTGCGTTAGCCGCGCTTCGGCTCGATCCGGCTTTTAGCAACGATGAAGCCAAGAAAAACGAAGGACAGCTTTCGGATCTTGGAGCGGCCGGTCATGGCCCTCACCATGCCGTTAAAGCAAAAAACGTTATCTTCCTTTACATGGACGGTGGGCCGTCACAGATCGACACCTTTGATCCGAAGCCGCTTCTCGATAAGTACAACGGCCAGAGCCCGGGCAAGCTCTTTAGTGTTGAACCAACTCAGTTCAACAACATTGGAAACGTTCTTGCTAGTCCTTGGAAGTTTCAGCAATATGGCGAATCGGGGATCCCTGTCAGTGAGCTTTTTCCGAATATCGCGACGTGTGTCGACGAACTTGCGATCATTCGATCGATGGTGTCGGAATTTCCTGAGCATACCTTTGCCAACTACTTTCTGCACACAGGGAGCGGTTTGCAAGGACGGCCTAGCATGGGAGCTTGGGTGAACTACGGACTTGGAAGCGTATGCCAAAACCTGCCGGGATTTGTTGTCATCAATGGTGGCTTGATTCCACCGGGCGGGCTCGATTGCTTTGGAAGCGGATTCTTACCAGCCAGCTTCCAAGGGTCGGTTTTTAAGCCGACGGGTAGCGGAGTCGCCAATATCGAGCGAACGGAATCATCGGTACAGCGACAGCGGTCCAAACTGGATCTGATACGGCAGCTGGACCGTTTCGCGGTAGATCAATTCGGCAAGCACGACAGCCTGGAATCGGCGATCCACAATTACGAACTCGCATACGCGATGCAAATGGCTGTGCCGGAAGTGATGTCGCTTCAAGATGAACCGGCCCATATTCGACAGCTCTACGGAATGGATTCCGCGTACGAGCCAACTCGTACCTACGGCGCTCAGTGTCTTATTGCCAGACGCATGATTGAAAAAGGGGTTCGGTTCATCGAATTGACTTGCCCCAATGTGGGGAACGATCGTTGGGATCAGCATTCTGACCTGAAGAATGGCCATGAAAATAACGCCAAAGCAGTCGATCAACCGATCGCAGGTCTGCTCAAGGACCTTCGGCAACGAGGATTGTTAGACGAAACGCTTGTGGTTTGGGCGGGGGAATTTGGGCGAACTCCCTTTGCGCAGGGAGAAAACGGCCGGGATCATAATCAATTTGGTTTCACCGTCTGGCTGGCTGGCGGCGGTGTGAAACCAGGTACCGTCTACGGTGCAACCGACGAATGGGGCTACAAGTCCATAGAAAATCGTACCGAGATCCATGATCTGCATGCAACGATTTTGCACTTGATGGGTGTGGATCACACACGTTCTACCTTCCGATTCGGCGGGCGCGACATGCGTCTTACCGACGTGAAAGGCCACATCATTCATGGCATTCTGGGTTAGACAAATACGAGAACGTTGTCCCGATAAAATCGCTGACTTGTTATTGCTGGACGCGCAGCCCCACCATCTCTAACAACTTCAGCGCATTGGTCGTTGGTGTCACGCCGGGATGCATCACGTAGTCAAATCGCATGATTTCGCGACCTTCGACCGTTTCAAAGTGTTCGCGAAAGTGAACCACTTGCGCGATCTTTTGAATGCGTTGGTTTCCCGCCATTTCAAGGTCGTGCGTACTGGTCAAAACGAAGCAACCGAATTCGACTAGCTTGTCCAAAACATGCTCGACGGCGATCTGCCTCTCTCGCGAGTTGGTGCCTTGTAAGATTTCGTCCAACAACACCAGCATTTGTTTGCCATGATGATGATGCTGTTGCTGAGCCATATCGACCACGGAACGCAATCGCTTCAGTTCGGCCATGAAGAAGGAGACGCCATCCTGCAAACTATCTTGCACTTGAATGCTAGAGGCCAATTCATAAGAAGCCCCTTGCCAATGCGAAGCGCAAACCGGTGCACCGACTCGAGCAAGAATTGCATTCACACCCACCGATCGAAGCAACGTCGACTTGCCAGCCATGTTGCTTCCGGTAACCAGGAGCAGCGGTTGGTTTTGACGAACGCAAAGGCTATTAGGAACACGGCTGGTATCCTTGAGCAGCGGATGAGCGACGTCGTTGGCTTCCAACAAGGGTTGCTGGCCAGCGACCATTGCTTCTTTGGTGAGTAGATCGGGGGTCGTCCAGGTTGGATATTCGTCCGCAATCGCAGCCGCAGAGCTCAGGGCTTCCATCATTCCGATCGCATCGATCCAACCCTGGGCTTTGGTGCCGAAGATCTTTTTCCAACCCTCGAGCAATTCCAGAATGCGAATGTCCCAAAGGAAGCAAACTTGCAGCAACAAATAGGGGATAAACAAAATCGGACTGCGTTGCATGCCTGCCAACGCCATGATTTTTTGCAATCGACTCAAGGCAACGTCGGAGGAATGGTGTTGGTCTTGGAGCTTGGCTTGGATCTCCGAAAGAAGTTTTCCTTGCGATGGGAGGCTCTTGATTGCACGAATCATCTCGACCAACGACTGGAGCTCGCGATTGGCTGCCCCAATCTTCACGAAAATGTCGTGGATCGGTCCAACAATCAGCATCGTCAAAAGAAAGTTGATTGCAGCGCCAGTCAAGACACAAGCGACCCCGATCACTTGCCCAAGTTCGAAATCGGCCGCCTTGGCGACGACGATTCCCACTACGCCCGCAACGACTGCGATCGGGCTGAGCCAAGTCAATGCATGAAGCCATTTCTTGCCAGCAAAATGATTTCCGGATTGCGACCATTCTACGATCCCTTCTGGTCCAATCTGTTGGCTTCGGTAGTTGCACGCCGTCTCAAAAAAACGCATCCGCCAAGAGCGATCCGACGCAAGAGCACGGACGGCAACTTGACGTTCCATCATGGTGGCTGGTTCCGCCCACTGGGTCATCCATTTGCAAATCGTGTTTGCACCTGAGTCGGTCATCGCAAGCGACAGCCATCGGAACAGGCTTCGTTCGCCGAACAGGTCGATGTCCCGACTTAGATCGGACACGTAGGCGAGCGTGCATGTCTCGGTTGGCAGGGGCAGAAGGGATGCCCAGTGACGATCGCATCGTGCCAACAGTCGCTTGTAACCAAAGAGACGTTGCTGCAGCTGCGAAATCGCCCATAGGTTATTCTCGTGCCACGTCGCCGCGGCTAAGAAACCAAACATCAAGGCAGTTCCTGCAATCCAGGTCCAATTGCTCGCCGTTTTTTCCAACATTCCGAACAGAATCAAACCGATGCCTGGCAACGCTAGACCAAGCCGAACCCAAACGAGTCGCTGCATCAACAACTTTCGGATCGCGATCTGTTGCTCCAGCGATTGACTCTGGGAACGGTAGGTATCGATGGCAGCTGTCGTGTTCAAGTCGGGGATCCCAATGGAATAATTAGGGTAGGTGCGTTGGTTCTCGCGATGCAGTATTAACGGTTTACCTGCTGTGCATCCACAAATGTGCGAATCAATGAGTGGATGGCGTCAACCGATCCCGAAGCATCCACAACGAGACTTTTCGAACTTGCACGTTGTACTTGCTCTAAGAAACCACGCCGCACTTTCTTGAAGTACTCGATACCGCGTTTTTCCAATCGATCGGCTCCACGTTGGATGCGAGCGGCTGCTGCTTCGGGCTCCAGGTCAAGAATCACGGTCACATCCGGCGAAAGTCCTCCGGTAGCGCATCGCCCTACGGACCATAAATCGTCGACGTTCAAACCACCCGCAACCCCTTGGTAGACGACATTCGCCAACAAAAATCGGTCGCAGATCACGGTCGCACCGGAGTCCAAGGCGGGTCGTATTTGGTCCGCGACCAACTGAGCCCGAGCGGCCATGTACAACAGCATCTCGGCCGTTCCGGCGAGCGGGATATCCTCACGATGCAACAGGATTTCGCGAATCGCTTCACCCAGCTTGGTGGATCCCGGATCTCGGAAGCAGGCAACCGTTTGGCCCTTGGATTCCAGATGAGCTCGAAGCAGATCGATCTGAGTCGATTTGCCAGCGCCATCGATTCCGTCGAGAGAAATAAACATTACAGTGCAAACGCTTCCGCATCTTCTTTCGGTGCAGTTTGATAACCGTTCGGTTCCATAGAGCAACCCGCACGACCTTGGCTCAACGAACGTATGGCGCTCGAGTATCCGAACAGTTCTTTTAAAGGTGCCAAGGCCGTCACACTGGTAATGGCACCACGAGCTTCTGTTCGTTCGATGATGCCACGCCGTTGCTGCAAGTCGCCCACCAATTCGCCTAGGTAGTCGGCGGGGGTGGTGATTTCCATTTTCATTACGGGCTCCAAGAGCGATGGGCCGCCCAGCTTCAAACCTTCGTCAAAGGCGTCGTTGGCGGCGATTCGGAATGCGACTTCGTCCGAACCGACTTCAGCCACTTCCGCACCCAGGATACTGATTCGCATCCCTGTCAGTGGGAATGAACCGATCATTCCTCCACCTTCAGAACGGTTTTTCAGTTCTTCCAAAGCTGCTTGACGTAAATTGTCCGGCAACATCTTTTCGATAGGGGTGCGATCCAACACGATCACTTTCGCCGACAGGTCCTCCAAAGGTTCGAACCGGACTTGGAGACGAGCAAACATTTGTTGCGAGCCCACTTGTCGATTGCATTGCCCCGTCACTTCAGCGACCCCTGCAATGGTTTCGCGGTAGCTGACCCGTGGCTTGTAGAACTTGACATTCAGATGGAAATCCCGAACGAGCCGATTCTTGATGACCTCCAGGTGCAGTTCCCCCATCCCGCTGATCAGTGTTTGTCCCGATTCCGAATTTTCCGAAGCGTGGAAGGTAGGGTCTTGTCGCTTCAGCATATCGAGCACTTCCGCTAGCTTCTTGCGCTCGGTTGTGTTCTCCGGTTCAATCGCCATCGAGATCACCGACTGAGCGAACTGAATGGAGGGGAGCTGAATCATGTCGCGAGTGTCGCACAAGGTGTCACCCGTAATGGAGTCCCGGGGTCCGATCGTGCAGGCGATGTCACCGCACTCCAGGGTATCGATTTGTCCTTGCCGTTCACGTTTGGTCGCATGGATTTGCCAAAGCTGTGCGACGTTTTCTTTTTTGTCTCGATTGGGATTGTAGACCCGCGAATTGCTATCCAGCTTCCCGGAATAGACGCGTATCCAAAACATGTCCCCCGTTTTCGCTGGCAAGATCTTGAACACCAGAGCGCAAAAAGGCTCTTTCGGGTCGGGCTTACGAGCTAAGACCTTATCAGGTTTCTTGGGGTCGGTACCAGAGACAGGCGGCCGATCCAACGGACAAGGCAAGTACGAAGCAACTCCATCCAGCAAAGGTTGAACGCCGGCACCATGCAGAGCAGACCCGCATAGGACGGGTTGAATCTTGAGAGAAATACAGGCTTCGCGAAGGGCCTTGCGAACCAGTTCGTTAGGAATGGGTTTCTCTTCCATTGCCAATTCCATCATCTCCGAATTGTAGAGGTATAGCTTTTCTAGCATAACACCTCGCCAATCCAAAGCATCGGGCATCAGCGCTTCTGGAATCTCTTCAACGACCACCGTCTTCCCTTGATCCTCCGAATTGAATCGCAGCAGTTTCAGGTCGATCAGATCGATGATGCCTTCGAAGGGTTCGCGAGAGTGGCTTGGTCCCTGCCCCACCGGAATTTGGATAGCGACAGGATCGGCATTCAAACGCGGTCCTATCTCTTCTAAGACCCGATAGAAGTCTGCTCCTTCGCGATCCAGTTTGTTGATGAAGACAATGCGAGGAACGCCGTACTTGTTGGCCTGCCGCCAGACGGTTTCGCTTTGAGCTTCCACCCCTTCACGAGCGCTGAATACCACCACGGCGCCGTCCAGGACTCGCAAGCATCTTTCGACTTCGGCGGTGAAGTCGACGTGGCCAGGTGTGTCGAGCAAGTTGACGGTGCAATCTTTCCAGCGGAACGTCACGCAAGCAGCGAAAATCGTGATGCCACGTTGCTGCTCTTCGGGATCGTCATCGGTTTCGGTCGTACCCGAATCCACGGCTCCCGCGCGGTGCTTGGCACCGCTCATGTAAAGCATTTGTTCCGTGACGGTCGTCTTGCCAGCATCAATGTGAGCGATGATGCCAATGTTTCGTAAGGTTGTAAGTTCGCGAGCCATGATCTAAGGGGCTGGAGGGTGGGCAAACCCACGTTTTGCAATAAAAAAGATGGATGAAATGTAACTTCTAAGTCCTTGAAAGCCTAGGGCTACCTTCGTTGGGAGGCCCGTCTGCGTGATATTCGGGCTTTTGTGCCAAAATTCATTTTCTTTTTGCTTCCAGGGGAATTGTGACCTAGTCTTGAGGTTGTAGTGATCGCACGATTCTCGACTAATTTCCTTGACTTTGCGAGGTTTTGAATGAGCATTTTGACAACTGCCGCCGCGTCCACACTTCCTGGATTGCCAATCGTTTGGAAGGATTTTCAAGCTGCGAATCAGCCGAAACGAAAATCCTCTCAACTGAAGCTCCTGAATCCAAGTCGTGACCATGTCGAAAGTGTTATCGCCTACAATCATCATCGCGATTCGCATGATGAACTGAACGATTGGAAAAGCTTTGGAGCAAGTGGACGTGAGTTCTGCGGCTCTGCGGGAACCCAATTCGATCGATTGGGAGCCTTTGAAAATCCAAATACTCCTTCCAAAGAATCACCCCCACAACCATCAGGTCCATTTTTGAGCATTGATATTCTGGTCTAAAACCTACGGTGTTCGTCCAAATGTCAATGCTGCGTTTTCACTCAAGGGAAATCCATTGCGAGTCTTGTTGTCGGCCTTCGAGCCATATGATATCTGGGAACAGAACTCCAGCTGGGAAGCATTGATTGCCTATCTCCATCAACATGGGATAGCGCAAGGCGTTACCACGCGACGCTACCCTGTGGATCTTGCCTTGCTTAAAGCGCGTTTGGATAAAGACCTAGAAACTGGCTTTGATGCGATTCTGCATCTTGGCCAAGCTCCAGGAATCAGTCGCGTCCAGATGGAAGCGATCGCACTGAACGTTGCCGGCATGACAGATGCGGCCGGTGATTTTTTTGGACCTCTTATTGAAGGAGCACCTATTGCGTACCGAACAACATTTCCGTTAGGGCAGTGGAATCAAGAACTCCGAGCTAGTGGAATCCCTTGCTCGGTTTCGTACCATGCGGGTACCTATCTTTGCAACGCGATCATGTACCTATCGCATCACTGGCATGAGACTCGAAAGAGAAAATGTTCCGTCGGATTCGTTCATCTGCCACTCACCCCCGAGCAAGTTCTACACAGCCACAAAGATCTTCCATCGATGCCGCGCGAGCAATCGGCCGATGCAATTGCCAAGATGGTCGGTTTGATTCTAGAATGGAATCGAACGAATTATCTCGCTTAACACAGGCTTTGGCTCGGACTTGAACATGCTTTCTCGGAACGATGATATCGCAAAGCTTTTTTCCCAGTTTCAATCGGGTGAATCCACGGCGATTGAACTTGGTCAAAGAATATTAGAACTCGCGGTTGCGACTCAAGGGTCCGTCACACCCGACACCGATCGCAAGCGTCGATGTGGATATCCTGAAGTGATCTACGGGCTTGGCAAATCACCTGATGCCATTCGAAAGGTCACCGAAATTCTTTTCGAGGCCAACGAAGAAATTTTGGTCACTCGAGTATCGCCGGAGCAGGTGCGGACTCTTTCGGACTGGTTCGATTTTCATCGATGGAACCATGTTGGAAAAACGCTGCGAATCGGCAAGCAGCGGGCTCCGATCGCCCCGGAAGAAGTTTGCATTCCCAAGGACGACCCAAGATCAAAATCGGTTCGCGTGGCAGTGGTTAGCGCTGGAACCACTGACGAATCCGTGGCGGTTGAGGCGCAAGAAACTCTTGCTTGGATGGGTGTACCCACCGTCTTGATTCAAGATGTTGGCGTGGCGGGGCCCTATCGGCTGATGTCCCAAGTGCCTCTGTTGCAAAAAATGTCCGCAATCGTGTGTGTGGCTGGCATGGAAGGGGCGCTGCCAAGCGTCTTAGGGGGGCATGTGGCCTGCCCGGTCATTGCCGTCCCAACCAGTGTAGGTTACGGGGCCAACTTTGCAGGTCTATCTGCCCTGCTTAGTATGCTCAATTGCTGTGCTTCCAATGTGGCTGTCGTCAACATCGACGCTGGCTTCAAAGGTGGGTACATGGCTGGCTTGATCGCCAACGGCCATGGTTCGGTAGCCATTCGCTAACCAAGAATCGAGAGTGGGTCCTTCGGTTTGCTTTGTCGGTAAATAAAAAAACCTCGACGTGCCCGCCGAGGTTTTTGGTTTCTTCTATCGTACACGCCTCGTTGGCTTAGTACATATCGTAGTCGCCGCCGTGACCACCAGACTTCTTGCCGTGGCCATGATCATCCTTTGGCTTTTCGGCGATCAATGCGTCGCTGGTCAACAACAGCGTCGAAACGGATGCTGCGTTAGCCAGAGCGGTACGAGTCACCTTGGTTGGGTCGATAACGCCGGCCTTGACCATGTCTTCGTAGACGTTGGTCAATGCGTTGTAGCCGTTATTGCCCTTGGACTCAACGACTTTGGCACAAACGATTCCACCATCTTGGCCTGCGTTCGACGCGATCATGGTGATCGGTGCTCGGCAAGCACGCAGAACGATGTTGTAACCGGTCACTTCGTCCGTGGTCAGCGTTTCGGCTGGAGTCACTTGGCTCGAAGCACGTAACAAAGCAACTCCGCCGCCTGGCAGAATACCTTCTTCGATCGCTGCGCGTGTGGCATGCAAGGCATCTTCGACACGAGCTTTCTTTTCTTTCATTTCGCTTTCGGTTGCAGCGCCGACGTTTACCTTAGCAACGCCGCCTGCGAGCTTGGCCAATCGCTCTTCCAACTTCTCGCGATCATAATCGCTGGAAGTGTTTTCGATTTCGCGACGGATCTGGTCGATGCGTGCTTTGATATCGCTCGCCTTGCCGGAACCTTCGATAATGGTGGTGTTGTCCTTGTCGATGATAACTTTCTTAGCGCGACCCAGGTCGGCAAGAGTCAACGTGTCAAGCTTCTTGCCCAGTGCTTCGAAGACAGGAGTTGCATTGGTCAAGATGCCGATGTCTTCCATCATGGCCTTGCGACGATCGCCGTAACCAGGAGCCTTTACGGCTGCGATTTGCAAGGTTCCGCGAAGGCGGTTGATCACGAGAGTTGCCAACGCTTCGCCTTCGACATCTTCAGCGATAATCAACAATGGCTTGCCTTGTTGAACCACTTGCTCGAGAACTGGAACAAGTTCCTTGATGTTCGAAAC
>JBIKLJ010000126.1:0-14656 GCA_044359895.1 Pirellula sp.
ACGCTTTGGCTGCGAACTGGGGCAACGATGGAGCAAGAAACTGCCAAGCCAAGAAGTGCTAGGCACAACGTTTTTGTGAGACGATTGAAGTTCAAGTGATGCATTTTTTCCTCGAGTACTGATGGTCATTCGACTTGCGGGCGAGCTTCAAGCGAAGGCCTTCTTGCTGAATGAGCGGCGTGTCCCTGGATTGTATCCTAAGGAGGCCGCAGGCGGACTTCAGGCAAGGATTTCGAGGATTTGTTTCGTGGCTTTTAGCGGTGGATTCCGGCCAAAACAGGAACCAGCATGTTGCCGACCATGACACAGATTGCAAGCCAAGCCGCAAGCACCGCACGCGGGTTTTTGCTCTTGGCCTCAAACCACTTGAGGAGATCTCCAAAGGGCCGAAGTGTTGCGCCCACCACTGCCGAGCAGCCGATGTCAAAGGCAATCAGCTGGTCGATTTTCACTTGATGGCATAGCACGACGACCAGCATCGCAACCAGCCCTACCGTTCCAGAAACCAGCACGCCAAGCAAGAAGTTTTTGGGGCTTGCCAGTCCAATCATCGCCCCACATGCAGCTCCAACCAACCCCCAACCGACTCCAATACTCGGGTCTGGCAAATGACCACCTGCGACGGCAAGAAATGCGAGCAAGCTGGTCAGTGCAGACCAATACGCCACATCGGCCCACCGGCCAAATACGATTCCGACGAGCGCGGAACACAGGACAACAAACAGGAGATAGTAGCCAAGCAACCGCAACCCGTCGGCCCCCAGGGATCGAGCGTGTGCCAAAAGAAACGCGCTAGCCACCATCAACCAAAAGAGGGTTGAGAGGCTTACTTGACGCTGGGCTGACTGAGATTCTAAAGCCTGGTCCATCGGAGAGTCCTCACTCGATTGGAATGGTCTTTGATAAAGCACCCTTTGTCATTCTACGCAAGAAGCAGAATCCGGTTGGGATATTCACAGAGTCTCGCCCAAATGGGTTATGGCTCATGGCCACACAAAGCGGGCGCAATCCGCCGCATTGTGGCTGAACGCGATCACGTGAAAGGAGATGCCATTGAACGTGAGCCCATGCTTCGGGCTTGGAAAGAAACCTGACCTTCAACCAAGCTAGGAAAAAACGCTTGGAAGCTTCGTTTGGGTTGGAGTCTTATCATCCTGCGCGAGCTTATGCGACGCTAACGATAAACAAACATACATCAATTCCACTGGGTGGTTTTCCTCAAAATTCGGACCCTAAAATGCTTTCGCTTTACAATAGGCGTGCCGGATGCCTTGGGTTCCATCGCTAACGGTTGAGACCAAGCTGCATGCGGGGGACCGATAGTATGTTGAAAATGATTGGAGGGATATCGAAGTGAATAAACTGATGCACGACGACGGCTACCAAAAGCTTGTGAGCCGAATATCGGATGTTTATACGACGGGGCGAGTTCGAGCAGAACAGTCCGTGAACGTTCACATTACCGAAACCTATTGGCAGATCGGCCATGACATTGTCGAATTCGAGCAAGGCGGCAAGGTCCGAGCCGAATACGGCAAGGCGTTGCTCGAAACTCTAAGCCGTGACCTAACTCTTCTTCACGGCAAGGGTTTCAGCCGTAGCAACTTGGTTCGCATGCGTCAGCTTTACATCGAATTCCCAATAAGTGCGAAGCCTTCGCACTTATTGGGCTGGTCTCATTATGTGGAACTATTAAAGGTCCAAGATCCGTTGGAACGCAGCTTTTACGAGCGACAAGCAATCCGTGAGAAATGGTCCGTTCCGGAGCTTCAGCGGCAGAAGAAATCGTCACTTTTCCTCCGCTTGGCGGTTGGCAAAGACAAGGAGGCGATACTCAAGCTCGCGGCTGATGGGCAGGTCATTGCTCAGCCGACGGACTTGCTGCGAGACCCCTTTGTATTTGAGTTCCTGAAGATATCCGAGCCGCATTCGCTCTCCGAGACAAATATCGAAGCCCGACTGTGCGACCAACTGCAACCATTCCTGCTCGAATTGGGAAAGGGCTTTACGTTCGTCGGACGCCAATACCGCATTACGCTCAGCAATACTCACTACTATGTCGATCTGGTGTTCTATCACCGCATTTTGCGTTGCTTTGTATTGATCGACCTGAAGCTGGACGACGTGCAACATTACGACATCGGACAAATGAACATGTATCTTGGCTACTTCGCAGTCGAAGAGAACATCGAGGGAGATAACCCACCGATCGGCATCATAATGAGTCGCGAAAAAGATGAGTTACTGGTGGAATACGCAACCTATGGAATGAATAGCCAATTATTCGTGCAGAAATATCAACTTTACCTTCCCAACAGAGACGAGTTGCGACGTGAATTGGAAAACACTTTACGCACTGCGGAAGAACAAGCCCGCGAGGAAGCAAAATGACCGGGTACTACGGCACTCCCTGGGTCAACACGGGGAATCTCATTGATGCAACGCCGTCATCAAAAGCCTGAACCCAAACACCCCCCTGAAGTCCTCAGGCATCGAATGTCTCGGCGATGTAGCCAAACCTTTGACTGCAAGCGACTCTCCCAATATTTCTGAAGCAATGGGCATCACACAAAGTCTCCAGCAAGGCTTGTATGAGACAACCTATTCCTGGATAGAAACCTGACCTTCCACCAAGCAAGAAAAAAACGCTTGGGAGTTTTGGCTTATGACAGAGAAAGAATCCTAGGGATTCTCAACAGAAGTGCCCCCGCAAGGGGACGAACACAGTACGAAATCACCAGGGAAATCGCATGGTTTTGCAAACGGTGGTAACGCCGGTGGTAACATCCCGAGCGATTTGGCAGAACTAATCGATTTATGGCCAATGTTGACCAAGAAAGCTCGCAAGCAGTGTTTGGAATTGGCTCGGTGTTCGGTGGTCAAGAATCCTTGATTTGCCTCTTTCTTGGCTCGCGGTAGCGTTTGGAGAGCGTTGGCTGGCATTCGGGTCATTCAACGCTCCGGATGCGTTAAACGAGCGTATAGAAGGCCGCGAATCAGGCAGAATCGGCAAGACCAAATTACTTCCGAAATTGTGCAGTCGTAAGGTCGACAGGCATTTTTGGGAAACAGACGATCGACCGAGAACTCGCGCCACCCAAATGGTGTAAGATATGATTTAATTGCTCAACTTTGCAATATTACCCATGTGGCTTTTGCCCTGTCCCTACGTTATTTGGTGGTGAAATGAAAAATCCGTTAGTCGTCGCTGTCTTGGCTGGTGCGTTCTTGATTGCGTTAGCGATTATTGGGGGGGCATTGTTGCTGCGACCAAGTTCGCCGCTAGTTCCCACAAACCCATTCTCTGTCGGCATTCCCTACGAAAGTCGATCGCTTGAAGAAGCAAAGGTCAAGCAAGCCCGGATATATTTAGGCATACTGGGGAACGCCCTAAGTCAGTACCAACTAGAAGTTGGACAGTTACCAAACGACATCGTTGCCTTGCACGAAATTCCAGCCGACTTAGAAGATAAGTCTGCATGGGTTCAAAAGCTTGATAGGCCTATCGCAAGTGACCCTTGGGGAGGTTCGTACAAGTATTCGAGAACAGGGAAAACATTCAAAATCATCTCGAACGGTCCGGATGGCAAGCCTGGAACCGCTGACGACATTGAAGTCAAACGCTAAATTCCTCCTCCAAGCAAGCGCCCAGGGAGCTGTGTGGGCTTGGTTCAATCAAGTCTTCGGCTGCGACTTCACGACGACGAAACAAAACAAAACTGGGTACAATTGCACCCACTTCCGCTGCTCGATGGTGGTGGCGGACTGCACGACGGTGGGTGAAACAAGGCTGGAAGCGAGAGCCGACCGGGAAATGAACCGGACCGATGGGGGGGCGTCTCGGGACTCCTTACGGCATCCCTCCAGACTGACAGACAAAAACAATTGCGGTATTGGGGCCATCATCGCAGGAGCTAGTATGCGACAAAAAGGAAGCCGAAACACGCTGGTGCGAATCGACTACGACTTGATTGGCGATCTCGCGGGGATAGCTGGTGACACAGCCAAGCAGTACGCCCACCGTGGCGAATACGACCCACGGAGCTTGGAGAGCATTCTTAGATGGATCAACGTTCGCCGGACAGGAAAAGGGATGTCGCTGATCGGGATGCCCTCAAAGAACGTTTCTGAGGCCGATTCTGATTGCGCAGTGGCGTTCGTACCGGCACCGCAGAACGGACTGCTTCGGTACGATCCAATGACAGGCTCCTACCGGACTGATGAAAACATGAGTAGTACTGCGTTTAGGCGGTAAACGTGGTGGAAAACCCGCAGAAGGCGATGCATGAGGGCTGTTGGGGGACGTATCCCAAGGCAGGTCAAAGGCGGGAAAAAACTTGAATCCTTCACGCGCACGCGCGAGGGAAGGAAATCAGCGGTGTCGATCGATCGTGTCAGCAATCTTCTGGCCGCAATGCTGCCCGAGTTTGACATGGTGTCAATCCTGGTACTTCGTGGTTGGCCGGAAATTGATCCCGATCGGCCACCCTTCTTCGAACATCGACTACACCACCCTCCCATAAATGTGCTTTTTGACTTGCGTCGTCGGGTCCATTCCTATGACATAACGTCAGTGGTTGTTGTCCAACTTGATCGATCAATAACCCCAGTGTTGTCATGGGCAGCGTTGGGCTGGTTGGAAACGTCAATTCGAGCCTGTTCGAAATTCCTTTGCTACGGCGTTGAAGGATGAAGAGAACGAGCAGGAGACGGTGAAGCGAGAGAAGATGGCTATCGATGAGGTGCGAGGGTTTCCGACTTAATGCTTGAGGATGGCGACAAATAGCCTATCAACGGCATAGCTGCAAGCGATAGGGGGACGTGAGGGTTTGGGCTATTCCTGGGATTTCGATTGCAATCCTCGAACGCGGGCGCGGGAGACAGTGTGCAACGGCTACAGAACCAGCTCCACCTTATTTAACGCCTGCGTTGATCCTTGATAGAAACCGTGGGACACGGCTGCAAGACTGTCGACAATCTGTTCAGAGCCTTCAAGCCCAAGGCGACTCATCATCCGAATGCCGACAAATCCTTGCATCTTGCCTGTCTTCCGACTTCGCTCCGAACCAAGGCGGTTTGCGACTCGTGCGATCGCGTCGCCAGCCCATTCTCGGTCCAATTCCTTATCGACCAAATCGTTGAATAGGTCGAAACGCTGCTTTTTTATGACGGCCTGTAAGTGTTCGTCCTCCCCTTTTGTAGCTGACTGGGCAACCATCTGATTGTAAGAACCCATCGCGTCCCAGAGGTCCAGTCGGTCAAGGTCTGTGAGATATTGCTTGGTGAATTTGCTCACTTCGGAAGCAACCTCCCACTTTGATGCGTGGGTCCAAGCGGCGTTAGTCATTTCCAGGTGTACCGCTCGCAACTCTTCAGTCAAATTCTCAAGCCTGACGGCTGCAAACGACGAATCTAATTTAGAGATGTCTGTGCGGATAACCTCGGCATATGACGCTTCTAAATCCATTCCGCGAACAGAGCCAAAAACAAACTTGTCGAAGAACTCTCGGCTAAACTCATCCGCATTTGTCCGAGATTTTCGTGAAAACAGTCCCATCGCTGCGTCCGTGTTCCAGTCTTGCCGCGCGGTCAATTATTTGTACACACCTTGAGGGTTTATCGACATCGGCCCGCAGTTCCTTTATCGCAATCTGGTAGCGCCTTTGCTTTACGATGCACTCGTCCACTGCAGTCGATACATTCGCGGTAACCAGGTATTCGCTCGAAGTCGCTACTCACAGGCCAAGCCGAGCGTGGGACGGTCGCCATTACCCACCTTTTGGTGATCGTCCGCGACCTGTGCCTCGATTGGCGAAGAATCGCAGTGTGATGTTCAACCCTTGGAGGGTTTGTTAAGCTGGTGCCTTGGTGAACATCGCCCCCAACATAGCGAGACAAAAAACCATGAACAAATTGTCTGACTACATGCACACCTCAGAAGCTGCTGAGTACCTCGGCGTCCACGACAACACGATCCGTAATTGGGCCGCTCGTGGCGAACTACCGATGCACCGGAATCCAGCGAATAGCTATCGGCTATTCAAGCGAAGTGACCTAGACGCCTTTTTGAAGAAGACTGCTCGACCGATCAAGGTCACCAAGTAACGCATATTGCAAAGAACACGTCCGCATGGCTTTGAAGAAATCCGAACTCTATTCCTCCCTTTGGTCTAGCTGCGATGAACTCCGTGGTGGCATGGACGCGAGCCAGTACAAAGACTACGTGCTGGTGCTGCTGTTCATCAAATACGTCAGCGACAAGTACGCAGGCCAACCTTTCGCCCCCATCAAGATTCCCGATGGTGCGAGCTTCAAAGATATGGTTGCCCTCAAAGGCAAAACCGACATCGGTGACCAGATCAACAAAAAGATCGTCGCGCCGTTAGCCAGTGCGAACCAATTGTCGGACATGCCCGACTTCAACGATCCATCGAAGCTCGGCAGCGGAAAGGAAATGGTCGATCGCCTGACCAACCTCATCGCGATCTTCGAAAACCCTGCACTCGACTTCTCCAAGAATCGAGCCGATGGCGACGATATCCTCGGTGATGCTTACGAATACCTGATGCGGCACTTTGCTGTCGAAAGCGGCAAGAGCAAAGGCCAATTCCTAACGCCTGCTGAAGTCAGCCTAATCATGGCTCGGATCATCGGCATCTCGACAACCAAGACCAGTGCGAACACGACTGTGAGCGATCCTACCTGTGGTTCGGGCTCATTGCTGCTCAAGGTCGCGCACGAGGCACCGACGGCGGTAACGCTCTACGGGCAGGAAAAGGACTCGGCAACCGCTGTCTTGGCCCGAATGAACATGATCCTGCACAACACCCCAACAGCATCGATCGTTCAGGGCAATACGCTTACCGATCCTAAATTCAAAGATGGGGACTCGCTCAAGCAATTCGACTTCGTGGTCGCCAATCCTCCGTTCTCGGACAAACGCTGGAGTACGGGCCTCGATCCCGACAACGATCCCTTCGATCGTTTCTCAGGGTTCGGTGTCCCTCCTGGCAAACAAGGAGACTATGCCTACCTGCTCCACATCGTGCGTTCGCTGAAGTCCACTGGCAAAGGAACTTGTATTCTTCCGCACGGGGTGTTGTTCCGAGGGAATGCCGAAGCCGAAATTCGTCGCAACCTACTCCGCAAAGGCTACATCAAAGGGATCATCGGCCTGCCAGCCAACTTGTTCTACGGCACTGGCATCCCTGCTTGCATCTTGGTGATCGACAAGGAGTACGCACAGGCTCGCAAAGGGATCTTCATGATCGACGCGAGCGCGGGCTACATGAAGGATGGGCCAAAGAACCGTCTGCGCGATCAGGATATCCACAAGATCGTCGATGTGTTCAACAAGCAGTCCGAACTACCACGTTACTCGCGGATGGTGCCGCTCGAGGAAATCGAAAAGAACGACTTCAACCTGAACTTGCCTCGCTACATCGATAGCCAGCAAGCCGAAGACTTACAGGACATCGCTGGCCATCTCCAAGGTGGTATTCCCGAAGAGGATGTCCAAGCCCTGGAAGCCTACTGGGCGGTGTGCCCCAAACTTCAGCAGTCGCTGTTCAAGAAGAACCGCAAAGGCTACCTCGACTTGAAGGTCGACAAAGCGGACATCAAAAAGACCATCTACGAGCATCCCGAGTTCACGGCCTTCATCGGTGGAATGAACAACCACTTTGCTGCTTGGCGTGAAAAGTCGTCCAAGACGCTCAAGGGACTCAAGCCTGGATTTCCTCCCAAGCAAATGATCGCCAAGTTGTCCGACAGCCTGCTCGATCACTACAGGCCCCACGGCGATGTGTCGATCCTCCATTCAAATCTGTCGATCCTTGATGCCTACGACATTTACCAGCACTTGATGGACTACTGGTCAGGAGCGATGCAGGACGATTGCTACGCGATTTCTGCCGATGGATGGAAAGCCGAGCCGTCTCGCATCATCGAGAACGACAAGAAGGGAAAACAAAAAGACAAAGGCTGGGCTTGCGATCTGATTCCCAAGTCGCTGATCGTTGCAAGGTACTTCGCCAAGGAGCAAGAAGCGATCGACGCCAAAAGCGCTGAACTCGAGTCGCTCTCAAGCAAGATGGCTGAGATCGAAGAAGAGAATGGTGGCGAGGAAGGATTGCTTTCGGAACTGGAGAGGGTCAACAAAGCAAACGTCGCAGCTCGGATCAAAGAGATCAAAGGGGACAAGGAAGCCAAAGAGGAGTTGGCTGTCTTGACCGAGTGGCTTGAGTTCAATACCAAAGAAGCCGTCGTCAAGAAGCAATTGAATGACATGGAGTCAGCGCTCGACACCAAGGCTCTAGCTCAATATGCCAAGCTTAATGAATCCGACGTTAAGACGTTGGTGGTTGACGGCAAGTGGATGGCCACCATTGATACCGATATCCATGGCGAGATGGATCGGATCAGCCAAACGCTCACGCAGCGAGTCAAGGAGTTGGCTGAGCGATACAACAGGCCGTTGCCAGCCCTGGCCGAGCAAGCCGACGCGATGGAATCCAAGGTGCGAGCGCACCTAGAGAGGATGGGTTTCGCATGGCAGTGAAGAAGGGGTTCATGCAAACGGAAGTAGGACTGATACCAGAGGATTGGCTGATCTGCGGCTTTGATGCATTAGCGAGCATACCAAGTGGCCAAGTAGACCCAAAACAAGAACCTTTTCGGTCGATGGTGTTGGTAGCGCCCGATCATATCGAATCAGGAACTGGTCGCTTATTAAAAAAAGAAACGGCTGCGGATCAGAAAGCGATCAGTGGAAAATACTTATTCGCTCCGAAAGACGTACTCTATAGCAAGATACGTCCCTATCTTCGAAAAGCGACGCTAGCGGATTTTGATGGTCTATGCAGCGCAGACATGTATCCGTTACGACCTTCGGAACGTACTTGTGCAGGCTATTTGTTTGGAGTGATACTCGGACATCGATTTTCTAAATACGCCGACTCAGTTTCCGTTCGAAGCGGAATGCCCAAGATCAATCGAGAAGAGTTGTCTGCATTCTTCACGGCAATCCCTCCCACCCTCACCGAGCAAGAGGCGATCGCTGGCGCGTTATCGGATGCGGATGCATGGATCGAATCGCTCGAGCAACTGATCGCCAAGAAGCGTCAGATCAAACAAGGTGCCATACAGGAATTGCTCACAGGAAAACGCCGACTGCCAGGCTTCAGTGGCGCATGGTTGCGGCGGCAACTCAAAGAACTTTGTATTGATGGCGGTTTGGTTCGTGGACCCTTCGGAGGCACTTTGAAAAAGGAATTTTTCGTAGATAAGGGCATTGCCGTTTACGAGCAAAGAAATGCAATCTACCGAACTTCTACCGACTTTCGATACTTCATCAACCAATCAAAATTTGCCGAACTGCGTCGATTCGAAATTCGGCATGGGGATTTTATTGTCAGTTGCTCTGGCACCATAGGGCGGATCTATCGAGTGCCTTTAGGAAGCCCAGTGGGTGTGATTAACCAAGCTCTATTGTTAATCCGAGTCAACGAATCAATCATCGTGCCTAGTTTTTTCTACCACTACTTTGCGTGGGATTGTTTCCAGGCTTTTATCATAGACAACACACAAGGTGGGGCGATGCAAAACCTTGTAGGAATGTCGGTCTTCAAAGCCACGGAGATTTCGACACCCTCGCTGGCAGAACAATCTGCCATCGCAGTCGTCCTCTCCGACATGGACACCGAGATCGAGTCACTCGAATCGAAGCTTGCCAAAGCACGAGAGATCAAACAAGGAATGATGCAAGAGTTGCTCACTGGGAGGATTCGATTGGTATGAGTAAGCTGATTTACGAATGGATTGTATTGGGGAAATTCGCAGACGACATCTGCAATCGTGTATCGCATCGAGTGATTCGACATTTGCGAACCAACTCAACAACACTTTCGGGTGACGACTCACCTTTGAAAAATGCGTGGGAGGAGATCTGCGTACAGGTCCAATTCGAACAATCGATTTATTGGAATGTTTATGTCGAAACTATCGATCTCGAAATTGAGGGAGAGATGGAACAGCTACAGGAGCATGAATTAGCGGCTATCTGGTTCCAAACATCCGAAGGCGAGGACTGGGGATTCACAGAAGGTGACGATCGAGTGGAACCGCACATTGATAGGCAGGCTGTCGCTGCAGTCATTCGCGATCATGTTCTCTCGGAAGCAAACAGCTATACCAACGTTCGAATTCGCAAGTACATCGATCGGTTCGAGTAGAATTGCCATAGAAGAACGCCCTACAACGTACGATGGGATTAGCGGTGACCAAGAAGCGTATTTTTATCAGCAGTGTGCAGAAAGAATTCCAAGAGGAACGCTTGGGCTTGCGCGAGTACCTGCAGGCAGATCCGCTCCTAAAGCAATTCTTTGACGTGTTTTTATTTGAAGATTTGCCAGCCGCAGACCGTCGAGCTGATGATGCCTACCTGACAGAAGTGGCCGCTTGCGATCTGTACATGGGCTTGCTAGGAAACGAATACGGTTGGGAAGATCACAATGGCCTCTCACCCACAGAACGTGAATTTAATGTCGCCTCGGAACTAGGAAAGACTAGACTCGTTTACGTCAAAGGTACAAACGACAAGGACAAGCACTCGAAGATGCAGGGATTGATCGGTCGGGCGGGAAACGAATTGATCCGCCGTCGTTTTAACGATTTGTCCACGCTCAAGACTGCGGTTTATGCATCGCTAGTCGACTATCTAGTAGAACATCAATTGATTAGCGTTGGTCCGTGGGATGCCGCTCCCTGTCTCAGGGCGAAGCAGGAGGATCTGGATGCAGATGCGATGGTGGCCTTCATTCGACAGGCGCGTTACGCACGCAATTTCCCCTTGGCCGAATCGACTGCACCTGCCGAACTGTTGTCGCATTTGGATTTACTGGATGCAGGTCGACCAACGAATGCGGCTGTGATGCTTTTTGGGAAAAGGCCTCAGTCTTTTTTTCCTACCTCAGAGATCAAATGCGCCCACTTCCATGGGACCGAGGTCGCCAAGCCAATTCCCTCTTACCAATCGTACAAGGGGACTGTGTTTCAATTGGTGGACCAGGCGATCGACTTTGTGATGTCCAAGATCGCGGCCCGTGTTGGGACTCGTTCCCAAAGTTCACAAGCTCCCGTTACTTACGAGATCCCTCGGGATGTAGTTGCGGAGGGCATTGTTAACGCCGTGGTACACCGCGACTATGCCAGCAACGCAAGCGTTCAAGTGATGCTGTTCGCAGATCGCCTAGAGATATCCAATCCCGGGCGACTCCCCGATAGTTTGACGTTTGAGTCGCTGCGGCATTCCCACGCATCGGTACCGCGCAATCCATTGATCGCCGAGCCGATGTATCTGACCCAATACATCGAACGAATGGGTACTGGAACCGGGGATATGATCCGCCTTTGTCGGGAGGCAGGGCTGCCAGAACCTATCTTTTCATACCGCGACGGATTTGTGCTGACCATTCCTCGACTTGGCTTTGAAAAGGCAAGAGATTCCGAGTCTGGTTCGGGGAAAAGTTCGGGGAAAATGTCGGGGAAAATGTCGGGGAAAACTGAGGGGGAAACTGAGGGGAAAGCTGAGGGAAAAACGGTCGGACGAGCGGGGCAAAGAATCATACGATTGATTAAGAAAAACCCTCAGATTACCATCCCTGAAATGGCACTGAGCCTTGGGGTCACGGAAAGCGCTGTTGAAAAGCAAATCCGCAAACTTCGAGAACAAGAAATCATCGGCCGTATTGGGCCCGCCAAAGGTGGCCACTGGGAGGTATTGGAATGAGTGTTGGCAAACCCGAACGGACTACCCAATATCGAGTGATAGCAATGTTTCGCGATGAACGGAAATATCAATACCCTGGTGAATGGACGGCCCGAAAAGGCAACTCCCATGTCGGAGTATCGTTCCCCAACCGTGCATTTAAAAAAGGTGAACGATGCTGACGCTAATACCAATCTTGGAATCCTGCGGAATGCAAATTGATTGGCAGGAAACAAAAATTCACTTGGCTGGCTGGAATGGCCGCGAACATCCGATCGACGAATTCTACGCGGGGCGATTTAATGCCTGGCAAGAACATCAGACGAAACGAAACTTCGACTGTGAGCATGTTCTTAGCCTAATCGACCTTGGGAACCGCGAATGGCTCTTCGTCGGGGTTTTCAAGAAGATTGATCGCATAGATCATCCGAAGTTCGAAGGGCAACACCTCTATAAACTAAAGTTGCTGCCCAAACAGGAAGTTCTGATCGGGAGAGTAATCGTCAGCCACACTAGGACACGCCAGTCGTACATTTGGTACAAACCAAACGAAACGGTTTTCCCCATCGTTGAAATCAGACGTGAACCGATGACGATCGCCGACTTTCCAGGCTACAACGCAGTCATCATCAGCCACCAAACTCTGAGAACTATTGTCCAGCAGCAGATCCCGTCTTGGCACAAACCACTGGAGCATATCAAGGGGGTATATCTCATCACCGATGTTTCGACCGGAATGCACTATGTTGGCAAGGCCTCTGGAACGGTGGGAATATGGCAGCGATGGTGTGCCTATGCTTCGAATGGCCATGGTGGCAACGTCGAACTAAAGCGACTGATCCAAAGCAATAGTACGGAATACGCCAATCATTTTCAGTATTCGATTTTGGAAATTGCAGATACGCATGCTTCAGAGAATGACATCCTAAAGCGAGAGAGTTATTGGATGGACGCTTTAAAGACACGACAGTTCGGGTTGAATGGATCGAGACGCTCATGAACGATATCGGAAAACCCGAACGAGCAACTCAGAACCGAGTGATCGCACTGTTCCGCGATGAACTCAAGTATCGATACGTCGGCGATTGGACTGACCGCCTGGGAAACTCCAATGTAGAGGAAACACTGCTTACTACTTACCTTCGCAAGGCCGGTTATAACGACCAGCAAATCAGCCGAGCGATTTACTTGTTGCGGGTTGAGGCCGACAACCACGATCGCGGTTTGTACGAGAATAACAAAGCGGTTTACAAACAGCTCCGATATGGAGTGCCAGTTAAAACCGAGGCTGGGAAGGTTACGGAAACCGTCCACCTCATCAACTGGAAAGACTCATCGAAGAATGACTTTGCGATCGCCGAAGAGGTAACTCTCAAGGGTGGCCATGAACGCCGCCCCGACTTGGTGCTGTACGTGAACGGAATCGCAGTCGGCGTCATCGAACTGAAGAACAGCCGTGTTTCGATCGGTGAAGGAATCCGCCAGAGCCTTTCGAACCAACAGCCGGAGTTCAACCAGAGATTCTTCAGCACGATTCAATTGATCTTTGCAGGCAACGATTCAGAAGGACTTAAGTACGGTTCGATTGGCACCGAAGAAAAATACTTCCTGCAATGGAAAGAAGACGAGTTTGACAACTCGCGGTTCAAACTCGACAAATATCTGCTCAAGATGTGCCGCAAGGATCGGTTACTGGAGCTCATCTATGACTTCGTCTTGTTCGATGGTGGTGTGAAAAAGCTGCCTCGCGTGCACCAGTACGTCGGTATCAAGAAAGCACAACAGCACGTCCAGCAGCGCAAAGGGGGGATCATTTGGCACACGCAAGGGAGCGGCAAAAGCATCGTCATGGTGCTGTTGGGCAAATGGATCCTTGAAAACAACCCGAACGCTCGGGTCGCGATCATTACCGACCGAGACGAACTCGACAAGCAAATCAAAGACGTTTTCCAAGACGCTGGTGAAACGATGGCCAGGTGCAGCAGCGGTCGCGATCTGATCAATCAATTAGGCCAAGCCAAACCACGACTCCTTTGCTCGCTAATCCACAAGTTCGGTCGCCGCGATGTTGATGACTTCGATGCGTTCATCAAGGACTTGGAGTCCAAGCCATCCGCCACGGTTGGTGAAGTGTTCGTGTTTGTAGACGAATGTCATCGCACGCAGGGTGGCAAACTGCACCGCGTGATGAAGGCGATGCTGCCTAATGCGGTATTCATCGGCTTCACTGGCACTCCGCTTTTGAAAAAGGACAAGGCAACGAGCTTCGAGGTGTTTGGTGGGTATATCCACACCTACAAGTTCAGCGAAGCGGTCGAGGACGACATCGTGCTGGATTTAGTCTACGAAGCCAGGGACATCGACCAACGGCTCAGTTCGCCCGAGAAGATCGACCAGTGGTTTGAGGCCAAAACCAAGGGGCTAAACGAGTGGCAAAAGGACGAACTCAAAAAGCAGTGGGGAACGATGCAAGCCGTCTTGAGTTCACGCTCGCGGATGGATCGGATCGTTTCGGACATCGTATTCGACTTCAGCGTTAAACCACGTTTGTCCTCTCAACGAGGAAACGCTATCTTGGTCGCCTCCAGCATCTACGAGGCAGCAAAGTACTTTACGCTCTTCCAAGGGACACCACTGAGGGGCAAATGCGCGATCGTCACTTCGTACAATCCCCAAGCCCAGGACATTACCAAAGAAGAGACTGGAGCAAACACGGACACCGACAAGCAGTTTATCTACAACACCTACATCGAGCTGCTCAAAGGGATCGAAGCCAAATCGGGCAAGACCAGAACTGAGACCTACGAAGACGAAGTGAAGCGGCAATTCGTGAAGGAACCGGCCAGGATGAAGCTCTTGGTCGTGGTCGACAAGCTGCTCACCGGTTTC
>JBIKLJ010000127.1:0-14648 GCA_044359895.1 Pirellula sp.
TAGGGTTTGTTGATAGGAGAGGACGTGACGGGCGACGACGAGATCACTGGCGGCCGATTGACAAGTCCCACATCGATGGTTGCTGATTGAGTGGTAGATCCGCCGCGCATATCGGACACACGGAGCCGGATAGGATGGAAGCCAGCTTGATTTGCGTTGGGTTTCCAATCGACGATTCCTGAACGGGCGTCGATGGTCATGCCGTCTGGCGAGCTGAGCAGCTCAAATCGAAGGGTATCCCCTTCGGGATCGAATGCATTGGCATCATAAAAGTAAGATTTCCCGACCAAGCCCCCAGCGGGTGGTTGGGTCGTAAACTGGGGTGCGTCATTGGAGGGATGATTCGCAACCGCAAGCGTTACGTTTCGGGTGCGGGTCAAGGATCTATCGCTAGCAGCCAACGTGAAAATGGTTGTGCCAAGTTGAACAAGGGTCGGAGTCCAACGCAGCGTACCCGATGCATCCAGAGTCATCCCTAGAGGCGGGCCAACCATACCAAAACTGATGGGATCGTTATCGGGATCGAAAGCGGCGATCGAGTGGACAAAGGTTTTGCCTCGTTCGATTTGTCCAGAAGGATTCGACAAGATTTGAGGTGGCCGATTCACACCAGATACATTCACAGCCAGATCGTAACGCTGAATCGATTCCGCACCGTAGGGATCCGTTACGGTGATTGCGATCGGGTAGAGGCCCAGGACAGGGTTCGGCCAATGGATCAGGCCCGTTGAAGCATGGATCGTCATCCCGCGACCGAGCGATTCTGTGTCAAGCTTGAATCGAAGGGAATCAGAGGGATCGTCTTGATCGAACGCTTGAGCGTCGTAGGAATAGGGTGAACCAACGGTCGATTTAAGTTTAGGCTCCGAAGTAAACTCGGGGGATTGGTTGGGCTGGATCGTCAGCGTGAACGACTGAAGATCGCCTCCACCTTGACCGTCATCGACTCGGATGGTCACCCGAGATTCCGACATATTAGTATCGACAAACCAAGATAGAGTACCGGATGCAGGATCAATAACCATCCCAGTTGGTGCGAAGTCGAGCGAGAAGGTCAGCGAGTCGCCGTCGGCATCGATGGCGGTGGGAGTATAGCGATAACGCTTACCTCGAATCGCGGAGGCAAGGGGACTGGACGTAAAGTCGGGTGGATTGTTGTTAGAGCCACGTGTCGTGTTGCCGAAGGTCAAGTTGCTAATCGTTTGATTGGCAAGAATCGACCCTTGATAACGTTGGCCTGCGGGAAGGGTGGGTGCCCAGCCCGATTGCATTACGATTGCAAGCGAGTAGGAGCCGGGGGTGATGTTGGTTAAGCTGTAGTCACCGTTCGAATTGGACAGGGTCGATTTTTCACCAGCGTCGAGCCGATTGTTTTGGTTCGCATCGAGATACACGATCCAATTGATTTGTGGAGGTTCGTTACTGTTTCGAACACCATCGCCATCCACATCGAAGAACACAGAACCAGTAAGAGTTCCTGGAGTGGAGTTAAGAACTTGTAAGGAGAAAGATTGGGTTGTGCGCCAACCTTTGCCATCGGACACTTCGATAGCGACGGCATGAGCACCTATCTGAGAGGCGGTTGGGTTCCAGGAGACTTGACCTGTAGAAGACTGGATGGTCATTCCATTGGGCGCCGATGTGAGCTGAAAGACAAGTGGGTCCCGATCCGGATCGATTGCGACGGCCGTGTATTGATAAGGGAGTTCAGGTAAGGTCTGAGTGATTGGGATAGATGTAAACTCAGGCGCACGGTTGCCTAGTTCTGGTTGGACCTGTAGCTGAAATGATTGCAACGCGCGACTATTAGGTTTGCCATCCGAAGCGACCAGGGTGATAAGGTTTGCACCTGCATTGGAAGCGGTGGGTTTCCAGATGAGCTTGGCTGTAGCGTCGCCCGATGTACTGTTGCCTACGATGATAGAGGCACCGTTGGGAAGACTGCCTTCGGAAGAAAACGAAACAGAATCGCCATCGGCGTCGGTAGCTGAAAACGTGTATTCGTAGTCTTCACCGACGCGAGCAACGACAACCGGAATCGAACTAAAGACAGGGGAGCGGTTCCCTGTCGGAGCAACAACGCTCAGAACGAAAGAAAGTCGAGCTGTGGCACCTAGTCCATCGATGGCGGAGATAGCAACATTATGGTTGCCGATATCATGCTGGGTTGGAGACCAGCGAAGGTATCCATTGTCGATGGTCATACCGCTCGGACCGATCGGCAACTTATAAGACAGAGGGTCGGCATCTGGATCGGTAGCTAGAATTTCAAACTGATAGAGATTCCCAGAGGCAACGGATGTGATTGGAGTGGAGGTGAAATGAGGGGCTCGGTTCAGTTGAGCCATAAGAACCGTGTCAAAGGTAAACGGCAACTCGGCCGGATTGTAGAATGCGACGATCGCTCGATCGGACTTCTGGTTTGGGGCGAGGCTATTCGAAGAAACAAAGCGGCTTAAATCGTAATAGGGAATTCCTTGCGGTGTGTATCCATCAATGTCGATCGGGACAACACGAGGGTCGCTGAGATTGGTGAGACCGATGACTAGCGGCGATTTAGCGGGATAGGCACCTAAGTTAGCGACTTCCACTTCAGAATAAAGAATAGATTTCTTCTCGTTCCATGAAGTGACGCCATGTGTTAGCCGAAGGTTAGGTAGCTCGGAAAGAGTTTCGAACATGTCGGATGGCTTCGAGCTATCCAGTCCCCTGAGGATTATTGAGGCTGTAGCGGTCGCGCCATAGGAGTCGATTGCTGTAAAGCGGAAGGTTGTTTGGCCGGGTTTTGGAACAACGCGAGCGAAAAAATTTCCCGATGAATCGATTGTGCCGACGGGGACTCCATCGATGGTGACCGAAACGATCCGAGCTGCCGGGATAGCGGCAGCCGCGCTGCCAGAAATAAGAAGGGGAATATTAGCGGGGTGAACGCTTAGGTTATCTGGAGACTTGATCGAGATAATAGGAGGAGGCGATATCCATTTCATCTTGGCCGTTTGCGTTAAATCGCCGATCGAGGCCGTGATTAAGTCTGTTCCGAGAAGCGTACCAGCGTATCGAAAGGTAGCGATGCCTGAACTATCGGTAAAAGCATAGCCTAGTTTGGTATGAGTCCCCGATACTTCGAAGTCGATGCGCACGCCTGTCAATCGCGATCCGTTTTGATCCAATGCCCAAGCAGTGAGTTCGTGTTGGATTCCAGGTTGTGATTCAAATCGAACGGGGGTTAGTTCCAAGGTTCTGGCATCGGCAATATTGGCCAGAGCCATTCCGCCTGGATACCCATACGAATCGTAGACATTGAAGCCGTAGGAATAGATGCCAAATGGAACCTCGCTGGTGAAATTATGCGAACCAACAGATACAGGAATTTGAGCCCCTGAGTATCTACTGTTCGGAATGGGTGTGAACAAGTTTTCAGCAATGGGATTTCCATCCATCTTCAACGCCCCGACGGCAGCCGTTGGAATTACAACGTTCATATAATTGATTGCAAAGTTTGCAGCAGGCGTGCTCACCGTGTACTCAGCTAAAAATTGTTCCGATGGAGGGATCAACATCATGAACGGATCGGCATTAGCGTTATCAAAGCCTTGACCGTTTGCATACTGAGCCACCAACACAGGTCGGTTCGTTTTGATTCGCGATGGTTGAGATAAAAGTTGTTCGAAAACCTGTCCCTTGTTAATGATGTCAACTACGACCCCATTGATACTGATCGAAGTTTGGTCCTGAGACGCCACGATTCGAAATGTGTCGCCGACAGCCCGGGTTGCTAGCGGTACGGTAAAGAAGTTGGTACCCCATGTCGAAGTCGGGGGAATCTGCTCGACGACGTGATCACAAAGAGGTATATCGGTGGGGATGTTAGCGCACGAATGACCTCCGAAAACTGCGATAGGCTCGTTGGATGAAACAATCGTGCCTGACAAGTCGAGCGGAATACCGTTTGCCTGAAGCTGGTAAGTTTGCCCCGCATTGAGGTTGATCGTGTACGGAACGCCAGCAGGTCTCCCAATAACTGTAGCAGCAGGCGTAATCGAGACGCTGGTATTGTTCTCAGTGGCTACAAGGTTGATCTGTGTTCGAGCGAAAACGTTGTTGGATGTGTTCTTCCAACCGAGCACTATGTATTCCGTGTCAAGGATATCGACAGGGATCGCCGTGTATGCATCCGTTGTTTGAGAGATTTGATTCAACCCATACACAGCGACCTCACGATCGCTCACAACACGAATACCAAGATTCTGGATGAGTCCGTTCGCACCCCTTGGGTCCGCACCGGTTGGAATGCTGACCGTCGTGGTAATGTTCGACTGGACTGAAAACGATTGGTTGAATCCAAGGCCAGGGATGGAAACTGTCCCGTTCGTATTATGAGGGGAAGTTATAAATAAAAACAGACTTTGAGGACCAGCGGAGCTACCTGCGTCGCCTAGATTGGTTGGAAAGGTGAGCCAGAAATCCGTTCCTAAGTTATCGCGTGTGATCGGATCGCCGTCGTCATCCAGAATGGTACCTTTTGCACTTGGCTGGGCAATTCCTGCAAAGATTGGTCGATGAAGATTCACAAAAAATCGTTCTGTCGTTTCAACCATCGAATCGTTGACGACGTCGATGTTAATCGTTTGCGATATCTGGCCCGGCAAAAACTCAAGCGTCCCAGTTTGACTTAGGTAGTCCAAAGGATCGGTTGCAGAATCATTGCTGGTAAAGTACTCGACGTTAACCGTGTCCGTGCTTGGCCGATTGAGCGACACGGTAAACTGAAAGTTTGTTTGCGATTCGGGCTGGCGAACACTTCGAATGGAAAGCATTGGCGCGTCGAGAGTAAGACTAAGATCGTTGCTGTTGCTGCCGTTCCCGGCATAGTTCACTTTGTAGTCTCGTCCATTGAGCGAAACCACGGCACTGTTAGGAAGGTTAGCGAACGTTCCCGCTGTTCCTTCGATGCCATCGTTGTCGATGAAAACCACCTCGTACGCATTCGCTGGAGTGCCGGTCCTATTGATCGCGATATTTCCATTGAGTGAAACGGTTCCTATGACTCGAAGTTGATCGTTGCCGAGGATAGGCTGATCAGAAAGCCAGTCCATCGAAAGCAGTCCGTTCGACGATTGCGCATAACTTCCGCTGACGCTCAAAACGCCGATTGGATTTCCGATTTGCAATTCGCTCGCATTCAGAACATTACCGAAGAGACTACCACTTCCAGAGAGAATACCTCCCGAGATTCGCAGACCACTAGCGAGATCGCTAGGAGTTGAAAGAGTTCCGTTGTTAAGTGTAGTCACACCGGCAGTCTGCTGAAATCCGATCGTTGCGATTGAAGGGGAGATTTGTGTCGAAAAGGTAGTCAATTGAGCCGAAGAACTAATCGCCACCGAACCAGCATTGGATACCCCGGCGTTCACTCGCAGGAGCCCAGAATCGACAATCACGACTCCGCTTGTGGTGTTGTTAATGGCCAAATGAAGCGATGATTCACCGGTACCGTTGGGCTTTCGAAGAGTCCCCGAATTGGTAAAAGGGCGAGGCGTCAAAGCACGATTAAAATCACCAAAAACCATATCCACATCGTTTTCAATTCGAAATTCGCCAGACGAATTGTTCTGAAAACTTGAGTTTGGGCCCAGCGCCAATTGGCTGGTCATTGTCACGCGGCCGTTATTGATCCAAGAGCGATTTAGATTTTTAATGCTATTGCCCGCGATGCTTCCGCTTGCGGTAGCGGCAAGTTCGAAGATACCATTGCCTCGTAGTGCACCACCTCTCCAAAGGAATTCATTAGTTACGACGATGTTGCCGTTCCCTTCGGCGACCCCGCCGCTCTCCAGGTTCAAACCGGACAATTCCGTCGTGGAACCGATATCGAGCGTGCCACCAAAAAGCACTCGGATAGGATCCATTGCATGGAGGCTGCGAACATTAGCCTGGCCGTTGATGTCCACGTTGTAATCACCGTTGGGGATATCGATGACAACGTCATCGTTCATTGTTGGCACTCGGTTCAAATTCCAATTGCTTGGCGAGTTCCAGTTCCCACCTGATGTGCCAATCCAACGCATGGGGTCCACCAAAGGTGGTGGATCGGCAATATCTTCAGGATCAGTGTTTTGGCTGCTTAGGCTGAAGCTCGAATGGGCTGGCTTCGACTGGGCAGAAGAAAGCCAATCAAGCCCTCCGGCGTAGGTGTAGACCCTTCGCGTGTCCTTGTCGACGGTCCATAAATCCGTACCGCCTGCGGGATTCAATGTGACGCCAGTGGCATTCGTATTGGCGGGATCAAGAGGCCACGATCCTAATGGCTCCCCATTCAGGCTGTAGATGAACATTCGATCTGAAAGGGAGTCTGTTACCCAAAAATGTACCCCGTTCGTTACGATGCCCGTAGGTTGGGAATTCGCTGAATCAAGCGAGAAAGAAGAGGAGGCATCCAATGTTCCCGACAAGGTTCTCGCCCCCTCTTGAAAGCGATAGACTCTGTCAGTTCCTTGGGAAACGACCCAGGCATCATTTCCCCAAACGGTGATCCCTTCACTAGTACCTCCTCCATTGGCTTTCCAATTACCAAGAAGTGTGCCGGTCGCTGGTTGAAACACTTGAACTTCGTCATTCGCATTAACAAGCCATAGTTTATCGCCTGCAGAAGTCATTGCAGACCCTCGCACGTTCATCGATGTCGTTGTCGGTAGAAATCGGCGTGAAGTACCATCGCTCGAATAGCGATATGCAACGCGATCTGATGAATCTGGTACGAAGAATTTACTGAGTGAAGTTGGGTTCGTGATGATCGAAGGCGAAAGCAACGAGTTTATCGATGCATCGGCGGTCGCGAGCCCTGACTGATTGCGAGAAACAAGTGTAACGTCATTGCTCAAAATTGACGCACTACCATTCACATCCATGAACGGGTTGTAGGTACCAATACCTGATTGAGATCGACTGACCAACGTAACATCACTCGAGAGAACGGAGTTGGAGTTGTTGACATCGCCTCGAACCACGGCGAATGCAAGATTGAATGGGTCCCCTGGTAGACCATCCGCATTTCCGTCAATCAATACTTCTTGTAGGTCGCGAACAGAATCGAGAACCGATACTTGGATTCGATCTGTTGTGAACACTAGACCAGATCGTAATGTCAGTTCTAAAGTTCGAGAATCAGGGCGCGAAACAACAAGCCCCGTGTTGTAGTCTATGTTTCGTGTTGGCGATCCATGAATAACGACCTCGCCCGAGCTTACCGTCTGGATCGGTTCCGAGAATTGAATACGAATTTGATTGAGATTGAACCAGGGAAGATTTCGGGTATTTCCCATGAGCGGATAGCCGAGTGCGGCGAATGCAAAATTATTGCTCCAGAGCGTGGAATCGGCGAAAACGCCGGTTACCGTGGGGGCGATGCGAATGTTGGCTCGAACTGGATTTGAGAAAGCCATGCCATCGAATGTTCGGTATGTAAAGAAATCATTTCCCGAAAATCCGGTATTAGGCGAATAGGAAAACGAACCGTCTGCTTGAAGTAGGATGGATCCATGATTGGGACCTTGGTCCACACCGATGACTTGGCTCGCCGTCAAGCCAGTGCTGTCGATGTCGTAGTCATTGCGAAGCAAGCCATTTGCAGCCGCAATGCTAAGCGGCTGATTGAATCGAGCTGAATAGTTGTCGTCGATGGCGACGGGTGCATCGTTGACCGCAACAACGGAAATTATCACGGTGGCTTCGGAGGAATTTAAGAATCCATCGTTTGCGTTATAGGTAAACGAATCGACTCCAAAAAAGTTCGGCGAAGGAAGGTAGTTGAACCCACCATCAGGACCTAACGCAACGCTACCGTTAGATGGCTGTGTGACTAGAACTGCCCTGAGCGAATCAGACTCTGGATCCGAGTCATTGCCCAAAACACCTGGTCCCGGAACTGTGAGTGGCGTGTCTTCCAGCGTCGAGTAAGAATCTTGATTTGCAGCCGGAGAATTATTGTCAAAGTAGAGACGGACTGCCGTGCTGTTGTCCTGATCAGACGCATTGTCATTGTTGACTAGCCGAACAAAAAGTGTTCCCGATGTTCCCGCAGGCACCGAGTTAAGGTCTAATGCAGCTTGGTATAGAACCTCTTGCCCGATGAAAGTCGTGTTCAAGCTTGTTGTTGTCCCGAATGCAGGCGATTGCCCTTCCGTTACGTTTAGGAAACTATCTCGATTGGCTGCGAAGGTAGGAACAAGAGAATTGCCAAGGGTATCAACAAATCCTACTTCAAAAGCATCGTTGATTTGCGATGAGTCGCGATCAAACTTGATGCGAAAATCAAAGAGCAAGGCGTTGGCAGATGCGGGGACGGTCCACGACGTTGTTAGGCTCGAAAGTAGCGAATCCCCTTCAATCATTTGTTGGTTCGAGAAGGTACCGGCATTCCCTTGAGTTCCACCAGTTTCTTGAAATATCCAGCTCGATTGCGGTATAGAGAACATACGAAATGGTGAGGTGCCAGGTCCGCCAGGATCGACAATACGGCCATTCGCGATTCCATCTGCATCCCCGCGTCCGCCATCTTGCAGATAAAGCAGAAACGCTCCAGATTCCCATTTCGCACCTGTCGAACCGTTGAATGAAAAGTCGACAAGCTGATTTGAGAGCGAATCAAGTTTCCAGTATTGGTTGGTAGAAGAATCGGTGGGCAGCTGAAGCCGAACGATGGATATGCCACCGATCGGTACATTGTCGACATCGAATCCAATCAAACCATAAGGCAGTTTTTGTTGCTCGGAAGGTAGGTTTGATTGAAATGTACGAATGTTTTTGAACTCTCCGATACTTGCTGAAAGTGATAGCCATTCGCCGAATCGCGACTCTGGAAAAGATGCGACGTTGGCCTGAGAATGGTCCGAAACACCATCGCCATTGATGTCCGATTGTGGTGCTGACAATTCGAGCTGATCATGAACACCATCGGAATCGGCGTCTCGGCTAGTCGAATAAGAGAACGGGGCAGAAACGTGTTCGAACGTGTGCGTTCCGACCACGCGAGCGTAAAGCAACGAACCAGGAGCAAGCTCGCCAGCGACCGTACCCGAAAAGTGGTTAGAATCCTGGCGAAAATCTCTTGACTGAAGAATCCCCAAGGACCGAGCTCGAGATGATTCTGTGATCGAATTCGAATTGGTGACTAAGATCTCGATCTGCGGTTTGACCAGGCGAGTTGAATAGCCGAGTCCATCAATGTCGATGGCCTTGCCAAGCTCGCCTTCCACGTAAATACGCGCCTGCCCTTGGGATGGTATCGGTGAAACCATATCAACAGAAGGTGCAAGCGTCCCAGCGGTAAGATGTAAGCTCAATCGATCTAGTGAGAAGCGTCGTGTGTCGATTGAGGGAGTGGCGGTTATGGAATTAGGCCCATGAGGAACCGTAGGGACGGATCGAATTTCGCTAGGCTGTGGATTGGGTGAGTCTTGTGATGAGGCATTCGATGGCGATGCCATGGGCTGTTTGGTAGCTTCGCTAGATACTGAACTGCTTTTGGTATTTCCTCTCCCAATACTTGGCTGATCCGCTTGGTTTGGTGATCCGCCGCCGCTCGCGTGAAGACTCTCTGATGGAATCCCCGTCGGTCCCATTGGTTGTCCATTTAGGGATGTTGGATTGGTTTGCTGCTGCCCTTCCGAGCCGCCGGAGCCGCCTCCTGAACCGTTGGCACCGATCCCTCCCAGGCTCAATGAATCACCTTTGGCGATATCGCGAGTGTTGGATGGGGAGCTGAAAAGGCTGTTCGCATCAAGTCTTGATGTACCATCGAACGATTGTTTGGAATCGGATGGAGATGCGATGCCGTCTTCAGCATGACCATGCTGAAAATGGAAAAGCCTTGTCAGGCCTGCATTCACATGAGGTTCCCGCAGGTCGCTTAGGTTGCCATGCGGCAGAGCACGATGGCTACCCTGCAACGCGGCCATTTTGAGAGAAGAATCAACGGCAATCAAGCTTGCAGGTTTTGATACAGGTTGCGCCTTGTCGTTAAGAATCTCTGCCGGAAGATCTAATCGTTTTCGTTTGTTAGAAACTGTCAGGTTCGAGAGTTGATCAGGCTTAACACTCAAGACATCCAGAATGGCTTCCCATGAAACAGGAAGCATTGCCCCAGGAGCATCGCGACGTTCAAGCGACTCGAGAAGCAAAAAACGAAAGCTGCTTCGTTTGGCGATTAAGAGCTTTGTTTTATCTTTTGGCGAAATTGATCGAGAGACAATCGAGAACATCCAAGGGACTTGATAACGTTGAGACATAGAATCACACAAAAATTGCGACAAGAAAGCTTGAACGAGGTTCAGTAGGCTCGTTCAAGCATCGCTGTACTCGAATGATAGAACGGAAGTCTAAAGCGATAGCGGATGCGAAACTCGTCTACGCATCTTTTGATTCGCTATTCGCAACAGAGAGGCCACACCGACAAAACCCGCCAACAACGCCGTTCCCGGTTCTGGAACCGCAACAATGATCCCTCCGTTATTCAAAATGAATGGCCGGCTTCCCGGTGCGTTGTAACTGTGCTCGTTTAGGAGCTCATCTGCGAAGGCTGGGTCATCTAATGAAGGGGCCCAATTGATCGGAACAATCGTGCCAGCGGCAATCGTATGGGGAACAAGGAACTCGAAATTAAAGATCGCCTTAGGCGCTCCCATGAACTGGATCTCAGTGAAAAAGTTCGGGATGTTCGATGCAACCACTAAGTCGGTGCCCTGACGCTGGAGTTGCGTCGGATACGCATTCGTAAGCATGTTCCAGCCCGCGGTAAGTAGCGAGTTGCTTGCCCCTACATGATCCAGATTCGTCGCGTCGAACTCGATCCCGTGCGGCATCAACGAATTTTCGCCGTTCAAATTGTCGCTCCCAACCTCAAACGAAAAGTTGTAACCTGACAACTGGAACGATTGAACACTGGACGCATAAACCGGAACCGATACGCGATTAAGCCGATCGGATCGTAAATCCGATTTCTGAATCGTGACCGTCCCGATCGTCCAAACAATATCCCCCTTCGCTTCGCAGAAAAAACAAAGGCCTAAAAAAATGCCCGCCATCCCAATGAAGGATCGCCCAATGAAGGATCGCCCAATGAAGGATCGACAGTGCAAAACTACGGCAGGAAAGCGATTCGAAAGCGAAGCTGTCCTTGCCGCCCATACAGACGCAAGTTGATTTGACATGAAAACAATACTCGATGGTTGTAGATCTCGTGAACCCAACCGTTCCAACAAGTATGTAGTCTCGCTTTTCCATGCCCGACAAACCCATTGAAAGGCCGACGTTTCGATTGTCTACCTGCAATTGTTTGCCAAATCAATCAATTTTTCGCAGCTTATCGGTATTTTTCCCAAAAATGGACTTTTTCAGGACGCTGCAAGGGGGGCTCTAGCCACCTACAAGGACTTTTCAGGGGGATTCTGGAGCGTTGCTGACGGCACGGCGGAGCGTGCCTGCTACTTTGGACGTTGGGGCCCTTCCTTCCATGATTTTAAGCAAATCGATGGATTGTCGGTTCCGATATTCGTTTTGTTGGGCTCGTCTCGTGTATCTGCAAGGAAAGTTGAAATCGTTCCCGAGGCAATAAAAACTCAATTCTGATCTTTCGCCGTCTGAACTAGTTGCTCAATTCCCAAAGGGAACTGCCTTTCGTGACGTTCGCCTGAAATCAATGTTTGTTGAAAGTGATGTCATTCTAGTTCGACTGCACGATTCGATTTTGAAGGAAGTATGGATAAGTCGCTGATCCCGCCGGGATGAACCCGCACGGAGATCGAGGATGAAGCTTATCGCTGGATTGTAGCGTTCAGTTGTGCGCTCCGCCGAGATAAACTCGACGGAAGCGGGAGCAGAGCGGAGTCGGGCAACGATCTTCTGGAAATCCATTAAGGCGCACCACGTCCAAGAAGCCATCAACTATCGATTGCTAGACCGAGATATCCTTTCCTGATCAAAACAGCAAAAACACCTCCTCTCTAAAATCGTCAATATTAGATAAACAAACAGAACTGGTTCTTAACAACAAATACTTATCGTAGAAGCTTCAGCTTGAGAACCAGCGACGCAAGCAGAAATACGTTAATTTTAGGTTAAGCGATGTTGAGGAACTTCGACTTTTCGTTAAAGTGCGTAACTATTAAAAAAATTTCTGCAAGTGCGATTAGAAGGTTTAATTATGAGTAGTTATTCGACAGTGCGTCGTGGCTTTACCCTGGTTGAGTTACTGGTAGTCATCGCCATCATTGGAATTCTGGTTGGGCTGTTGCTTCCCGCTGTGCAAGCAGCACGGGAAGCGGCTCGAAGAATGCAGTGTTCCAACAACATGAAGCAAATTGGGTTGGCGGCACTGAATTACGAGTCCGCGATGCGGAAGTTTCCTCCGGGCAGATTAGCTCCAGACTATACCATTGGCGGTGTGGTTCAAGCGAGCTACACCTCGTATCCGACCACCTTAGCACCCAATGCATGGACTGGCTTTCGGTCTGTTCATACGTTTATTTTGCCCTACATGGAGCAAACAAATATCTACAACTTGATCGACTTTGGAAAACCAACCTCGGTCCGTATGACAACCGGCGGTGGCGTCACCCCGGTCAATGCAAATTATGCAGCCTATGCCAATGCAGCTGGCTTGTTCATTTGCCCGTCGTGCCCGAATACGGGCGTTTTGATCACAGAGAACAATTATCGCTGCAACTTCGGTGGCTCGACACCATTTGGTGGTTCGGAAGGTTCGACTCGCAATGATCTTGTTAGTACATCTCCTGCAGGCTTTTCGTCTAAGGGAAACGGGGCTTTCACTATCGGCAATGGTTTAGCGGCGTCGGCAATCACGGATGGATTGTCCAACACTACCTTCTTTTCTGAGCGCACAAAAGGCAGCGGTAAGCCGCTGACTGGTCTTCCCGCGAGAGAAGACGTCACCAACATGCTAAGCCGACCTCAGGGGCTTATCGATGCCGACGTCATGTTTGCTACCTGTTTGGCCCAAGCCCCTCAGGTCAACGGCGGATTCAATTTCAACTCAGCCGGACGGTGGCTGCCTGGTACTGATTTTTCTAATGGATGGCCCTTTGGATTCTATTCGAGCACCCTGTACAACCACGTGGCGCCGCCGAATTGGAAAGCAATCGATTGTGGAACACGCAGCGCCATTCCCGATGCTCCGGGTGAACACGCGATTATCTCTGCAAGAAGTTCGCACTCAGGTGGCGTTAATGCAGCACAGGGAGACGGATCAGTGCGATTCGTGAGCGATTCCATCGATCTCATTATTTGGCGAGCTCAGGGCACACGAGATGGTGGTGAAGTTGCTTCCGTTGAATAAGCAAAGTGCTTCTATGAGTATTGATTTCGTTCTGTCTGCGATCGGCCGAAAAGCACCTTGGTTTTTACTGCTCCTAGGTTGCTTGGTTCTAGGTTGCGAGAAAACGGTTTCGGAAACGGACTCACGAAGCTCGCAAGTCTCACTGGATCAAGCGATCGCGTTTATCGATAGCGGAAGCTACTCTTCCGCTTTGCCTCTTTTAGATGCCAGTATCGCCTCAGGTGGATTATCGGCAGATCAATACGCCGATGCGCTTCTTCTGCGCGCATGCTGTCACACTGACTCAGGAGATTTAGAGAAAGCGGAAGCTGACTTGACTCTTGTGGAACAAGGTGCACCCAACCCCGCAAAGTTTCAGCTGACGAAGGGTATGCTACTTACGAAACAAGGGAAGAAAAGCGAGGCGGCCGCCGCGTTTAAGCTTGCCAAGCAGCTCGATCCCTCCATCAAAATCCCGAAATAGCATTCGCGCAAGTAACTTGCCCTTCTTCGATGGCAGAGCACCATCAAAGAGGCCTGACCCCTTTGATGCGCTAGATCTTTGCCCCTGCGCCTTTGGTGAAGGCCATGAAGGCGGATTCTAGATTGATCTCTTCTTCCGAGAAACGACGGATGGCAATGCCATTGTTTACGAGCAGCGTTGAAAGGGACGAATAGTCTGCGTCATAATCTCGTAGCGTCACTCGCACCATCCCATCCACGATGTTCGTGTCCTTCACAATACTGTCTTGGCTGGTAATCTTCGCGGCCTGATCGAGTTGCTTGGCTTGTGCTGGTTCAATCAAAATCACCATGTCCGGCCGGACTTGCCGAATAATGGCTGTCACATCGTTGTTCGCAATCAAGACTCCTGAGTCGATGATGCCTACCTTGTTACAGACGTCCGCAAGCTCCGGCAAAATGTGACTGCTGACAATAATGGTCTTCCCCATCGATCCCAAACGACGCATCAACGCTCGCATTTCAATCCGTGCCCGTGGGTCCAATCCACTAAGAGGTTCATCCAACAACAACACCGCTGGATCGTGCAACAAGACTCTCGCTAATCCCAACCGCTGCGTCTGGCCTCGTGAAAGCGTGTTTGCATAGGCGTCCCGCTTGAATTCCAAGTCGACCACTTCCAACATTTCGTCACAACGTTTGCGGCGTGCATGAGGGGCGATTCGATACGCGGCCGCAAAGAATTCCAAGTACTCAATGACGGTCATGTCGTCGTACACCCCAAAGAAGTCAGGCATGTAGCCCACCAAGCGTCGGATCTCTTTGGGATGCGTGTAGATCGAATAACCACACACGT
>JBIKLJ010000339.1:0-4184 GCA_044359895.1 Pirellula sp.
TACCTCATGCCGATTTGAGCGGTTGGCAAGGGGTGACCGAGCTTGTTTTCTTTCCGAACTGGCAAATGATTTCGACCTTTGTGCTTCATGCTTCCATGTACGCGGTGCTCGTCATGATGGCTGTTGGCACACTTGGTAAAAAAACCTTTCCCGTTCAAGCATTCCTTGTGATTGTTGGGCTCTTTGCAATTGCAAGAATTGCAATTTCGTCAAGTGAAGTGGTCCAATGGTCCGAGCCCTGGATGAGAATGACGACGCGAGGACCCCATGGTGCCATTGGGTTCGGCCTCTCGGCGGTTGTTTCGGTATTGATGGGTGCTATCATCGGTCTGTTGGTGGGCTGGGTCACATCCCTCTTCCTGGGCTCGAAGGATTCCAAAGTTCTTCGGCAACACTGGGTATTGGCATCGATATTGATTGGCTGCGTGACGGGTTGGCAAGCAGCTATACTGATCGTTATCTTGGGTATACTGGCAGCGCAGGGATTTGCCTGGATTCGACGAGTTCGGCTTTACCCGCATGAAGAATGCAACACAATTAATCCGCTTGGAATGAACATATGCCTTGTGGTTGTGTGTATGCTGCATCATTCGTTTTGGCGACATATGGCTCAGCTTTTTGGCATCGTCTAGTCGACCTGACTTACCTCCTTTCCCTCCCACCTTTCCCAGGAGTCTCTTGGTTATGAATCGCGCACTGCTTTTTTCGAAAACAAAATCGCTTTTGATTTACTCGTGTTCATTGCTCGCATCGGCCGGATTCTCGCTTCGATGTTCGGCAGACGTAAAGTTGCCTAATGTTTTCTCAGACCACATGGTGCTTCAGCAGGGCCAAGAGAACAAGATTTGGGGCACCGACAATGCCGGTCAGAAAATCACCATCACCATCGGTGATCAAAGCGCAGAAACCACTACCGATGAAAAGGGAGCATGGACTACGAAGCTTCCCCCGATGAAGGTGGGTGGCGATGCACTGAAGCTGCGAGTACAAGGCTCCAGCGTGATCGAAATCAACGATGTCCTGATCGGAGAAGTCTGGATTTGCTCGGGCCAATCCAACATGCAATGGAATGTCAATCAATCGACCGATCCCGATTTGGAACGATTGTCTGCCAATTATCCCAATATCCGAATGATCAACTTTCCTCAGATCGGTCGACAAGAAGCGATTTGGACACACGACGATCGTAAATGGAAAGTTAGCACTCCAGAAACCGTCGGTGAATTCTCGGCCGTAGGTTATTTCTTTGCGAGACAGTTGCATCAAACCACCGGCGTGCCGATTGGCATGATCAACAACGCATGGGGCGGCTCCGCAGCGGAAGCGTGGGTGAATCGCGACGTTCTCAAAGCCAACTCGAACTTCGACGGATTGATGAAACGATGGGTAGATATGGAAACTGTCCATGCAACCCTAGCAGCCAACAAGGAACGAACGCCGGAACAGCAAAAGCAACTGGACGGGCTCAATGGTTCCATGTTTGGAAACGCACGACCTGGCAACATCTACAACGGCGTTTTGAAATCCCACCTTGGCTATGGCATCAAGGGCGCCATCTGGTACCAAGGTGAATCCAACGCAGGAAGAGCTTATCAGTATCGCGAGTTGTTCCCACTGATGATTCAAAACTGGAGGCAAGAATGGGGCCAAGGTGACTTCCCGTTCTATTGGGTCCAATTAGCAGACTTTGAAGCAGAGAAGGCAGAACCCGGTGATTCCCCATGGGCAGAACTGCGTGAAGCTCAAACCATGACCATGGATAAGGTCGCTAATAGCGGGCAAGCGGTGATCATCGACATTGGCGAAGGGAAAGATATCCATCCCAAGAACAAATTGGACGTGGGCAAACGACTGGCTCGCTGGGCATTGGCAAAACAATATGGTATCTCCATTGATCACCAAAGCCCTCGCTATGATTCCAGCGAAGTTAGCGAAAGCTCGATGCTCGTGAAGTTCAAGTATGTCGAAAGCGGCTGGCGCCCCTTTGATGTTAGGGAACCACGTGGATTTACGATTGCAGGCGAAGACAAAAAGTTCTACAACGCCAAGGCGACCATTCTTCCCGATGGGCGTATCCAAGTATCGGCGCCCGAAGTTCCAAAACCAGTCTCAGTTCGCTATGCTTGGGCACAGAACCCGATCTGCAATATGTTCGCAAACAATGGACTACCGCTAAACCCATTCCGAACCGACGATTGGCCCGGAGTGACCGCAAAGAACGAATAACGAAGCGAAATGGCTCAATCGCATTTGACTGCCTTATCTGTCAACGTCAACAAGGTGGCGTTGTTACGCAACACTCGCCACCTTGGTATCCCAAGCGTTGTCCGCGCGGCGTTGTTATGCTTAGAAGCGGGCGCGGATGGTATCACCATCCACCCTCGGCCAGACGAACGACATATTCGACGGACCGATGTGTTTGAGCTAAACGCATTCCTTCAAGATTGGCCCAAAGCCGAATTCAACATCGAAGGAAACCCCTTTCATAATCTGATGGATTTGATACGGGAGGTTCGTCCCGATCAGGCAACCTTTGTTCCGGACAGTGTTTCACAAAGCACGTCCGATCACGGTTGGGATTTGGAAAAGGACGGAGCGCGGCTTCGTCCTTTGATTCAAGAATGTCGAGACTTAGGTGTGCGCGTGAGTCTGTTCATGGACCCTTTGCCGGACATGATTCCGATAGCGAAGTCACTGGGTGCAGATCGAATCGAACTGTATACGGAATCTTGGGCAACTGCGTATCCTACGTCGGCTCGCGAAAGTACCTTAGCAAAGTTTGTAGCAGCAGCTCAAGCGGCAATCCAAACGGAGCTTGGCGTGAATGCTGGTCATGACTTGAATCTGGAAAATCTAACTCCGTTTCTCAAGTCCGTCCCAGGGGTCTTAGAGGTCTCCATCGGACACGCATTGATTGCCGACGCACTTGAAATGGGTTACGCCAAGACAGTACAAGCGTACTTGGACTGCATCGGTTAATGTGGAAAAGTCAGTATTTGACATGACGAAAATCACCCATTTTTAGGTTCTTGAACTCCGTTAGTGTCTGACCTTGTTTTTTGTTTTGAGAGGATGGAGATGATTCCGCGATAGACAGGCTCACGTACACCATTCGAAAAAATCATAAAAGCGTTGAGCTTTCATGCATTAGGTATCAGCTCGGATTGGTTGATGATAAATCCGGATGGAACCAGCCTAAAGCGATTACATGCCAGAGTCAATTGGCAACGTTTGGTTTCGAGCTACTGGCACCAGAACGGTGTCCAGAGGGAAAAAGCCCGAGCCAACACGGCGAGTCGAATAGGGTGTTACCGAATGGACTGCTCCAGTCGCAATGACATCCACAAAATGCGTTTCAGTAGTTCTTAGGAGAGCCAGCCTTATGTTTGCCAAAAATAGATTTGTGATGCACCCTTTCGTGTTGATTGGAATTTGCTTGCTGCTAACTGGACGAGCGGTTGGACAGACCAGTACGGCCTCATTTGTAGATCGGCACGGGGCATTATCAGTGAAAGGGACGCAGTTAGTCGATTCGGCGGGGCAACCAATCGTATTGAAAGGAATGAGTTTTGGTTGGCATGTTTGGTGGCCACAGTTTTGGAATAAAGACGTTGTGAAATGGCTTAAAGACGACTGGAAATGCACCATTGTTCGATGTGCTGTTGGCATCGAGCCCAACGATGGCTATCTAAAATCGCCTGAGCAAGCGACCCAGCTTGTTGAAGCAGTTGTTGACGCATGCATTGAGAATGGAATGTATGTAATCATTGATTGGCATGACCATCACGCGTCCTCGCATCTTGAGGAATCCAAAGCATTTTTCATTTCGATGGCCCAAAAATACGGTAATCACCCCAACGTGATTTACGAAATCTACAATGAGCCTGAAAAGGAGTCCTGGGAGTCTGTGAAGAGTTATTCGGAGGCGATCATTCAAGCGATTCGCCAAATCGATCCTGATAACATCATTTTGGTGGGAAGTCCGAATTGGGATCAAGATGTTCATTCAGCCGCGGACGATCCAATCGTTGGTGTTTCCAACGTCATGTATACACTGCACTTTTACGCCGCAACTCATAAGCAATGGCTTCGTGATCGCGCCGACTACGCCCTACAGAAAGGCTTGCCAATCTTTGTTTCTGAATATGGCGGGTCCGAAGCGTCAGGCGATGGAATACTGGATA
>JBIKLJ010000340.1:0-4174 GCA_044359895.1 Pirellula sp.
GAGCATTCTGAAACGTCGCAGCAATCTCACGACCCATCAGACGGTGAAGCTTCGAGAGTTGCTCCGATACAACCTGAAAACGACAAAGGCTTACCTGATGCGAGAGGACTTCAATCGGTTCTGGAGTTACACGTCGCCGACGTGGGCATCGAAGTTCCTTCGCGAATGGTGCATTCGCGCAGGTCGTTCGCGGATTGAGCCAATACAAAAGATCGCCAAGACGCTGCGTAAGCACGAGCCACTGTTGCTCAACTGGTTCGAATCGCAGGGACTTTCTTCAGGAGTCGTCGAAGGATTCAACAACAAAGCGAAATTGACCATGAGAAAAGCGTACGGTTTCAAGGACGTGGAAACCATTTCCATCGCACTCTATCATCAACTTGGCAACCTTCCGGAGCCAAAACGTACCCACAAATTCTGCTGACGAGGCCAGATTGTAGTCTTCCAGTGGATTGCTTTTGTCCCGCGTGATGGAACCCATCAAAGCAATACGGAGCGGTTGTTACGAAACAGAACAACCGCGATCACCGATGTCGCGGCGAGTAAAAGTTACCGTCAGGAAACGGCCGATCCGCGACGTCGCTGCATCGCTAGGTTCGCCGTTCCGTGAACTCTATCCGATTGACACACCCACTGGTCCGGAAACACTAGGCACTGCATGTGTCCTAGAAAAGAGTATTGCGAGCGGACTGAAGTAAGACATCGCTAAAACAGCGCCGGCGGAAAGGATTACGAAGTCCCCGAAAAAAGCAGCTAATGCCCATGCAAGTCTGATATTAAAGATCCCCAAGCCGACTGTTTGCAATATCCCTGCAATCATAAGGAAGGAGTACAACTGGCGAGCCCACGATCGGAATCGGAGCATTCCCGCAATAGCAATTACAAACACTGGCAATCCAATTAGAAAGGAAGCTAGCTTTGCAACTAGAAGTGCGTAATCGAGCCATGACGAAAAAAAGTTTTCAGTGATTGCAGTTGAAGGCGGCCACATTAGGGAGAAACATTCGACAAATATTGCAGATCCGAACATCATTAGTACGGAGACAAGATTAGCGATCAGGCACATCTTGAATTGAACTTGCATCTTTTCGGTAGCGACTGCGTTGAGTGGCGGGCAAGGCGAACGATCAACTACCACGTTGCTTGAAGCAGCATATGGATTGAGTGTTTCGGTTGTTGAGAAAGAATGATCCACAATACGGTAGCTCCGAGGACGAACGTTTCCGATCAGCGAGCCGGAACCATAAACCTATCCATCCGTAGATCCGTGCAAGTCCGGCTTCGGTGCATCGTGTTGTTCAAGTAAGCCGCTAAGGCGGCGGGGTTGGTAGGCGCAGGGCTTGTCGGGTGTTTTTAACCTTTCTTGTACTAAGATTCTAGCAGACTTCCGGCGTCGGTTCATCCTCATGGGTTCGTTTTTCTTTCGCTTCCCTTTCCATGAGGAGTTCCATCGTGTCTGTTTCCAATCCCAACCCAAAGAAGGTTTCTCCGTACTTTTCGGGCAAGTACTATCAAGCCATGGCTGAGGATCTCGATCTGTGCGGCATGGCCAAACGAACCCATGCAGGTTATTTGCGTGCGGTCAGGCAACTAGCAGACTATTGCCAAGGACTGCTCGTTCCTCGTCACTCGGTCGGAGCAACAACGGAAAGCCTTTCAAGACACGGGATAAACGTATCCACATGCGAAACTTGATTCCTCCGAACGAACCCAAGTCAGGGCATCACGTCCCTGCTGCCTGGAAGTACGTACCTACCCCAGGAAAAGGGCCAAAACGAGAAGCAATCCATCGGGAAAGACATCGCCAAACACACCGGAAACGGCGGTTGCAGCAGATCGTCAACCTGCTTTCATTCCCACCAGCGCCCAGGCAACCATCTCTTCAAGGGTTCGTTGGCGAATCAAAACCCTAATCACGAAACCCTGAATCGCACTTGACAGGTAACCGGGCCTCTTGAACAGAGAATTTGAGCATCGGCACCGCTCCTTGCGCCGCTCGCGATGTCAAATTCTTAGATGTTCGTCATTTATCACCTAGCGCAAAGCCAAATTCTTGTTGGTTGTGTTCATGGCAGGATAAAGGGGCCGATCTGAGCCCAAAGAATGATACCAAGGATTGGTCCTACGACGACTGCCGGAATCTTGAGCCAGCGATCCGGCGTTAACCTCGGAACGACGACGATCCATGCAACGACTACAAGTGCCGAACTAGACCAGGCGATCCAATCAACCGGTATGTCGAAAGCGCGTGCGATGTTGATCTCGTCGAAGAATGGTCGCGCATCGGGATACTTCGGACGAACAAGCAAAACGTAATAGACACCCGTGAACGACCTTACTCCGGCCATCAGCGCCAATCCCGCGAGGAACGCAGCGACAGCATCTGTGGCCTTTCTCGTGGAAAGGATCAAAACGCTGGAGACGATCAAGAGGGCGGTTACCGCAGGACCTGCAGCGGCTAAGAGGCCTGCCCGTTGCAGCGGATAGATGGCCTCCGCAGCCAGTCGCTCTCCGCCAGCAAGTGTCTGCCAAAAACGCTCACTGTCATGATAACTTACGGATGCGAAGCTTAGCTTTGCGTCCGGAAATCCTGAGACCGCCGCAACTGCGAAATGGCCAAGTTCGTGCAACAGTATGCCAACGGGTCCGGAGATGCCTGCAGCGACCAGCCAAACTGCAAAAACACGTAATCGCTCGCGCATTATTCCTTCGTTTCCCTTTTGCTTAAAACGACCCTACAAATGTAAGAGACGGACAGGTGGTAGGACACTAATCACTTGCGACTCGTTCAAAGACCACTTGCAATCAGAGTCGCTGCGAGTTCATTTGCGGCAACAGTAGTTCGCAAAATGTCAAGGCCGCCCGGTCTGCTGCAACGCCTAGTTCGGCGCTACTCCTTGCCCTTGCCGTTTTCTTTCGGAACAACGGGAGCTGGCAACCGCTCGCGGAGCTGTTGCAGTTCACTATTTTGGGACTCGATTAGTTTCTTGAGGTCGCCGACATCCGATCGCAGTCCGCGAACCTCGCGTTCGACATCTTTCGAGCTACCTTGGCTGAAGAACATGACGATAATTGCGATCACAATCAGTGTGCCGCAACCAAGCTGCACCTTTTGATCGCCCGATACCGCAGCCATACATCATCCTCCGCATAACGACTATGATGACCGAGCGGGGGCAAGTAATTTTTCCATCAGGAAGCGGCCGATCCCCCGCTTCGGTCCATCGGTTTGTTACGTGCCTCGTTAGTCCGCACCAAGGTCTTGGACGAATCGTGCATGAGGCACCACGGCACGTCGATCAACGCCAAGTTGTTCGGCGACGATCAATTGTAGTGCGTTCCAAACGTCGGTTGGGTTGCGAGTCGAGTAACGAGTAGCGAGAGTGGTGTAGTTTATTGCGACAAGTTTTGTCACGAGGTCACGAATCGTTGAACAAGTTGATGCTGGATAAACTGCGAATGGTATGGTCAAAAACATCAATAAGGCGGAACTACTGACGCCAAACAAGACGGCGGCGAGAATTCCAATTACAACATTTTGTTCGGCGAAACCAAGAAAGGAAGCATATACAACGATCGCGACAAGCATACAGTTGAGAAGCGCAAGCCATGAAGGTCTCCCGAGACGAGGGAATCTCAAATCCATTTGGGAACTAAGTGCTTGCCAATAGGTTCGTCGCCCAATCAATGGGATCGCGAGATCCAACTCCGTTTTGGGACGAATCGGCAAATGAGTCAAACCGAGGGAACGCAAATGTCGCCGCAAGTCATAGAAAGCAGCCGCGGTCAAGCAAGTGCTAGATTTCAAAGTCGAGTCAGCAGTTTTTTCTAGAATGAATTCGTAGACGTCGCCGACGGTCAACATGGTGCTAGCGCGATCGTCTGGGATCGAAATGTCGAAAGCCTCCTCGATTTCCATTACGAGTTCGACGGTATCAAGGCCCATTGCGAAGTTCCTTCAGTCTCCAGCACGTAACGCGACGGTTAACCGGGCCGCGGCTAACCAGCGATGATCTCAGAAACCGCGCGGCCCGCGGCTCCGGTTCAACCGATTGTTCGTCACGTCTATTACGCACGTTTAGCGTTGTCTTTGCGACTCCAGGCGATTGCAAACTTGGCTCCGGTATAGCCCATCGCAATTGCCCAGAATAGATGCACGATTGTCATAAAGTGC
>JBIKLJ010000128.1:0-14555 GCA_044359895.1 Pirellula sp.
GGAACCCAATAACTGGGCAAATACGAGATCACGTTGCCGTCCAGTATTAGACCATGCTCCATAGTATTGGAGCACTTCGGGCATTGATGATTCGAGTCGATCGTATTTCTCCTTATAACTTCATGGGATAACGACAATGATCACCCGGCGGCGGGAGTTGATGATCCACAGTCAGAAAGCGATCCACCGCCGCTCGGGTGCATCATTTTGTTCGCCGATTCAGGCTGCCATAAGGGTCGACCCTCAAGTGCCTGACGGCGTCGGGCATCTTCAGAAATCTTCGCGATGTCGTAATTGAATCGTTTCGCGATCTCGCGCCGTGTTTCGTGAAGTTCTTCAATGAGAGGATCAATGTATTGTTTCGTCATCGTACTCGTCCATCATGTCTTTTGGTGTGCAGATGATCGGAAATGGCAAGCCAAAATCATCCAGCGTGCGGAAAACTCGAGGCAGGATCATTGGGTTGGCAATATGCTTACAGTTCCATGTCAACAAGTAGTCTACCCGGTTTACGGCCGCACACGCAATATGCAGAGCATCTAACAATGCATCCACGGGAAGAATCGCCCTAGAGAGAATCTCTGAGGCAACTCGATCTATGTCTTCACCGATGGGAAGCAGTGGAATCTGAGCAAGGTACTTCAGGCGCTCGGCAGCAAAAACTGTGTTACCAGCACTGGCTTCGTCAACAACGTATTGTGCCGTCAGGAGTTCATATCGTTCGCGATGGAAATCCCACCACGCTCGTGTCATCTGTTGACGCAGAATAGAGTCCGTAGCTGCCTTGGGATTCTCACGAAGAAAGCTAATGATCGATGTTTCAATGTAGACGGTTGGCATGTTTGAAATTCATCGGCGAACAAGTTGTCTACGGACTTTACCAAACGTCCTTTTGCTTAAATTTACCATACCTTCGCTGGCTCATGCAATCGACTTTGAGCACGGAAAAACGAAACCTATCAATTTTTTCCAGCCTCTCAAGTCTGCTTTTCTACTGCTAGTCAACCACGGCCAAGAGCATTATATTGAGTTTTGGATTGGCCGGATTTTCTTGAATTTTGGTTTTCTAGCTTATGTTGATTTTGGCTTGGCGAGAATATATGGAGTTGCATTTTGGATGAATCCGATTCTGACTCGATGTCAAAAAATGACGGCCTTATTTCCCAGGTCCGGCGGATGTTTCGACCACGATGATTTATACTCATGTGAGTAGGCTTGGGGCGAGCGGGGTGCAGAGTCCGTTGGATCTGATTTAGTGGGTTTAGAGCAAGATCAAGCGGTGCCAGGCCGTCGAGCCCCATAGCTTTCCATTCGGGCTCAACCCAATCGGAAGCTACAACAGGAAGCTACAAGCGACTCTCATCTTGAAATCTCATTTTCATTTTGGGCCTCCGTCGGGCTCGTCCCGGTCGCGGGTCAACGTTTGCATCTTTTGGTAGCTTTCAGTTGTGCGCTCCGCCGAGATAAACTCGACGGAAGAGAATTAGTTGGCAGTTGGCAGTTGGCAGTTGGCAGTTGGCAGTTGGCAGTTGGCAGTTGGCAGTTGGCAGTTGGCAGTGAAACGATGCTGTGCACGAGTATGATGAAATTCTGCTTTTGTAGCTTTCAGTTGTGCGCTCCGCCGAGATAAACTCGACGGAAGCGAGAGCTGGGCCAGGTTCGGTAGCACGCCAAACCTGTTGCGGTCGTCGGGCTCGAGGCCCTGGACCGCTTTCGCGGTTTAGGGCCCTCCGGGGTAGCGCACCAAACCTTTTGCGAAATCCGGGCTCAAGGCCCTGTTTCGCTTTCTTTGTGCGAGCCGTCATCGTTGCTTCTTCAACTTCAACTTCAACTTCAACCAAAACCAAAACCAAACAGCCGGCCTCGTTGCCTCTTTCACTACCAAAACAGCCGGGACTCGTTGCTTTGTTTAAGTTGTCTTGGAATTGGCTAGCTCGAGGTTCGATTTATGGTAGCTCGCCCAGGAGGGCCTGAGTTAACGTTGCCATGGCGTCAAGTGCCGCTGACTCAGACTGAGCGGCCTGTTCTAGCAAACGCACAATGGCTGAACCGACGATCAAGCCATCCGAAACAGGGGCCAATAGTCGCACGTGCTCAGGCTTCGAAACTCCGAAGCCAATACAAATCGGAAGTGGCGTTCGCTCACGCAACCAACTGACGCGATCCACCAAGTCAGTAGGCAATTGAGTGCGTTCGCCCGTGATGCCAGTAACACTGACAAAATACAAAAATCCGCTCGACTGTTCTGCGATCTTAAGTGCTCGTTCACGCGGGGTAGTCGGTGTCACCAATTGGATCAAATTGAAGCTCTTCTGACGGCAAATGTTCGCAAGGCTGTCGCTTTCTTCGACCAGCAAATCCGGAACTATGGCACCCGAAAACCCGGCCTCCAATGCGTCGTCGACATACCGTTCTGGCCCATGGCGATGAATGATTGCGTAGCTGACCATCGAAACGAGTGGCATTCTGAGATTCGGTCGCTCTTGTGCAACGTGAAAAAAAATATCCTTGAGCTTGATCTTGGCAGCGAGAGCTCGCGTGTACGAGGCTTGGATGACCGGCCCATCCGCGATTGGATCGCTATAGGGGATTCCGATCTCCGCCATGGAGCATCCCAGGTCATCCAGCTTTCTCAAAACTTTGCGTGTGAAAGTCATGTTCGGATCGCCAGCGGTGATAAAAGGCATGAAGGCCTTCTTGCCTTGCGATTTTAATTGCACAAAGAGATCGTCAATGGCGGTCATCGATGGTTCCAGGAGAGATTCGAGTCAGAGTTGGAAACGTGGATTCAGGGCTTGAGAGTAGGACAAGGATCGTGTCGGTGTGTTACCACTCTTGGCCACGCAGTCGAGCCAATTCGGCAGCGTCTTTGTCCCCGCGACCTGACAAGCAAATAACAAGATGTTGATCCGGAGTCATCGTCTTGGCGGTTTCAGTAGCCTTCGCGACCGCATGGCACGTTTCCAATGCGGTTAAAATGCCTTCGTTTTTAGCAAGGAAATCAAAGGCGTTCAGTGCTTCGTCGTCGCGGCAGGACGTATACTCGACTCGCTTTGCATCCTTCCAGTAACTATGCTCTGGCCCGACTCCCGGATAATCCAAGCCAGCAGACATAGAATGCACGTCGCTGGTTTGTCCGTCTTCGTCTTGCATGACATAGCTATAGGATCCGTGCAAGACACCGGGTGAGCCGTAGCTTAACGGAGACGCGTGGTCACCTGCTTGTGAACTTCGACCGCCCGCTTCAACGCCGATCAGTCGAACGGAATGATCATCAACAAAAGGGTAGAACATGCCCGCCGCATTACTACCCCCGCCGACACAGGCCACGATAGCATCGGGCAAGCGGCCGAGCGTACTCAGGCATTGTTCGCGGCATTCTCGCCCAATCACACTTTGAAAATCCCGAACCATCATGGGGAACGGATGAGGCCCAATGACGGAGCCGATAATATAGTGAGTGTGTTCGACACTGGACATCCAGTCTCGCATCGCCTCGTTGACCGCATCCCTGAGTGTTCGGGAGCCGCTTTCGACTGGCCGAACTTCTGCTCCCATCAATCGCATGCTAAAGACATTGGGTTTTTGGCGGCGAACGTCTTCGGAACCCATGTAAACGACGCAGGGCAGGCCGAAATGAGCACAAGCGGTAGCCGACGCGACGCCATGCTGGCCTGCCCCTGTTTCCGCAATGACTCGAGTCTTCTTCATCCGCAATGTCAGCAATGCTTGTCCGAGCGTGTTGTTGATCTTGTGAGCGCCCGTGTGATTCAGATCCTCCCGCTTGAGCCAGATTTGGGCCCCGCCCAGTTGCTTACTGAGTCGTTTTGCGTGGTACAGCGGTGATGGTCGCCCTACAAAGCGATGCAGCAGCTCATTCAATTCCGCGTGGAAATCAGGGTCTTGCAGGGCTTTTTGGTACTCAACCACCAGCTCGTCCAGGGCTCGTGTCAGAGTCTCAGGGACATAGCGACCGCCGAAATCACCAAACCGGCCGCTGGCGTCAGGGACTTGTTTGGTGGCGGTGGTGTCAGCAGGTTGGACAGCTGTTTCAGGGGAGGGTGCAAGACTCATTCGGTCTCTACATCTTTCGCGAAGTGTGGGGTGAGTTCTCTAGATCCGAGCCGAGAACCGCTACGACTATAATGAAAACAGGATTATGCTGCAAACGACACCAAGCTGGCATGGGCCCGGCCCAGCAACTTTGCGGCTTGGCGAATTTGTTCCTCCGTGTTGAATCTGCCAAGACCAAAACGCAAGCTGGCTCTCGATTGGTCTTCGGATAGCCCTAAGGCCAACAATACATGGCTAGGGTGAGGTTCTGCGGACGTGCATGCGCTGCCGCTGCTTACGGCCAGATCCGGCGTTTGTAGCATTAGGGATTGCCCGTCTACTTTTGGGAAACAGACGTTTAAATTGTTCGTAAGTAGGTTCGTCTCCAAGGCGGGACCATTCCGTGTTAACCCGAATATTTCTTGGTTCAATAACTCCCAAAGAAGATTTCGGAGCCGATTCAGCTCGCGACTTTCTTGGTGCATCCGGTCTCGGCAAACGGCAAGTGCTTTTGCAAGACCAATGATTCCGACGCTATTCAGAGTACCGGACCTGAGATTCCCTTGTTGGCCTCCACCTAGAATCTGTGGGTAGAGCCGAACCGCAGACGGAGATTGGCGAACAAAAAGTCCACCGATACCTTTCGGTCCGTAAAACTTATGGGCTGAAAAGCTGAGCAGATCGACCCCCAGTTCCTGCACGTCGACAGGGATTCGCCCAACGGCTTGGCTAGCATCGGTGTGAAGCGGAACATCAAAACGCTTGCATAGCTTGGAAACTTCTCCGATCGGTTGGATCGTGCCAATTTCATTATTGGCTAGCATCAGTGTAACCAATGCGGTGTGTTCATTGACACAATCTGCCAAATGGTTCAAGTCAACTCCGCCAGCGAACGGGTGTTCGTTAGGGAAGACCGGCAACCGAACGATTTCGAAGCCATGCCGTTCCAGCCTTAGCAAGGGGTCAAGGGTCGCACGGTGTTCGGCAAGGGATGTAACGATGCGTCGGCGAGTTTGTTTGGGATGCAAAGCGACCCCGAACATCGCTAGATTGATGCTTTCGGTTGCACCGCTTGTGAAAAGGATTTCGTCATCCTCGGCGTTGAGAAATTGGGCAGTTTCCCGAGTCGCTTCCGCAACAAGCCGACCGGCTTCGCGTCCTGCTTCATGAGTGGTGCTACCCGGGTTGGCGTAATGGGAATCCATAAATGCCAACATGGCTCCCACAACCGCTGGATCGACCCGAGTGGTTGCGTGATTGTCGAGATAAATCGTCACTCGTCAGGATCGCTGTTTTTGGAGCCCATATGATCTAAGTCACGACGGTTCAAACCAGCTTGGTCCATCAATGAGGATCGAAGCGACAGATCAATCTGATCATCATCCCCTGGCGGTGGCCCCATGGCACCGAGATCCTCAGGGTTGTACCGAATTTCGTACTGGTGTTTAGCGATTGTGAGGATTACGCCGGGGTCCAGACGCTTTCGGACCACTCGATAGCCGTTCACCTTGGTACCATTTCGGCTTTCCAAATCCTTGACAAACCAATATCCTTGCTCTAGCGATAAGCGGCAGTGCTGACCCGACACATTGGAGAATCGCAAGACGATATCGCAAGTGTCGCGACGCCCAATAAGAATTCGCTCCTTCTTGAGGGGAATGTCTTCGCCGCCGCCAGTTGGGACGAGGAATCCGTAGTTTGCCATAGCTGCACTCGATGGACCCTGGAAGGGGAATGGAGGAGAACGAGGGAGAGGAAGTTGAGCGAACGCTTGACCCGAAGCCCGCTTTTACTTTACGCCCTTAAAAATCCTGAGTCAACAATGTTGATCTGAAACCGGTAATCACAGTACGAAAATCAAGCAGAAAGATCGGATCCATGCCGAAAGTAACTATTGTATTTGGGCTTCTTCTGTGCGGCCTATCCGCCATTGTTTTGTTGCTCAAGGCCGAGTTTAAGCTTGGGACATGGTTGATCCCTAGCGGAGTTGGCCTTCCGCTCATTGGTTTGGGAGTTCTTGCAGCGATTCAGCCCAATGCCCGAAAGCATTACATGCATGCAGCCGTCACCATTGGTTTGTTGGGCGGCTTAGTGGCGCTGTTTCAGGGAGTTTCGCAATTAGTTAAACTCGCCCGGGGAACCGAAGTCAATCCATTGGCTGCAGGCATGGTGTGGGCGATGACCGTACTTTGCTTTGCGTTTGTTGGCTTATGTGTCCAATCGTTTATTGCGGCTCGGAAAGCTAGACAGCAGTCAGCCTAGTCACTCCTTCACCCATTGCAACGCGTTGGCGTACCGTTCCTTCATCTCACATTATCACAGAATCCATCATGTCAGAATGGCTCTCGATCAAACAAGCTCGTCAGTCCGAATCCATCGGACAAACCGTGGAAGTCCGGGGCTGGGTCCGAACTCGGCGGGATAGCAAAGGTGGTTTCAGTTTCATCGAAGTCAACGACGGCAGCTGTTTTGGAAATTTGCAGATTGTCGCCGATGGTAGCTTGCCAAACTACCAGACGGAGATTGTCACGTTGTCGGTAGGTAGCAGTGTCGTCATTACGGGCGAAATCAAGGCCAGCGTCGGACAGGGGCAAGCGACTGAGATGGCGGCTTCGGCGGTTCGGGTGACAGGAACGGCCAGTGCCACCGATTACCCGCTGCAGAAAAAGCAACATACGTTTGAAAAGCTGCGCGAGTGGGCTCACTTGCGCCCTCGCACGAACACCTTTGGCGCGGTTGCCCGAGTCCGCAACCGGCTTAGTTATGCAACTCATCAGTTCTTCCAGAATGATGGTTTCCTGTATGTTCACACCCCTATCATCACCGCCAGCGATTGCGAAGGGGCGGGTCAGATGTTTCGGGTCACCACGTTGCCGATCGATCGATTACCGATGTCCAACGGCAAGGTGGATATGAGCCAGGACTTTTTCGGCAAAGCGTCTTACTTAACGGTGAGCGGTCAATTGGAAGGTGAGACCTATGCGACGGCGCTGGGTAAGATCTATACGTTTGGCCCTACGTTCCGAGCTGAAAACTCGAACACCTCCCGGCACTTGTCGGAGTTCTGGATGATTGAGCCGGAAATGGCCTTCTACGAGATCGCGGACAACATGACGCTCGCCGAACGCTATTTGAAGTACATGATTCAAGACGTCTTGTCACATTGTTCCGAAGACATGGACTTTTTTGAAAAACGAATTCAGCCCGGCGTTACCGCAGCGTTGCAATTGGTACTGGATAAGCCGTTCACTCGCATGACCTACACCGAAGCGGTTGAGATCCTTGTGAAATGCGGAGAAAAGTTTGAATATCCCGTCGAGTGGGGAATTGATCTTCAGGCGGAGCACGAACGGTTCATCACCGAGAAGCATGTCCAAGGTCCGGTCATCTTGTACAACTACCCGAAGCAGATCAAGTCGTTCTACATGCGACTCAATGACGATGATAAAACGGTCGCTGCCATGGACGTACTTGTGCCTGGTGTCGGTGAAATCATCGGTGGAAGCCAACGTGAAGAGCGCTTGGATGTGCTTACCGAACGCATGGTGGAATCAGGGCTCAAGACCGAAGACTATTGGTGGTATTTGGATTTGCGTCGCTTCGGTACCGTGCCTCATGCAGGCTTTGGATTGGGGCTGGAGCGAATGGTTCAGTACACCACCGGGATGGCGAACATTCGCGACGTGATTCCATTCCCTCGTTCGCCTGGTAATTGCGATTTCTAAGTCGGGCACCGTCTTTTCATTTGCATTTTCTTTATCGTTTTGAATCGAGTGGCTGAATGTCCTCCTTGTTTGCTCGTGCGAGCGGTTTGCTGCTTCATCTAACATCACTTCCCGCACGTTCCATTACGGCCAGCGTTGATTCGCTGCCAGGGACGGATGGGGCCTGGAGCCTGGGTGATATCGGGTCGGGCGATCTAGGTCCTTCGGCGTACGAGTTTGTTCGGTTCTTAAAGGCTTCAGGACAACGTTGGTGGCAGATTTTACCAACCGGCCCGACAGGATATGGCTTTTCTCCCTACCAGTCTCCCTCCTCGTTCGCCGGCAACCCGTTGCTGATCAGCCCTGCACTGTTAGTGCGGGACGGCCTGCTTCGACTTGAAGATTGGCAAGATGCTACGAAAGCATTTGCCACCGCAAATCAAGCTAATCCCGCTATCGCACATTTTGATGCTTCGTCCAGCGTTCGTATGGAGCTTTTGCGAGTTGCGTATCGACGCTTCCTGAACCATCAACCCGAACTGCGTTCCAGCCTGGATGCATTCCAGTACGACCAGGGTAGTTGGTTGCACGACCATTGCATGTTTATTGCGTGCAAGAATGCCCATGAAGATCGCTCATGGAACGAATGGGACGAAGGCTTGGTGCGGCGCGATTCCAATGTGTTGAATGTATGGAAGGAAAAGCTTCGTGTTGCATGCGATTTTGAGGTGTTCATTCAGTATCTTTTTGAAAGACAATGGCAGGAACTGCGAAGTTACGCAGCCGAGAATGGAGTCGGGATCATTGGTGATATTCCCATTTTCGTTGCCATGGACAGCGCCGATGTTTGGGCCATGCAGCATCTGTTCGAGCTTGATGACCGTGGAGCTCCGACGGTGGTTGCGGGTGTTCCGCCGGATTATTTTGCCGCCTTGGGACAGCGATGGGGAAATCCTCTGTACCGTTGGGAGACACACAAGAAGTCGGGATACGATTGGTGGATACGGCGATTCAAACGCATGATGCAGCTGTGTGATTTGGTTCGCATCGATCACTTCAGAGGGTTCGAGGCATACTGGGAAATACCTTCTCATTTGCCCGATGCACGCGTCGGACAATGGCGTCCTGGTCCTCGTGACGATCTGTTTCATGCTCTGAAACAGTCGATGGGGGAGGAGCTGCCTGTGATCGCCGAGGACCTTGGATTCATCACCAACGAAGTCAGAGAGCTTCGCGATCGATTCCGATTTCCTGGAATGAAGATCATCTTGTTCGGTTTCGGTGGCTGCGACAGCAGATCGCTCGACTTGCCGCATAACTATCCCGTCCATTGCCTTGCCTATACGGGAACTCACGATAACGATACGGTGGTGGGGTGGTTCCAAAGCAAGGCTGGTGAGGGGAATACCAGGTCCGAGGAGGAGATTTCAGCAGAGCGATCTTTCGCATTGAAGTACCTGAACTGCAAAGCGGAAGATATTCATCAAGGCATGATGCGAAGTGTGTGGAGTTCGGTAGCCGCAGTAACGATTGCCCCCGTCCAAGATCTTTTGGGGTTATCGAATGCTGCACGCATGAACATGCCAGGAACCGTCGCAGGCAACTGGACTTGGCGATGCGAACCTGGAATGCTGAACAGCCAAGTAGCCGAAGAACTGTTGGAAATGACCCAGCTGTACGGTCGCGAAGTGCAAGGACATCGAACTTAGAACTTGAGCGGATGTGATTGGTTCATCAACCGAGGTCACAGACTAAGAAATCGATGGTGCAGCCTGATGCATTTGGCTTCCGGCGTCACCGGTATGGTATTCCGGTTCGTCCTCTTGGACGCAGGTTGCGGTAAACTCGATCCCGTCGTACAGTTCTCGCATCGCAAGATCGCAGCCGAGAAACGGCAGTGGAATTTTCCCTTCTACCCCTTCCACAACCTGCCGTAAAAAGCCAGCGTCGCTGCGTCGCATGACGATGGCAATGGGTTGATGTTGTTCTAAGGCGATATAGCATTGCAAGGAAGGGATTTGAAGGTACGCATTCATCTTTTCATCAAGGTCATAGCTTCGCGTCGACGGCGAAAGCACTTCGATGATTAAGACCGGCGAATCTTGATAGACCGAGGTTGGCGGATTTGAATCGCAAACGACTTGGAGGTCCGGGTAATAAAACCGAGCACTGGCACCTATGCGAACCCGCAATTTAGTATCTGAATTAAACGGTTGGCATTGTTGGCCATCGAGTGCTCGCATCAGCCGGTAGCCGCAATTCATGGCGATACGATTGTGCCGCAACGTCGCGCCAGTCATCGCTCGTACCCATCCATCTACATACTCACTTTTCCCGACCGCCGTTTCTTCGGCGGCAAGGTATTCACTGACCGTCACGAATTCAGGAACTTCTGCACTGCTCATGGATTCACCTCAACCATTTTGAAGGATACGTTCCCACGACACTCCATCAACGCCTCTTTTGACATGGTATCGTTTGCATCATTCCATGGGAACACTTTTGAAGGTGTGTTTTCTAGGTTTTGGATCTGTGCGACAAGAATCACACGTAATTTTGAATGCAAGGTTCAAAAGCAATCGAGGGAATCGGACAAGGATGATTCTTCTAGGTCCGCCTTAGAGCGTCAACGATTGGAACGGTGGCAGCCTGAATCGCAGGCGCAATCCCGGCTGCGATTCCAACAATAAGGGACACGAACATTCCAGAGCTTGCTAAAGCCCATGAGGGTCGAAAAGCGATTGTCGCACCTTCGGCTCCTATTGCGAAACCACCGAAAAACAAGGCCGCAAGGGCCATCGCTGTGCCAGCAGCACCACCTATCAAACAAAGGGTTGTACTTTCGGCCAACACCAATCGCATCGTTCGCATGGGACGTACCCCGATTATTTGCAGAACAGCATATTCCTTGATTCGATCTTCTACGCTCATGACGGTCGTTGTCGCAACCAGCGAAAGAACTAACGCGACACAGGCGAATCCCAACCAATGAGCGAAGCCAATCAGATCGACAAGATCGGAAAGGGTGCTTGCTTGAAAGGCTCCTTTACGGCGAGTCTTGGTGGCCACAGCTCCAGCTCGCAAGGTTGCATCAATTTCAGTAGCAACTCGGTCTGGTTCTGCATCGTCGGTCAGCAGCACCTCGTGCTGGGTCACCAAGCCAGCGGCATCGAGACCGCGAGTGAACTGGAGAAAGGCAAGATGCGTATAGATCAAGTTTTCTTCGGAAGGAACCTTCGACTCAAAAATGCCGGCAACTTTGACGGAGATGTCGCCAATCGAAAACTGATGACCTATTTTGAGCCCGCGCCGACTGGCGATGTTGCGGCCTACGATGGCAGCGTCACTCTGCGAAGCGAATTGTTGCCAGTTGCCGCTAATTAGCTTGATAGGGCGAATTTTTTGGATTTGGGCTGGGGAGACGCCGTTGAAGACAACAATATCCAAACTAGCTCGGCAGTTGTTCGTCCAAACTTGGATCGGCATCACTTCCCGAACCCCTGGAATCTCCTTGATCTTGTTTGAGTAGTCTTCCGGCAAGCGGCTAGTTGTTGGACAGAACCGGTTCTCCTGGAAAACGATGAGAGTACGATCCGCGTCGCTTCCTATTGTCAATCGGTTCAATCCTTCTTGAACTGAGCTGACCAAGCAAAAGACAAACATTGCAACAGCCGCACCGGTTACGGTAAGGAGAGTTCGAGTGCGATGTCTCCAAATGGCTTTTAGGACGTAGGCTATCATGAACGAACTGCTTCCAGAAACTTACCTCGATCCAACACCAACCGGCGTGAGGCAATGCTCGCCACGTTGCTGTCGTGGGTGACCATCAACAAGGTAATATTCAGTTCTTTGTTTAGTCGCTGGAGCAAGACCTGAACCTGCTCGCTGGTTTCTGCGTCAAGGCTTCCTGTTGGCTCATCCGCGACCACAACTTTGGGGTGGGCTACGATGGCTCGCGCGATACCTACTCTTTGTTCTTGACCACCGGACAGTTGTCGAGGGTAGTGATCAGCTCGGTTGCTTAATCCAACCGCTTCCAACGCGAGTTCAACCCGTTGCCGTCGCTTTTTTGCAGATAGTTTTAGCAGCAGAGTCGGCAGTTCGACGTTCTCATAAGCCGTTAACACTGGGATCAAGTTATGTGTTTGAAAGATATAGCCAAGATTTGCTGCTCGCCAGTCTGCCAGTTTGCTGCGGGATAGCTTGGTGACTTCCGTCCCATCGACGGTGATGGTTCCTGAATCGGGGCGATCAATCCCGCTAACAAGATTCAGCAAGGTGCTCTTTCCCGTGCCGCTGGGGCCCATCAACGAAACGAACTCTCCCGCATGGATATCCAAGTCAATGTTGTCGAGCGGCTTGATCGTCTCATCACCTTTGCGGAAACTCTTGAAAACACCACGTAGTTCTACTAATGCCATTTAATTCATTCCCAGGGTTTGATCATCGCCGGTTACCAGGACCTGGCTACCTTGCTTCAATCCTTCGACACCACCAACGATTAACTTATCAGTCGCAGCTAGCCCCGATTTGATTTCAACCAGCCCATCTGAAGTTGAGCTTCCTAATTCTACGGTTCGTCTTTGCGCCATGTCGCTTGTGTCCACGATCCAGACAAAAGCACCGGCATCATTGGAATAAACCAGCTGGCTTGGTACGAACATTTGTTCAGCCATGGTGGCAAGGTGAGATTGGTTTGCATCGATCGGAGCGAGAAAGGTTGCTGTGACTAGCATCTCTGGCCCGACGGTGGAAGGCGGGTCGGTCAGTTCAAGCTTTACTTCCAATGTGTTTTTTTGTACGTTGGCCGAACTTGTCACTTGAAGAACACGGCCATGGATCACCGCTTGGCTCGAAGCCGTTTCGATCTCGACTGGCTGGCCATGTGTCACCAAGGGAACATCTTCTAATCGAACGTCTGCCCGTACTTGCAACCGGTTGGGATCGTACATCTCGATCACGGTATTGGAGCGATGGCCAGCGGATGATTCCATACCCATCACACGAGTGCCTGGAGCCGCGACCATACGTAGCACACGACCGTCCATGGGTGCACGAATGACATTGCGTTGGAGAGTCAGCTCGGCTTGACGAACATGCAGCTTTGCTTCTTCCCGCATTGCTAGCGCGGACTGTAGCTTAGCCTGAGCCTCTTCAACTTGCCTTGTTTCTTCTACAAGAAGCTTCATTTGACTTTCGATTGCATTCACTTTATCGGACAATGCGTCGACCTCGCGTTCCAGGTTCGGCTTGCGGCTTTGTAGCTCTTGCAAGTCTGCATGAGCGCTGGCATACTCGCTTTCGGCTTGGGCGAGAATTCTTGCTGATATTGCAGCACCGGCAGATCGCTTTCCTTCCATGCTATTGAGTGCGTACTGCACTTTTGCTTCGGAAGCTGTCATCAGAAAAGGCAGTTTAGCGAGTTCCGTATTGGCTTTTGCTAAGGTGCTTTGAGCGTCCGCGAGTTGGACTTTTAGATGTACGGGATGATCAACACGAATTGTTGCCGCGTTCAATTCAGCTTTTGCGCGGTTAATCTCGCCCTCACGTATCGCGAGCGAGTTTTTCGCCTGTTCGACCTGTAGTTCGGCGTCGATAGAAATCAGCTTGGCAATCGCTTCCCCTTTTTTCACTTGCTGCCCTTCGACAACTAGCAGTTCTTCAATCACACCGGGGGCCAGAGCTGCCACACTGATCGCAGATGGTCTTGGTTCTATCCAGCCAGGCGACTGAAACAGAATGGTTCCGGCCTGTTGACGCTCCGCTCGCTGCATGATGACCGGAACAACGGTTACGGAAGTGGAAGGCCACCATCGTCGACCTGCTGCCACTGTGAATAGAGCACCAAAACCGAATAGGATTCCGATAGGCAAAACGTATCGAGTCAACCAACGCTTACGGCGTGGCTTCTTCGCGATTGGATCGCTGTGCGGTGTACGATGGATCGCCAACTGACTGAGATCAATTGACGCCTGGTTGGGATTAGTTGCCTGTCTAGGATTGGTTGGTTGGCTTTTCATGACTATTTGCTCGGCCGCACGTAGACTTTGCTTGCGGCTACCGTCAGATTGCCAAGGTCATCACGTTTTGCTTTCCCCTGGATAACCACGGTTGAAAGTTCCTTAACGTTGAGCATCGCCTTCGCGTCACCCGATACAAGTTTTCCTGCTTCATCAACAAACTTGATCGTAGCGATGTTTTCTTTGACTGCAGCAGTTTGGCAACAATAGTCCCAAGGAGTAGGACAACCTTCTTCGTCCGCGCAGTAGGGAACTTTAGCATCGACAATCGTAAATGCAGCGAGCCCGTCCACAAATGGCTTGCTGGAACCACCGATCAAGCCTACCAAAGTGACCTCTTGTCCGTCGTCGGCTTTCTCACGAGCTTCACCAACTGGTATCGCCCCTGCAGGTTCGACAGTAGCAACGTACTTCGAGCTCGATTGCGAACCGGCCTCGTTGCTCACGTTTGCCACTTTCGCTGGTCCGCAGCCAACTGCAAACAACACCGAAATCAATAATCCCAAACTTAATATCATTCTCATTTTAAATCTCATCCAGTTAAGTCAAACAGCCTTCAGACTCGTTGCAACTTCTGCTCGCAACGCTTTTAACGCCGGGGGTAACGCACCCAAGACGCCTAATAACAAACCCACGCCGCAACCGATCACGATTGCAACGCTGTCGATGCGCAATGTGAACGCACCCATGGTGAACCGTACTGCCATACCATTGAGCAGCGTCAGTGCGATCACACCCGACAGCAAGGAACCGGCTGCCGCTAACAAAATGCCCTCTT
>JBIKLJ010000341.1:0-4152 GCA_044359895.1 Pirellula sp.
CTCGTCCCGACACGTCGCAAAGGTTTGGTGCGCTAGAAATCTACTGGTGGGAACCAACTCGAGCGCCACAGGAGTCAGAAAACAAGCCAGGGGCTGCTTCGGCAGCCCCTGACTTCTTTCGAGCATGTCGGCTTGTTTTTTGAGTAATGCGAAAAATCCCACATGCTGAAGCGGAGCTATATCAAGCGTTTTTACCCGCAGATTCTGCGGAAGACCATTGTTTATGGCGACGCAATCGAATTTGGTTTGGAATGTTTGATACCTGATTCCCGCATTGCCGATGATCTACCTTCTCGTGGCATCTTCGTTGCCCTCCATTCCAATACGGTTTGAGTCCAAAAACCGGCATTCGATTCGAACGTTGGATCTACTTCCTATCGCCATCATTGCGATCGCATTCGTCGAGTTCTTTCAGCGTTCGCCTTATCATTTTTCGTACATCAGCCCTCTGTTTGGCGGCTCGCATCGAAGCCCGGTTGCGCTTAACGACAGCAACTTCGACTACGGCCAAGACCTTTTCTACGCCCGTGACTGGGTTAACCAATATCAAGCCAACTTGAGCCAATCGGATTCGGCTACCGTGTACGGCGTCCTATCAGGGCATGGGTGCCAGTGGCTTGAAGGTGTTGTTGAACCCGCATCGCCGGAAATCCTGCGCAGGGCGATCCAACTGAAAGCCGACGGTGCAAGCGAAGACCGTCGCGTGACATCACCGAAAGAATCAAAACGGAAGATAGTACTCGTTTCGCGAGGATTGATTCATCCCGAGCCTTGGGCTGTCAGGTACAGTACGCTCGGCGGGGACACGCTTGACGAAGCGGAACTGCAGTTAGTGCAAGAACTTCTGATGCACCCACCCGATATATGGATCACTCCCGTCGTGGTTGGATATCTTGTCGACGGGCGATAAATGGAAATCATGCTAACGATTGCAATGCGCCATCGTCGTGACGTTTGGACGTCGGATTATGCAGCTTTGGCGTGTCGAAGGTGCCTTGGTTCGATCACGTCGGAGGCTAGCCCTAGTTTTTCGAGCATTTTGATTTCGTAGTAGCTGATATCGATTTCCCACCAACGATGTTGCAGGCATGCGGTGGAGGGATCTTCGTGGTGGTTGTTGTGCCAACCTTCGCCGACGGTGATCAAAGCGACAAGCCAATTGTTACGGCTGTGTTCGTCCGTGTTGTAGTTTTGGTAGCCGAACATGTGGCTGAGCGAATTCACAGACCATGTAATGTGCCAGACGGCGATGATGCGGACGTAAACGCCCCAAACCACCATGCTCAGGCCCAATTGCAGTGCGGCGGTTTGGCCCCAACCGACCCAGCCGATGACCAATCCGGCCAGGAAAAACACTGGTATTTGAAGGAGTGCGATATAGACGTGGGTGAACGGTCGCTTTTCCATGTACATGTAGAACGGATCTCGGAGCAGGTCTTTGGAGAACTTTTCGATGGCAGCGAACGAGTGGGTATCGCGATTTTTCACCATCAGCCACCCCATGTGCGACCAAAGGAAATTGACCAAGGGGGAGTGGGGGTCGGGTTGATGGTCGGAGTGGACGTGATGAATACGATGGATCGCGACCCAGCGAACGGGCGAATCCTCCAGGCAGCAGATTCCTAAAATAGCCAAGGTGTACTCGACCCAGCGCGGCGTTTTGAAGCTTCGATGCGTTAACAAGCGGTGGTAACCGATGGTGATTCCTTGGCCGAAGACGTGGATTCCCAGAACCATCGCCGCGAAGCCGATCCAAGAGAAAAAGTAGGGGAACAAAGCGGTCAGTGCCAGCAAGTGCATGACAGCAATGGTACCGATATAGAGTCGGTTGAGTCGGTAGGGAGTGACCGCTGCGGGGGTGGCTAAGGCCATAAAAAGATTCTCGGAAGGAAATTGCCAGAGTCGGAATTGCGTAAGGTAGCGAATTTGCCAGACAGGAGACCAGACTACTTATGAACCGCAAAACGATCCGATTGCGCAATACTCCGATACGTTGGCCCCGAGAATTGTTGTCGAAGTGAGGTGTCTGGATAGTTCTAACGCTACATGATCGAAAAATAATTCTCGACCGCAAAGTCGAGGTACTCTCGCTTTAATTCCAGGGGTAGAGAGTTGAAATGGCAATAGGCTCGGACTTGGAGCAGAAGATCTCTGGGATGGCAATTTCGGAACGGACGCCTGGAGGGCTTGTAGTGAATTTCAATCAAATAATCGATAAGCTCGGCTTTGTGTGGCACTTTGAGGACTCGACACATGATCTCGAAGAGCTTGCGAAATGCCTCTTCGGTAGGGTTCTGAACCTCGATTTTGTAAGGGATTCGACGAAGGAAGGCGTCGTCGACAAGGTCTTTCGGTTCTAGATTGGTGCTGAAGATGACCAGTTGGTCGAAAGGAAACTGCACTTTTTTGCCGCTGCTCACGCTTAAGTAGTCGTATCGCTTTTCCAGAGGAACGATCCAGCGGTTTAGCAATTCATCGACGCTCATACGTTGCCGGCCGAAGTCGTCGATAAGCAAAACACCGCAGTTGCTTTTGACCTGAAGTGGTGAATCGCTGATGTTGGTGTCAGGATTGCGAACCACTTCTAGCATGTTCATCGTCAATTCCCCCCCAGCCACAATGGTTGGACGCCGAATTCGAACCCACCGATGATCCATGTGACTGTCTTTGAGAAGGCCTTCTGACTTTTGCAGGGGGACTTCTTCATGGCACATTGGGTCAAAAATTCGAAGAATATCGCCATCGACCAAAATGCATCGGGGGATCCAGATGGTCTCCCCGAACGCTTTCGTGACTCGTTCTGCAATGCTGGTTTTTCCATTGCCAGGGTAACCATATAGAAACATTCCTCGTCCGCTGTTGACGGCGGGCCCAAGTTTGGCGAGAAGCTGTGGTGACACGAGAAGATCAGAAAATGCCTTTGCGAGGTCAGCGCGGGAAGGGTGCTGTAATTCCACCGACTGAAGCTTTACAGACTCGATGTAGGTATCAATAGGAACTGGCGCGGATCCAAAATAGGTGGTTTTTTGAAGATGTCTGCGCGCACGATCTCGGCCGGCGTCTGACAGCGTGTGGATATAGTCATTCATCGTGGTCGAGCCCAGGTATCCGCTGAGTTGCTGGGATTTCATTCGAATCAAAATCGGTTCAATCAAACGAAAGGGCAGTTTGATTTGCTCCGCGATCACTCGACCTGCTGCTTCGCCGCGGTTGAGAAGAAATCGCATAATGATTTCTTCGATGATCTGTTCGTTAATTCCAGCTGCGTCCAGCGAGCTCGGTTCGAGTGGAATGATGGGCTGGTTGGGGTCTTGGGTAACTCGGAAAGTCGAGCTAGCTGATTGCTTGGTGTTCGGAGAAGACTGGGCGGGAGCGGACGGAAGTTGGGCTGGCGCCGCAGCAAGATAAGAAGCGGGCTCGGGTTTTGCTTGCGATGAAGCCAGCCGGTTGATGCGTTCCAGGGCTTCCTCGAGACTGCTAGGCTTGCTGGAAAGACCTGTGACTGGAGAACCCTGGGAAGAGATCGAGGGGTTCGTGTTCGAGCTATTCAGTTGCGACATGACCAGGACCGGACCCTAGAGAATGCGGAAAGTGTCTTTGAATCAGGAGAGAATTCGGCAGATGCTTGGATCCTTCTTAAGCCGGAAGTGATAAAGTGGGTGGCTTGAGTAAGTGCGAGAGCGGGCTCGGCCGATCAGAGAAGACAATGGGCGGAATCTTCCCGGGGCCAAACCTTGCATTTTCCGAGCAAAACGTGGGCTTCGGAAAATAAAATGGTCAAAACACCTTTTGGCACTTGCAGCCTCGCCAAGGTGCCACTATCTTTTCGCCTCCTCGCTGAGACCAACTCCGGTTGGTTGACGAAACCGACCTAGGTTGGTTGTCTTTTAGGGTCTGGCAAAACAGTCAGTCAACTAGAAAAAAAAGCGAAGGAACACTTGACATAAGCCGACAACCTCGGTTACCATGTCGAGCCCGACAAAATGAGAGTTCGCCGAAACGAAGGTTTGAGAAAGCTTTTGGGCCTGCGGATTCGAGTGGAGTCAAATTGATCTTTGATAATCTGGTGGATGAGTTTTAATGTTGATGTTTTTAGCAAACGTCAATAACTTTGAGAATTTTTGTGAAAATGAATTTCGGTGGGCAAATGAC
>JBIKLJ010000129.1:0-14447 GCA_044359895.1 Pirellula sp.
GCATCGCAAACCTTTGCTCAGAATTCCAGCGGACATGCTCTTTTTAAGGGGTGGGTTGGTTGTCGACATGATCTGCACGACGATATCCAACGCGAACGCTTCTTTGCCTACTTGACCTATTGGATGAAGCAGAGGTGCATCTATTCCTTCAAGCTCAATCGCCCCGTTGTTTCCGTCGCGGCTTAGATTGATTTTCGCGTTTTGCGGGCATAGATCGAATGGATGAGTTGCTCGTACAGTCGAACCATATTGTTCAACGATCCCTTTTCTTGGACATGCTCACGGCCGTTCAGGCCCATCTTCTCTGCGGTGATTGGGTTTCTAAGCAAGTGGATGATGCGATTGGAAACTTCATCGACGTTACCGGGTTCCACGGTGAATCCATTCCACTGGTCGTAGACGGTTTCGGTTACGGAGCCGACTCGAGTGCTTACCACGGGTACACCGCAAGAAAGAGCCTCGAGAATAGAAACGGGGCTTGCCTCCGTGTGGCTTGTCAAAACAAATACGTTGAGCGAGGCGAGAAGACGCTGAGTATCGAATCGATTTCCTAACAGCCGAACATGCTGAGTAAGGTTAAGTGATTCGATCTTCGACAGAATGTTTTTGCGTTCAGGCCCCTCACCGATGATCATGAACTGTGCCTCAGGAATGGCATCCACGACTTGGCGTGCGGCTTGAACGAACAACGCGTGATTTTTTTCATGACGAAGCGATGCCACAATTCCAACCAAAGGCGCTCGTAGACTCAATCCGAGCTCCTCTCGAACCTCTCGTTTTGACTGTACGTTTGGAAAGAACCGATCGGTATCCACGCCGTTCGGAATCACGACAACTTTCTTCGCAGGGAAGCGTTCATAGTCCGTCAAGAACTTGCCATGGGATTTTGCGACCCCAATATAGGCATCGGTGATTGGGGTCAAAGACCGATTTAGTTCGCCGATGACATCAGGCCAACCAGTCGAATGCACGGCGCTGCAGATCACGTGCACGGAAGCAAGTCGAGCGCAAAGTCGCCCCCAAAACATTTTGTCGCCGGCGCCTACCGTAATGACGGCATCAAATTTTTTGCGTCGAATGTATTGTGTTAGCTTTGGTAACACTCGAAGATCGAATCGATTCGTTAGCCAATTTTCAGTAACTTCGAATTCACTTTCAATCGCCTCGCCCAGCAGACCTTTCTTCTTGAGACACGCAACCGACGGAATGACATGGGTCTTTCGGAAATTCCGGAAGGTGTTCACCAACAGCGTTTCCGCCCCGCCTACTGCTAGGCTGCTGATCACGAACAGCGTTTTTAATGGGCGCGAGGGCGCCGGATCGAGGTCTAACGAAGATCTGAAATCACCCGTTCTTTGATCTGCAAGGGTCGTGGTCAACGAAAAATCAGTGTCGGTTGTGGCGGTATTCATGTACCTGTCGCTTCTGGTAATCTAGTTGAGGACGGCATGGCTACTTTCCGGGACGACTACCGTTCTTTGGGGAAGCGCAGGAGTTTGAAGATCACGGTTTTGAAATTCGACAGGACTGCGTCGATGAACTTTGCGAGGATCGAAGGTAAGCCAGTTCATGACGGCTGCGAAACCGGGTTCTCCATGGCAACGCACGAGATGATTTGCCTTTCCGCCCGGTAGATTAAAACCTCCAGCCGCACAAACAAAGCTTTTATGCCCAGCTTCGAAGACCGCGTCGATCGCAATCTGGGTAATGTTTGCCATGAGCCCATACGGGAACGCGAAGTAATCGATCGATTGCCCCGTCCAGTCTTGTAGCTTCTTACGAACATCTTTGATTTCGATCCTCAGTTGCTTCTTGCCAAGCGACTTTCCAAAATCAATATGGGTGTGCGAGTGGGCTCCGATTTCAATTCCATCCGAAGCCATTCTTTTTACTTCTGCAATGGTGTTAGGACGAAGCGGGTTTCCGTTCGCGATATCGTGCGGAAAGGGCTCGCCGGTTTCTACATAATGGGTACTCACAAAATAGGTGACTGGGATCTTGCGTTCGATCAAAAGCGGGATCGCAAACTCGCAGTTTTCACCATAACCATCATCGAACGTAACACCCACCATGGCCTTAGTTCGGCTACCCTTCAGCTGCGAAAGTCGGATTTCATCGAGCGAGGCTGGAGACGCATTCTGCTGGATCCAGTCCATCTGGCGTTCGAAGTTTTTATTCCGAATGGACCAACCGTTTCTCGTATGGTTTGCAACACGGTGGTAGAAGAAAATGCACGCGGGAAACGCGCAGGACTTTTCAAACGACCTAGTTAGCTGAGCTCTTCGAGCTCGGGTCATCCATCGGTAAAGAGTCAGTAATAGCTCTCGACGTGATACAAACATCGATATCTTGGGGGAAGTTTCAAGGCTGTTTCTAGACTGTTTCTACTTGTCCATGAGAAACTTGTCTCAGGTTTTGAGTCGGGCCTAACCTTGAATTCTGTTTGCTTATGAAATCGCCAAACCGAAGTTAAAAAGATATCGGTTATGTCGATTGTGCTGGCCTGCGCGACTTCACCCTCGCTGCGGACAGATCTATTGCGATGATTTGCAACTTGGCTTGCCGATAATTCGAATCGAGCGTTCACTGAGCAAAACGAGAGCACAAACTGTGAAAAAGTGAAAAGAGGGTTGTCGTGGAGCTGGTGGTGTTGCTGATGGGGCTAGCAGCGGCGGTTTGGTTCGTGGCCGTTATCCGATACCATGATATTCTAACAGGAACGGCCATTTTCCTGGTTGCAACCAGCGTCTTTCCGCCTCTTTATGTTTCGGTCAAGCTGGGTGGTATCTCTGCTACGGTTGACCGTGTTTGGTTGATAGCCTTGTTGACGCAATTTACGTACGACCTATGGAATCGGCGAAGTCGATTGCGCAATCTAACAGCCAGTGATGTTTGGCTATTTTTGTTTCTTGTTTGGCTGACGGCAAGCGCATTGATGACCCCTATCGGTCGTGAGATCCCGGGTCAACCGCCGACTCTTGCTCACTTGATCAATGGCTACTTGATTCCGGCCTTTCTGTTCTGTCTGATCCGCCATACGAATTTGAAGAATCGTAACGTGTGGCCAGCGATCACTGTTGTGTTGTTGTTCGGCATCTATTTAAGCGTAACAGCTATTTTCGAAATCACGAAGCAATGGTCATTCGTGTTTCCAAGTTTCATTGGTGACCCCAAACTGGGGATTCACTTTGGCCGAGCACGCGGCCCTATGTTGCAATCCATCCAGCTTGGTATATGTTTGAACCTTTGTTTGATCGCACTTTGGGTTTTTCCTGTTTGGCTATACTCGCATCAGCGATGGGCTTGGATGTTAGCGTTTACTCTAACCCCACTATTCCTGGCCGCGATCTTCACAACCTATACGCGAAGCATTTGGATGGGTGCTGCGGCGATCATTGTGATTCTTCTGGCTACTATGTTACAAGGAAAGATACGCACCGCAGTGCTTGGCTCGATCCTAGTTTTCGGCATCGTTGGCGGTCTGTTGATTGGTCCCAGCTTGGTCGCCTTCAAACGCGAATACTCGGAGGCCGAGACCCTGGAGAGCACTCGTATGCGAGGAGCGTTTGCCTATGTGTCGTGGAAGATGTTCCAGGACAAACCCATCACCGGATTCGGTTTCAATCAGTTTCAAGTCAATAGCAAGATGTATTTAGACGATCGGACCACCAACATTCGTCTTGAATCCATACGAGGCTACGTGCACCACAATTCGTATTTGAGTTTGTTGGTCGACTTGGGACTGATAGGTGCCACGTTGTACATGATTGCTGCGGTCAGCTTGATTCGAAATAGCTGGATTGTTTGGATGCATCCCATGTCTTCCCCTATGGCCCGGAGCAGTTCTGTGTTCACCTTTTGCGTGGTCGTTGTGCATGCCATCCAAATGGCGTTTCACGAGGTTACGTTTTCTTCGATCGAGAACACCATTTTGATGATGGCGCTTGGCATGAGTCAGGTTTATCGGGATGAGTTGATTGCAATGACGGAGCGAACCAATCCTTCGAGACAATCTGAATCCAACCCGACGGAAACGGGCCTGCGTCCGGCAAGAACCGTTGAGGCATTCGGGGCGTAGCTTATTGCGACTTTTGGGGTTCAGGAAGTAGATGTCGCTTCAGAAACTCCATCCGCCTCAGGTTGCCATAGGGGGTCTCTGCTGCCCCATGACCGGCCCCGGCGATCGGCATATACTCGAAGTACTTGTTCGCCTTTTGAAGTGCGCTGACGACCTGCATGGTGGAAGCGGGGTCTACGTTAGTATCCAATTCGCCAACGATCAAAAGTAATTTGCCCTTCATTCTTGAAGCGTGCTGGACGTTGGAGCTTCGAACGTAGGACTCGTCCAGCGGCCATCCAAGCCATTGTTCATTCCACCAAATCTTGTCCATGCGGTTATCGTGGCAGCCGCAATCTGCGACGGCGACATGATAAAAATCATGGTGATCGATCAGAGCTCGCATAGCGTTTTGGCCACCCGCCGAACCACCACAAATACCAACGCGACTCAGGTCCATCCATGGGCGTTCTTTTGCGGCGGCTTTGATCCAAGCGATGCGGTCTTGGAATCCTGCATCTTCCAAGTTCTTCCAGGAGACATCATGAAAGGCCTTGCCGCGATCATCGGTGCCCATCCCATCGGCTTGGACAACGATAAACCCTAGCTCCGCGAGTGTATGCTGCCGAATCATTTTGTCGAATCGTTTCGGAGTGAACGAGCCATGCGGACCGGCATACACTTCTTCGACGATGGGGTATTTTTTATTAGGATCAAAGTGGGATGGTTTGATCATGATCCCGTAAATGTCTGTTTTTCCATCCCGACCTTTTGCAACAAATCGTTCTGGAACGGTCCAGCCCGAATCGATCAGTTCGTTGATCTCGCCTCGTTCGAGTTCACAAACCAGGCTTCCATCTTGGCTACGACGCAGTTCGGTAACTGTAGGTTGGTCGACGCGGGACCAACGATCGATAAAGAAAGTTCGATCAGGTGAGAACTCGACTCTGTGATCGCCATCCCCTTCCGTCAAGCAAACGAAATCGCTGCCGTCGAGATTGACTCGGGAAAGTTGTCGATAGTAGGGGTCAATGCCTGGGCGATTTCCTCCGGCAAGAAACCAAACTTGGCGCGATGCATGATCGACGTGAAGCACTTGTCGAACGACCCATTCCCCTTGGGTGATTTGATTTTTGATCTTCCCGGACGGCACGTCCACCAACCAAAGATGTGCCCAGCCATCTCGCTCGCTCATCCATAGCAGTTCGCCGGTCGCTTCGATCCAATCCCTCCAAGTTTTTTCGTTGTATTCGATGGCCGTGTTACTTTGCTCTTCAACGACCGTTCGAACGATTTTGGTTTTCGGGTTGAGAGCCAGGATTCGGTATAGTTGGTGCCCTCGCTGATTGAAATCGAAGTAAAACTCCTCGCTGCTTGGAGACCAGTGGCCTTGAAACGTGCCATCTTCCGTATAGTGATTGACGAACAAAAGATCATCCACGATGGTTGCCGTCTTGCCAGCAACATCGATCAGAACCGGCTGTACCTGGGGTAGTGCGTCGCCAGGCTTAAAGTAATCGTATCGAAGAAGTTTGGGTTGAAGTTGATCACTAGGTGTGGAATCGACCGCGACAACTTCACGTCGTTTTGCGTCTTTGACGAAAGAAACGATGCAGTAATTAGAATCTGGTGACCATACCACGGGGCCTCGGAAAAAGGCCTCGCTGTTGCCTGCCTCCGTAAGTGAAGTGGTCTCCAAGTTGGATTGAGTCGCATCGGGGGCAATTAGCTGGACATTGTCCTTGCGAAAGCGAATTCCCCATTGGCCATTGGGGGACGGGTTCTCTAGCTTGAAAACCGGTTTCTCATTGTCCTGATGTTCAGGAGGCGAAGCAAGACCTTGGGCTTGATTGGGTCGACCATCGACAATGACCTCCAGGGCGTTAGAGTCGGCTTCGAACCTTCCAAGCATCTCCCCCTTCAAGTCGCTTAGAAGCCAGACATGCCCTTGGTAGGTGGAGAACTCGCGCTGCTGCCCAGGCGCCAAGGTACCATACTGTCTTTTGGTTCCTTCCGGATCTAACCAAAAAACGTCAATCGCTTCATTCCACTGATTGCTAATGGAGAACTGAGCTGCCTCGCCAGTCGTGCGCGAGCGTCTGCGAGCGAGAGGTGTCGCGAGCGACGTTTGAAGACGATCGGAGGTCTCGATGCCCAACCCCTTGGCCGTCTCGCTTCGTACGACAGTACCTTTTTCCGGATCGACCAAAACGAACTCTTTTGATTGTTCTCCGGTTTTTATCTGGTACCAAAATCGAGAACCTTCAGGAAGCCATTTGGGCCGAAAGGAATCTCGATAGACCTTCCCATTGGTGCGAAGTGAATAGCTTTGCGACAGTTCCTCGAAGGGTTCCTCGAAGGGATCCTCGCCGTGTGCGGACGGCGCAACCATCATCAACAAGAGCGTACCAATAACGATCGCCGAAAGTGAAAACTTTGCGAAAAAAACGGCCTGCTTCATCTTGCAACCAAACACTCAAGTGGGAAACGATCAAAAAATGGGATGCTCATCGTGACAGATTATAAACGGCTTGTCCGCCGAGTCGGTCTGATTAATTCGAACGTTCAGGGATTGTCGTAGCGAATTCGCCCCTTAGAATCCTGGTCTAAATAGAACAATCTCCAAAGATGGGCAAAGAATTATGAGCAACGACGTCAAAAAAGTACTAGTCAACGGACAGTGGACCAGCGGCCATTTTAGTTCGACGTTCCAATCTACCAACCCGAACCTGGGAGTAGCAAACGCGGCGAAATTCCCGATAAGTGAGTGGGTTGATTGTGAATCCATTCTGTCAGCGGCCGAGGCTGCTTTTTTGGAGTGCCGCTCCCTACCACCGGAAAGATTCGCTGACTTTTTGGAACATTATGCAAATGCGATTGAAGCGGACAAGGACACGTTGGTCGAGCTAGCTCATTCCGAATCCGGGCTACCAAAGTCGCCTCGACTTGCGGATGTTGAATTGCCGCGAACCTTAAATCAGCTGCGTCAAGCCGCCGCGTCGGCTCGCGATCAATCCTGGCGAATGGCGACCGTTGATTCTAAAGCCAAACTACGTTCGTGCTACCAAGCCATTGGGCCTGTTTGTGTTTTCGGGCCAAACAATTTCCCCTTCGCTTTCAACAGCATTGCGGGCGGAGACTTTGCTTCGGCCATCGCTGCGGGAAATCCCGTGATCGCCAAGGCAAACTCCTCGCATCCCGAAACATCGGAACGATTCGGCCTTTTGGCATCGCAGTCGATTGCGGCTACCGCCATGCCTACCGGACTGGTTCAACTGATTTATCGCACGTCTCACGAAGATGGCGAACGACTGATCGCCGACCCGAGACTTGCCGCAGCTGGATATACAGGTGCAAGATCCGCTGGCTTGAAGCTTAAGGCCGTCGCGGATCGAGTTGGCAAACCTTTTTATGCGGAGCTATCCAGCGTGAACCCGGTCGTGTTTATGCCAGGCGCCTTGCAAGAACGTCTTGAAGCTTTGGTCGATGAATACGTGACCAGCGGTCTGATGGCAGCCGGTCAGTTTTGTACTAATCCGGGGATGCTGTTATTAGTGGACAACGCCGATTCCGAAAAGTTTCTCGAGATGGTTGTGGCCAAGTATGCTGCCAGCACACCAGGCACACTTCTATCACCTAGCGTCGAGCGAACGTTGTTGGCCAGCATTCAAGTGTTAACAGATGCCGGTGCAAAATTGCTGGCCGGTGGCAGCAAGCTAGAGGGGGTGCGATGTGCTGTCGCCAATACCGTCATGCAAATATCTGGTGACCAATTTGCAAAGGATCCACATATTTTCCAGACGGAAGCGTTTGGCAATGCCGTCCTGGTGATTCTGTGCAAAGATTTGGAACAGATTCGCAGTACCATTTGCTCTCTCGAAGGCAACTTGACCGGATCGATCTACAGTTCTACGACGGGCGATGACGACGTTTCCTACTTGGCGATTGCCGATGCGCTGGCTCAACGTGTTGGACGTTTGCTCAATGACAAAATGCCTACAGGGGTTGCGGTCAGTTCTGCGATGAACCATGGTGGACCTTATCCAGCGACCAGTCACCCAGGGTTCACGGCCGTTGGATTTCCTGCAAGCATGCTTAGGTTTGCAAAACTAACCTGTTTTGACAACGTCCGCGAGGAACGCTTGCCTAGTGTGCTTCAGCACAATCCGCCATCGGATAAGACATGGCGGATGATCGACGGAACATGGATCAAGGGCTAGTCATTAGGTGGTGGAGGCTCCCTTTAAGGGAGCGTTTGGGTTACATTATGGCCTTTTCGAAATCGAACTCTTTCGACGAGGCTTTTTCTCCATGGCTTTTAGACACTGGCACAACCTTTTCCGAAACGTAGCGATCGTAGCTTCGTTCCAAGCGATGCTCTCTTCGTCCTTGTTATTCGCAGGTGGACTGGGAGCGACTTCCCCAAAATCCTTTCGTGTACCGCAAGGATTCGAAGTGGACTTGGTTTATGAAGTTCCGATGCAAGACCAGGGCTCGTGGGTTTGCATGTGCGTCGATCTGAAGGGACGCTTGATTGTGTCCGATCAGTATGGAAAGCTGTATCGCGTCCAGCCTGCACCGGCCGGAAAGGACGCTTCCGAAACGAAGGTGGAGCTCCTGAATGTCGAAGTTGGCATGGCTCAAGGACTTCTGCATACCAAAGACGGACTGTACGTCGATATCAATGGAAAGGGTCCGACAGGAGCGGGGCTCTATCGGCTGCAAGATCTGGACGGGGATGATCAGTTCGAGAAGATGGACCACATCATCAAGATCGATGGTGAAGGGGAGCATGGACCGCATGCGGTGATTCCGGGCCCAGACGGGCGTTTGTATCTCTGCGCTGGCAACGCGTCGGATCTGCCAAAGAAGATCGATGCTTCCCGAGTTCCTCGTATTTGGTCGGAAGATCATATGCTGGGTCGAATGCCGGATGCTCGAGGTTTCATGGCAACCCGCCTTGCGCCGGGTGGATACATTCTAAGCTTCAATCCCGACGGGAGCGATGTTGAGATCGTTTCTACAGGCTTTCGAAATGAATACGATATCGCATTTAATCCTCTTGGAGATTTGTTTACCTACGACGCCGATATGGAATGGGACGTCGGAACACCTTGGTACCGACCGACTCGGGTGAACCATGTTGTTAGCGGTGCGGAGTTCGGCTGGCGAAATGGTACAGGCAAGTGGCCCGAATACTTTGCAGACAGTTTTGGTGCCGTGGCGAACATCGGCTATGGCTCGCCCACTGGAATAGCCTTTGGAACGGGTGCAAAATTCCCAGCAAAGTATCAGAACGCATTGTTGATCAGCGATTGGAGCTACGGTGTGATCTACGCTGTCAACTTGCAGCCGGATGGTTCTACCTACAAATCAACCTTTGAACCGTTTATCAGCGCATCACCGCTGCCAGTGACCGATTTGGTGGTTCACCCGGAGGAGGGTTCGTTGTTTGTTGCCATCGGCGGACGAAAAGTTCAGTCGGCCCTTTATCGAATTCGCTACAGCGGCTCAGAGAGCACAGCGAAGGCAAGCTTTCCAGATACCCCCGAATCAGCAGCCGCTCGTGATACGCGACGCAGTTTGGAAAAAATGCATCGCGGGGAAGTCGACGTGAATCTTGCGTTGAAGCATGTCGGAAGCAGCGATCGAGGGATACGAACGGCCGCCCGTCTTGCACTGGAGCATGCCAACGCCGACGCTTGGCGATCCAAGTTTGCATCGGTTTCTAGCCCTCAAGGGGTAATTACAACAGCGATTGCATTGGCAAGAAAAGGGGTGCCAGCGGACCAAGCGGAAATCTTGGATCGGTTAACCAAGCTCGATTGGAATCAGCTTTCCGGCGTGGAAAAACTGGAGCTGTTACGCGCGTACCAATTGGCCTTCGTACGATTAGGGGAAGGGGACGCCAAGATCCGTACACAAGTCATTTCGCAGCTGGATGCTCACTTCCCGAGTCCCTCGGAAGATGGTCTGTTGGATCGCGAGCTTGTTCGAGTTTTGATCTATTTGAATGCTCCAAACATCGTGGATCGGGCCGTGTCGCGTTTAAGCTCGACCGGATCCGCCGATGAGCAAATCCACTACGCGTTTTGTTTGCGAGAAGCGAAAACCGGGTGGACGGAAGAAACACGAAAAGCTTATTATCAATGGTTCTATCAAGTTGCAACGGCTCGCGGTGGTGCATCCTTTGGAGGCTTTATCGAAAACATACGCCAAGTTGCAATCAAGAATCTAACCGAAGAACAGAAAGCCAGCTTGGGAGACTTAGTTGGACCACCTCCGGCCCCACGCGATCCGCTTGAAAATCTGACTCCGCGTCCATTCGTCAAGGAATGGAAAGTTGAAGATTTGGCTGAAAGTGTCACCGCGAAGACAGAGGGTTTTGATTTTGAGAACGGGAAGCAGATGTTTGCGGTCGCCCAGTGTTACAAGTGCCATCGGTTTGCAGGCCAAGGTGGGATCCAAGGGCCCGATTTGACCAGCGCCAGTGGACGCTTCAACGCCAAGGATATGTTGACCGCCATTGTCGAGCCGCATAAGGAGATCAGCGATCAGTATGCTGCCACTCAGTTCTTGCTCGATGATGATCAAGTGATCACAGGTCGAGTGGCCAATATGAACGGGGATGTTCTGATGGTATCGACCAACATGCTCGACCCAGGTAACTTTACCAACCTTGTCCGAAGCACCATCACGGAAACCAAGCCAAGCCAAGTATCGATGATGCCTTCGGGGTTATTGAATACTCTCTCCGACAAGGACATCATGGATCTATTGGCTTATTTGAGCGCGGGTGGAAACCCGAAGGATGCACGTTTCCAGCCAGCGAAGTAGCTAGGTTGTCTCATTGCACGAAAGACGCTTGAAGTAGAGAGCGAAACCAAAGCCCCCCTGTTAACAGCGGGGGCTTTTTTTTGGGCCTAGCGATCTTTGGGCGAACTGGTTCCAAGTAGAATCGTCTGGTGATTGCACCATAATTGCCGTACAGCATACTTGCTATGCACCATACTTGCTATGCGGCGCTGCGCCGAACTACAATTTCAGAAAAAGTGATGGCCCATTCCGGAATAGAACATGGCAAAAAAAGTAGACAAGATCGGATCGCTCAACAAGGCTCGTGCTGCGTTGGATCTTCGGCATAAACGCAATTCGACCGATGAGTCGCCGCATTATTTGACCTTTAGGCATCCGCACAATTTGTTTGAGATCGATTACCCGGCGCATTGGCTGATTCAGCAAGATCCCGATGGTTCTGTGGAGTTCTCGATCACAAACGCAGGGGAAAAAGTTGGGCTGATGCTGTTCCGAACTCCGTTGAGTCTAGACACAGCCCTGATCGAGCAGTCCGGCAAATGGGAGGAGTTGGCTACGATCATGTTTGCTCAAGTGCAATCGACCAACGTTCGAGCCGACCCGACGATTATTTACAGCAATTTTAAAGCAGATAGGCCTGAACCGGATCAAGCGGGTCAGCGTTGGTTTGTCCTGGGCGCAGATTTGATTTTGGGTATCTCCTCCAACTGCTCGATCGATCAAAAGGAAACGTATTTGCCTTTCTTTGAGCGAATGCTTTCTTCGCTGCGAGTACGTCGCGAGGATGAATTGCTGGCGACGCGAATCATCACTCGAATTCAAAAAGCCCTGGCCGATCAATTGCCCAATAGCAAGGTGGAAGTCAAGGGATTGAACATTGTTACGGACAGGTTCGAGCTATCGATCGGCAACCTGTTGACACAGGTGAAGCGTGAACCGTCGATGATGAACGAAATGGTGGATCACTTTATCCAAGGGACGGTGGGGCTGTCCAAATCGGAGGAGGTGCTAGGCCAAGAGTCTTGGGAGGCCGCAAAAAGCCGCATTCAACCGTTGTTAAAGCCAGACAAGTACATTCAGGAGGTCAATCACAAGACGACCCGAAGTCCTTCCTCCGAGGTTGGAAGTCCATTCTTGATCAGTGCACCTTGGCTTGCCGATTTGCGTATATGCTTCGCTCTGGATAACAAAGATACTTTTCGTTTCATCAATAGTATGGACTTGGAACGATGGGGCGTTTCGCTGGAGACTCTTTTGCAGGTCTCGACGGAAAACTTGGCTGCGTACCCGGAACCGGAATTGCATGTCGTGAAACCGAATGAGGCGATTCCCGGAATTGCGGCGTTGCAACCAAGCGGTGGGGCTAGTTCCAGTTATCTCCTGCATCCGAAGCTCTTTCAACTTGCGGCCAAGCATTTGGGTCGGAGCGTGGTCGCGGCCATACCTTCGCGCGATGCGTTGATGCTTTTTGAGTATGGCGACAACCGGGAAACACTACAGAATGCGGTAGCTCGCGATTTTGAAACCACCAACCATCCAATCTCCGACCGGCTATTCCGCGTTACTCCTGACGGGATCGCGCTGCTGTAGCGGTACGCTACAGGTCGTAAAGTTCGGGATCCACGTTGGGTGGTTCGAAGAATCGAGAAAGTTTGTTTGCTTTTTTGGCTTGAGGGGCGAACGGGTCACCATCGCCGTCCAGGGCGTCCCCCATTTCTTCGTCGATTTTGTCCGGGTCTTCGCCGGCCTCCATGCGGCGCATCGCTTCTAGCATCGCTCCATTGGGTTCCATGCCGGTCATTTCGAACATGCGTTTCATCAGTCCGGCCATTTGGCGAGGGTCTTCGGGGCCATCGCCACCTTCTTCCAGGTGAGGAGCCATTTCCATCATCAGTTGCTCCATTTTGCTTTCGTCGACGTTGCTAAACGGGTCTGGAGAGGCGCTGCTTTCAGTTAAGCCTTTGGAAATTGCGAATCGCGAAATTTTCTTGTCGAGCTTTTTGTGTCCGCATTTGGGGCATATGGGAGTTGCGGTTTGGTTCATCGAGCGAGCAAAGAAGCTGAACACCGTATGGCATGGCTTGCAATAGAATTCGTAGATTGGCATGGTTCGAATGAGACCTTGTTGCGTGGTGAAACGAAAGCTGGAATCGGAAAAAGGGGCAGGAGCGATCGTACTGAACGATACCGAAACGCAATGACGAGAGTATCGGAAATGATCGTATCCGTCAGCCCGAATTTTGCTTCAGCTTGACCTAGTTGGAACCTGGTCGGTATTATCTTGTCAATTCGATTTCTCGGTCGTGACCTGAGTGTGCTGCGCCGACATGAGCTTGATTCACCTATTTTTTCGCGCAGAACCACCTTGCCTGATCGCCCGCATCTTCTTCATGCCCCCTCCCCCGACGACGAAAACGAGAGTTTAGGGTTGATAGGATCGCAGGCAACGAATCCACCTCTGTTGCCAACCACCGAGCTTTTGGCTGATTTGTCGGAGCAAAGTGCAAAGTTGGAAGCCGCTGAGCCCGAGGCCATTTTAGAGTGGGCAGTAGCGAGGTTTGGGGACAAGTTCACCATGGCCACCGCTTTTGGGCCCGAGGGAATGACGATCCTTGAAATGCTTTCAAGGATCTCTCCTAAAACCTGGGTGTTTAATCTCGACACAGGCTATCAATTTGAAGAAACGTTGGCATTGCGAGACCAAGTCGCGAAGCTTTACGGAATTGAAGTCGAGCTTTTGCGGCCAGAATTGACTGTTGCCGAGTATGAAAAGCTGCATGGCGGGCCGCTGTACGTGATCAATCCGACGCAATGTTGTGGCGATCGGAAGTTGACGGTCCTCAAGAAGGCGGCCCTTGGAATGCATGCTTGGGCGAGTGCAATTCGTCGCGATCAAAGTCCAGATCGGGCTGTTGCGCCGATCGTGGGGTGGGATAAGAAGTTTCATCTGGTCAAAGTCAGCCCTCTGGCGAACTGGACCAAAAAGCAGGTTTGGGATCGAATCATCAAGCTGAAGATCCCTTACAACCCGCTTCACGATGCGGGCTACACCAGCATCGGCTGCAAGCCGTGCACGCGATCGGTTACGTTTGGGGAGGATGAACGAGCAGGTCGGTGGAGCGGTACGGGAAAAACCGAGTGCGGACTTCACACTCAAGACTAACAAGCTATTGCCGAAGTCAGGGGGTTTGTGTTACGCTACGTGGCTTGCGTCTGCGGGCGTTCTACGTTCGCAAGGTATTTGTAGTGTAAATTCATTGAAAATGTGAACAAGTTGACTTGTTCGCGACTGATTAGGAGTGTGTGTTCGTGGGTGTAAAGAAAACGGGGCGGGGGCGACGGAAGATCGGTCGTAAAAAGAGACGCATGCGAGCCAGGATTCGACATCGCAAGAAGTAGTCAACGCGAGTCAGTCGGCCAGTGGTTGGCTTTTGGTTGTTCGTGAACGGTTGTTCGTGAACGGTTGTTCGACAACGGTTGTTTGTCAACGGTTGGTCAGTCCACTGGTGTTTTGGCTGGGTTATGGCGTAATTCGTTACGACCACCCCAGTACGTTCAGGACCTTACTCAAAAA
>JBIKLJ010000130.1:0-14412 GCA_044359895.1 Pirellula sp.
ATTCGAAAACGGATTCATCTGCAATCCGAGTCCTGTTCCGTTCGCCTAACCAGGTATTCCAACCCAGGCAAAATGAACTGCTCGCATCCAACTGCACTCCACGAACTTCTGCTGGTGTAAGCAGGATTTGAAAATCAAAATCATACTGGGGGCCGACGAAACGGCGAACCAGATCGGTTAGTCTTCGCAACCCTGGTTGGATCGGTAAATACAAGCTCAAGGTTGCCCAATCCACAGGTCCTAAGCAAACTCGAAAGCGATTTTCCACGTCCCAGACTCGTTGGCCTGCGATGGTGTCTACCCCTAACTGACTACCCATCGACATCCCAGGGGGCGGTTCCCCCACTCTAGATTGATCTTCTTCATTCAAGGTCAGCCATTGACCAACCAACGGCTCTACGAGTGCCTCAATACCTGTAAAGTCCTGCACGCAAGCACGTAGCGTTTCCAATGCAGGCCGCGTGCTCGAAAAAGGGCCTCCATAGTAAAGGAAGCAATCGTCATCGACCGACATTCGGTCTCGAGATGCTGGAAGTCTATGGCCGATCAACCCCCAAAGCGCCTGAGTCAAAGTATCTTCGTCATGGCTTGCCGCCGCAGTTTCGAACGCGACAGGGAACGAATGCTTCTCCCAAGTACGATAGAATAGCGAAAGTAGGCGATGGTTAAATATGTCCAGAAACTCTCGAAGCGAGTAGTCCTTCTCACGCACACGATTGATAATGGTTTGCGTGTAGTGTTCTGGTAATGCACCGCTCGGGCCAAACAACCCGAAGAACGATACGGACAGTTTTGGTCTTGGCTCCGCCGGTGTCCACTCGACAATTTCATTTGGCGCGAAACTAGAATCCAGCGATGCAACCAGCTGCAACGGCTGCCCTTCCAAGTCCCTGACCATCCCAATTCTTGAGCCATGTTCAATCTGAATGCACCGCAACAATTGACAAAAGCTAACTGCGTGAACTCGCTGTAATAGCTGTTCTGCTGTGGAGGTGGTGGATTGAATCTTGGTTGTCGTCATGCTGCTTAGATTAGGAACTTGGTGCCTGAACGTGCCTTCCCCTCATAGAGCACTTGAGACTCTCCTTTGGACCGAACGATTAAACGGGTAAATGAGTTAATGGATGCGAACAAAGAGAAAAATCGATCTAAGACCGTCGCGAAAACAAACGCGCCGTTGCCCTCAAACTTCTCTTCGTCCAACTCAATAATGATCTCAATTCCGCGGCAAATCCCTGGACCTTTACCGGTGTCTGGTAAACGAGCCGTGCCCCTGCTGTAACTGACATTGCGTATGGAATCGATCGCTTTGTGGACGTCTTCTTGATCACTGCTGTTGTACAGCCCCAATACCTCTCGCAACAATTCCCCTTTGGAGTCCGATGCAAGCGATAGATGATTCAGCGACAAATGTGAAATCAGCCTCCAAACCCAGTCATCGTGGTTGATGGGGCGACGGGTCGGTGTCGGCGAAGATTTAAATGCAACCTTCACAGGCCCTCCACCATAACGGACTGGCGTCAAGACTCCCAACTGAGTCACCAAGTCCCGGTTGCAACAAAGTGTCCGAACATGCAACGTCCATTCATCTGCCGGGCAAGGCCTTGAATGGAGGTCCACCACCGTCAAGTAAACTTCTGTCCCTCGATCTCCACCCGTCTCATCAGATACTCTTCTTCTTCTCGACGAATGCCAATAACGGTCAACGTCCGCTGTGACTGCCTGATGGGACGGCCTATGGAACGGTAAGAATGTTAGCTCGTTGTCCCCACCCGGCCTGGAAGCGGTAACCGAATTGACAGTGTGAACTTCCATTCCTGTTACCGTTCGATAACTTGGGACAACTCGGTATTCAACCTGATTCTCCGTGAGCTGAATGGGTTCGGCTTCCTTCTCGAATAAATTCACGACTGGAGTGCAACCTAACATGATTGCGTCTCGAGTGAGGTGACGCTGGATGACCGGTTGGTTGCGTCTAAAGTAGAAGACGATACTTAAGTTATTGCCAGCAACTTGATTCCATTTGCCCTCAAAATCAACATCGATAAATCGGAATTTCTCCGGTATTGCGAAATACTCCCAAAGCGTTTGGTACGAGGCTAATGTCCTTGGGTCGTGATCGAGCAATCCCTGTGACACGTCAAAACCCGCCTGGGAAATAACATGCTTCGATAGAAAGATGCCATCTCGATTTCGGTCGGAAATCAGCCCAACTCCCATCGAATCGCGGAGAATCGCTTCGCAAAGTTTATTGCCACATTGATTCGATCCACCAAGATAAAATCGTAAACGCTTGACGTCCGTCTTCGACCAATCCATCTTGCTCGATATGGGAGCTATCTCCAAGCGAATCGCTGAATCCGCTTTATCTGCCCAAGTAGGCTCTGTTGGAAATGGGAATGGAGGTTTGAAGTATTCGGTTTTTGCAATCTTAAACGGATAGAGTTGCAGATCAAAGCAGGTTCGAAACAGACAAGCTTGGCCCTCGATTTCTGCCGTTTCAATCTGGGCCCCACGTTCCATAGGAAACCCCTGTCCTAAATCCGCTCCCACCTCATCCAGCTCGAATTGACAAATAGCTATCGACGGCACCGGGGCAAGGTATTGAGGGTACAGCGATTGCAGCATCGCTTGGCATATTTCAGGAAATTCATCCTCAATCTTGAGCCTCAACCGGGCCGTAAGCAATGCGAACGAATCGATAAGTCGCGAAACGTGCGGATCCTCAACCGAATCAGCCGCCAACCGAAGCCGCGATGCAACTTTGGAAAACCGCCCGCCAAAGGACTTTACTTCTTCCCGAATGAAATCGAGTTCGTCTTGGTAAAAACCGTATAATCGTTCACTCATTTTTCGGACGCCTCAACACTAAACTCACTTGCGATTTTATTCAATTGAGAAGTAAACGTAACCGGCTCTGGCTCCGGTTCCGCGTGCAGAATGCCATGGATGATGAATCGAATCGAACGGCTAAATCGGGACTTGGAGTCGACATCAAGTTCCACTTTGACTTCCTGAAATCGGGTCTCGTAACGCTTGATAACATCTTCAATACGACTTCGCAAACCATCGATCGAATTGGAAGAATCAATGATCAAGGTTCCAAAGTCTGGTACCCCGTAATTGGCAAGAGAGGTTTGCAATTGCGGCAGGTCCGCAGGAAGATCAGGAAAGCGCACTCGAGTGTTGAGCAAATTCTCAAGATCCCTCCGCACGCTATTTTTAAGATCCCGAAGCATCTGCCCACGATCACGAGCCGCTTCAAATCGATTGTCAGGCTCAAAGTCCATCAACCTATCCAATACGCTCGGTAACAGTAATTGGTCAGGTCGGATTCGGCTCATAATGCACTAATTGATTCTTTGGTAATTGCAAATCCAAATGTTAAGCCTCAGGCAATTCCATGGTCAGCCGCCCAAGCTCCATGATCGGAATTCCATCGTCTTCGATGAAAATCATTCGCTGCCCGACCCCAGTTACGCTCCCCAAATCGCTATCCAGCCATTGAGTTCCGCGTCCAAGTTTTTCTTCATCCCCCCAAGCTGCTGGGTTTGGATAACGAACTGGCATGAAGACTTCGCCATCAGGCCCCCCCTCTACTTCAATGGTCGCCTTCCTCCACACTAAATCCATTGGCCGTTCTGGCTTCGCAAAGTCAAGAGAGCGTATGCTTTTCCACGGCACCCAGAAATACTTTCCAGAAGCAGTTAAAAGCTCAGCCACCCCTCGAAATCGATCGTCCAAATCCTGAATCACGGAGAATGGCGTCTGGCCACAAACGCCCCTCACCGCCCGATCGAAACCTTCAGAACGTTGAAACAGCTCTTCGACCTTGCCTGCGTCTTTCAATCGGAGAGCTGTGTTCAGTTCCAATTGCAATTGAGTTTCCTGGTCAAGCTCGATCACCAATTCCGGTACCCGCCCTTCGGTGAAAACTTGCTCGCGAATAATCTCAGCCCTGACCAATTGACGAAACAAAAGAGTCAATAAAGGAGTACCTTCCGACTGCTGTACGACAGCATCCAGTTGCCTGTCCGCTCTGTCCCAATCTCCCTGGAACGCAGACAGTTCCGCCAAGAAAAATCGAGCCTTCGTGTCCGTAGGGTTCTTCTTGACGACCGCCAGCTGTGACTCCACGGCTTCCATGAGCTTGCCGGCTTTGAAAAGATCTTCTGCATTCATGGGTGCATCTCCTGAATCAAATGCTTTGGTTGCGGTTTACGAGTTTGGTGTCCAGCTTCAACGAAGCGCGAATGTCGTCAAAACTATGATAGGGTTCTAACTGGATAATACAGTCATATTCGCCTGGTCTCCCCGGTTTAGAGCGTACCTGAACCGCTCCGTCTAGCAAAGGCTTCTCGGCGCGAATACGTGGACTTGCATCCGGATCGCGATTTACATAATCGATCAACCATTGTGACAGGAATTCTTGAAGCTCGCTTGCATCGATCATGGTTCCGATTTTGTCTCTCGCCATGACCTTCACGTAGTGCCCAAATCGCGAGGCACATAAGATGTAATTCGTTAGCGAAGAAAGCTCAGCGTTGGCGTTGGCCTCTTGGGTGGTATACCGTGGCGGCTTATGCGTCGATGGACAGGAATAGAATGCTCCGAAAGCCGTGGTGGGACAAGCGCATAGCGGTATAAATCCCAATTTGGCGATCTCCCGTTCAAACGCGTCGGAGATCATGACTTCAGTAATGGCTTTTGGCGCCAACCCATCCGATTCCGTTTCAAAGGAATCCATCGTCGGACCTGCAACCAGTCCACCCGACTGTACCCCTCGTTGAACCCCCCGGATATTAGCGAACCAACGGGACTCCGCAAACGATCTTATCAACACCTCTCCCATACCAAAAACAGCCCCACCCCAAACATGATCTTCCGCATCTTTGGGCTGCTCCTGAAAAGGAAATCCAAAGTGATGATTTCGCTCAGGGCGGTATGGCTTCCGAAGCAACATGCGAGGCAATAAAACGGAAACGAACCGTGACTCCTCCGTCATGCGAAATTGCTGCCATCGCAGAAAATCAGGCCGAGAATGCAATTTTTCCAAATCAAACGACTGCCGAAGCTCATGAAACTTATCTACCCCGAACATTGAAGGAGAAGCATTGATGAGAAGCGGCGCGAATGCCGCAGCCGCCGTTTCCGAAAGTCGTTGTAAAATGGCGATATCGTCAAACGGGTGTTCGCGCGATGGGCGAGGATGAATGTCGAAATCTGCAAGGATGGCAGAAAAGGGATACACCCCAGGCGTTCCTAAAGCTTCCTCATAGATTTTTTTGAAGAACATGCTTTGGTCAAATTCAACCGCTCCCTCCTGGTCCTTCTTGAGCTCCGTCCAACTAACATTCCAAACCTTAATTTGAATTGGGGCATGACTCGCTTCTTCTTTGCACGCGACCAAATACTCAAGCCCACGCCACGATGCCTCAAGTCGCTTGAAGTTCTCGTGATGCATGATGTCATTAAGCTGCTTGGAAACCATGCCATCAATCTTGGCAATGTCCCGCTCCAATTGTTGCAAAATGCTCTTCTTAGAAGCCGACCATTTCCGCAAATCCCCTTTCCCAAGCCAAACAGCAAGCTTCTCCGGCCAAGACCTTTCGGCCAAGAACTTCTGAAGAAAGCTATGGCCCTCTTCATCGCGTTCTCCAACTTTTCCTTCCAATGCAGCTTGAAGTATCATTCCTCCAGGGTTCATCCCCTGGGGATTCACTTCCGCAATCACCTCGTCCGATGCGCTCTTGGCCTTTGGCTCGGAAAAGGAATCTATTGGCTGCTTATGGAACTCACCAGAAAAACTCATTCTGTGCGTAACCTAACCGGCAATAGACTCAACTGACACTTCCAACCAAACGCACCGATGGACAATCCACTGGCGCTTGAAGTCAAACGACCATCATACTCCAGATGCAACAAATCAATTTCTAATGTCGGACTAGAAAGTTCCAAATCCGATGAAGTTCGAGACAACGTTCGTTATTCGATATTCGATATTCAGTACTCGACAATCCACTCTGCTTCAAAGTGAATGCCATGAAGTCTCACACTTCAACTACCGAGCGATCTTGGAACCCCGCCAGGCAAACCGCCGATTGCCTGACGGGAACAAATCCCTTTTCAAGAAAGATCAAATGACCCAACAAGTCCGACTAGGTGCCTTGTTTGAGCTTCGTAACCAACCGCATCGATGTCGTTAGCTCTTCAAATTGCAGCCATGGTTTCAGCAACGCGACCGCGGTGTACGAACCTGGTTGGCCTGGTATTTCGGACACTTCGATTCGTGCGTCTGCCAATGGATGCGTTGCCTTTTCTTCGGCCGACGGCTTGTTGCTGGCAGTGCGATAATTCATGATCCAGTTGTTGAGCCAGTATTCGCAATCCTCGCGCTCCATAAACGATCCGATCTTGTCCCGAGCCATTACCTTGAGATAATGTGCGATTCTCGACGTGGCAAGAATGTATGGCAGCCTGGCGCTAATTGCGGCGTTTGCCGTGGCGTAGTCGCCATCTTTACCTTCATACTTTTTGGGCTTTTGCGTGGTTTGTCCACCAAAGAAAACGGAGTAATCCGTGTCTTTGTAATTGCACAATGGCAAGAAGCCGCAGTCGCTGATTTCTTTCTCGCGACGATCAGGAATCAGCACTTCGGTTGGGCATTTGGTTTCCTTATCCCCATCCGCAGCCCGTACAACGTGTGTAGGAAGATTCTCGACCTTTCCTCCGCCTTCAAATCCACGAATCGAAGTACACCATCCGTACTTCGCAAAGGCGTCTGTCAAGCGTGCGCCCATTACATAGGCAGTGCTCATCCAGCAGTACTCGTCATGGGCAACCGTGATTGGCTCTCCATCCGTCCCGAGAGCCACCTCTTCAAAGCCAAACTCATCGATCGGGCTCGTGTTGGCCCCGTATGGCAATCGAGCTAAAGTCCTGGGCATGGTCAACACAACGAATCGTGAGTCCTCGCTCTCGCGGAAGCTCTTCCAACTGGTGTAGCTTGGAGTATCGAAAATTTTGGCGATATCCCGCGGCGCATTCAATTCTGTCCAAGAATCGAAGCCAAACATCTCACAACCCGTGGATGCAATGAAGGGGCAAAAGCCAGCCGCTGCAACACTCGATAAATTTCGAAGCATTGCTATATCGTCAGGATGATTTTGGAATTCGTAATCACCGACCAATGCACCGTAAGGAATTCCACCAGGCTGACCAAACGCGTTTTCATAAATCTTCTTGAACAGATCGCTTTGATCAAACTCAACGGCATCGGCCAAGTCCTTTTGAAGTTCCCGCTTCTTCACGTTGAGAACTCGCAGCTTCAACTGAGTTCCAGTCTCACTGTTCATCACCAGATGCTGAAGCCCTCGCCATGAACCTTCTAGCTTTTGAAAAGCCTCATTGTGCATGATCTTAGAAAGCTGTTTCGAGACCAGCTCATCAATACCGGCGATCGCCTTGTTAATGGACTTTGTGACGTTCTTGTCAAACGTGACGGTCCCTTGCAACGCTTGCTCCGTGAACGTTCTTAGTAGTGCTTCGGCATGCGATCGTTCCGTTTGCTTCGTCGCCTTGATCGCAGCTTCTAGAAAATTGGTCTTTGTTTCTGTAGTGGTTTGACTGCTAGCGCTGGACTCTGGATTGGACTCTGCCATGAAAAATACTCCCTAACCGTTTGCAAAATGATTTTTTGAAAAGTCTAAGTATAAAGCTGAAGAATATCGAGATTAGCCGATCGGTCTCCATTCATTGACCCTAGCTACTACGACCCTAGTCACTACTCGTTGGAATCTTTTTTGATTCCCAACTCGCCTGCTAAGGCTTTGACGTTTTCGGTATTCTTGAGAACTTCTTCGAGCGTAGCTTCCAGGTTGGCACTCACGTCCGCTTTGGTCAACAGTTCGCTAAGCTGCGCGCGAACTTCAAGTAAGTTTTTCAGTGCTGGAACTTGCTTGGCAACTTGCGCAGGTTCAAAGTCCTTCATGGATCCAAACGCCAAGTTGACTTTCATCGATGACCCATCACCCTTGAGGGTGTTTTCAACTTCCATGCTGACTCCAGGAGTCATTTGCTTCAGAACATCGTTCAGATTGTCCCGGTCGATCTCGGTGAATTTTCGTTCACGCAGTCCTTTCAACTTGACCGGCTCGTATTCACCATTGCTATTGAGCTTCATGGGTTGCCCGGAGAAATCACCGACAACACCCATCAAGAAAGGCAGCTCCTTCTTCTCAGTTGCATCACCTGTATCAACATCGTAGGTAATGTGGACACGAGCCTTACGTACCCGGCTCAACTTGTCATGGACTGAACTCATAGATCCCCCGAATCAATCTAGAAAGACAGATGAAATACGACTGGTGACGGTCACCCGATCCCCTTTTTGCAAAGAATACCCGAACTCTCTGACAATTGCAATTTTAATCAGTGTCTTCGTTAGATTTTTCGATGATTCCGAGGCGGCGGAAGACTTCCCCTCGCACATCGGTATTCTGAACAAGGTCCATGAGCAATTCGGGTAACGGCATCTTGCCCCATCGCACTGCCTGTTCTAGTGCATAAGAAACAGGTGAGTGCGGTTCGGTTTTCCGAAAAAAACTGGCAACGCGGACTAAACTTGCCAATGCATCCTCTCGGCTTTGAATGGTTCCTGGCTTCGTTACTGTACCTTTGCTTGCTGCAGATTCAGGCTCGACGTGACCCGAAGAATCGTTATCGGCACCGCCGCTTTTCGCATCTTCCCCGGAATCGGAACTGCCACCATTTTCTGCAAGATCTCCTGCCAGTTCCGAAAACCAATCCTGGATCGTTGTGATTTCCTTGAGGACGTTTCCAAAACCAAATCCTGAACTGCCTGACTTGTTCGCCAAGGCTTGGTCGAGCCGTTTTGCACTCTCGATGGCCTGAGCGATGGATGCTGCAAATTCTTGTTTGACTTCCAGCGATGCTTGCGCGACTTCTTCCTCAATTTCGTCGTACATGAGCAAGCCCGTTTCTTGCAACTCGCTGCGTCTGCTTCCGTCCAGGCTTTCCAAATGCCTTGCAATGATCTTCGAAGAATACCCAACTTTGGATCCCTTGCGATAAGGGATGCGTCCCATACCATCCATCAAACTGGATGATTGATTGAGCTTGTCCAGGAATCCAAGTGCATACAATTCATCGTCTTCATCGAGCGGGAAAAGCTGTGTTCCATACTTATCAACCAAGGACGCCGCAAAATCCAATGACTCACTCAAACCTCGGAAGCCGCCGGATCGCATCAAGGCTTCAATGAGCCAAGATACGATCCGCGTATCCTTGGACTTGGTGGTAAGAATATCGATGCACTGCGACGCGATCGATGGCCAATTGGTGTCTTTTTTCGGATCGTCCGATCGACCAGCCGAGTTTCTTATCTTCTCCGCACGTGAATCGGAATCCAAAAGCTCTATTTCGACGCGTGTCTTCTCAATCTTGCGAGCCGATTCGCCTTCCATTTGCAACTTGGCAAATGCGTTGAGCAGGTTGAGATCCTCGCTCGTCTCTTTGCAGATCCCACAGGGATTGGATTCCGATATCGGAGCCAAAAGTTCATCGGTATTTAACAATCCCATCGGTCGAGTCCATCTTCAATGCTAGTCGTGTAAGTTCAGTTGCCTCATCTCTGTGGCGAGGCTTTCCAATATCTTTGCGTGCAATCTGCTGGCCCAAGACTTACTAATCCCGAGTAAATCCCCCGCATCCTGCAAAGTATAGCCCTCAAAATACACCAGTTGAATCAATCTGCTTTCCGTTGCGGGCAGCTTTTTTACCAACTCCCTAACTTTGCCACTCACTTCCAGGTGGATCACTCGCTGCTCTACGCCTTCGCCAGGATCCTGAGCCGATTCGATAGGGTCGTTATCTGAATCCGCTCCACTGGCCAAGTAAACAACAGCCAACTGCTCTGTCGTTCTGGCAAACCATGCCCCGTTTTCTTCCAGGGTCGAAGATTCACCATCGCTCTTGTCTTTTTCCGCCTGCAATACCTGGTTCGCCATGCTTTCGTTCCGCATGCGACGATACCTGGCTCGGCTGGTCCAAGTCATCTTGGCCAATCCGTCATAAATCGCGCCGCGAATTCGATAATAAGCAAACGTGCTAAACTGATTCCCTAGCTCCGGATTAAAATCCCGAGCGGCTTCGGCCAAGCCTAGCTCGCCATATGCAATCAAGTCTTCCAGATCCACTTTGATCGGAATATTTCTGTAAATTCTAAGGGCAAGAGATCTAACTAACGCGCGACCGTCCGAAATGAGCTCCGAGGTACTAGCCGTCACGTCTGTATTCACGATGGTTGCTGCTCACTAAGTTGCTGCTGGAAGACCATCAATCGCTGCCTGGAGACTGGATCGCTGCATAGCGTCCGCGCAATAGAACGACTCATGTTGGTTATCGAATCCAACGATTTAACCGTTGCAGATAGCCGATTGCGTAGAAACGCTTCAACCAGTGCAACCACTAAGTCCTCAAACGCCAGCGGACTTTTCTCGAATTGCCTTACAATCGATTTCAAACTTGCCCATTCATGATCGCTCAATGAACGTTCACGCTGCGAAAGGGTTGCTTCGAGCAACTCGCTTAAGACTTTGGAACTGGCTTGCTCGGGCGTTAAATCCCGAGTCACAGAACCATTCGCTTCAGGCGTCTGCTCTTGCATCTTCTACAACGTTCTTTTACTTAACAGGATTGGAAGTCGTATCTTTCGATAACCAGCCATACAGTCGGTTGTTTCTGTCCGAGGTGACTAGCGTACGCCCGTCTTCCCCAAACGCAATACATTCAATCTTGGCACCCCGATGCCCCTCCAGATCAAATACCTTGCCTGGATCATCCCATGTAGGTGACGCGAACCATACTGTGACTGTTCCCGCATCATCTCCCGTCACAAACACGGAGTCAACCGGGGAGGCTGAGATTGTTATGCCTCCTTTCACGCCAAATGGCTTTCTTCCTTTATCCAAAGCCGGATCCAATGCAACAAACTCGAGCTGGCCTTCCAAAGTTCCGTTGTTATCTCGCTCACTTTGGACGAGCAAATGCCTGGTAGCTCCCCCAGTTTGCCAAGCTTCGTTAAAGAAGTGAACGGATTTGACTTTCCAGTCACCTTCTAACGTCAACGTTTTCAAGACAAGAGCTTCGTCCATTCCAGTAATCTCAGATTTGCCATTGTTGTCGACAATAGCCAACGCAGAATCCGCTTTCGGATCCCAACTGATTGCTGCCACGTTGCTGTTCTCTTGAATCAAATCCCCACTCGCTGAATCCACTACCTTGAGAAGGTGGGTGTCGGTATCGAGCATCGCTAATTGCTTGCCGTTGGGTGAAAGTTGGATCATGTCAAAATCCTTAGCAGTAAACTTCGCCGAAACCAGCTGGCCCGACCCCTCGGCGTTCAGATCCATTCGCAACAATGAACCGTCCGCTCGCAAAAGCATCACCACCGAACCATTCCGGTCGCTGCTGGAACTCTTCAGTTCCTGAGGTCCGATGCTAGACAGAGTGGTTGCATCGTCCGCTAGAAAATAGACCGTTCCTGCCTTGGTCGACACGAAAGTTTGAGCACCGGACTTCTGGCGAGCAAGTACGCTGTCTTTGCCATTCAGATTCAACTTGAAGGCTGGATGCACTCGATTCGAAACCCGAGGGTTTGTTGTATTCGAAGTGTCGAGCCATGTCAGCCCTTTGAACTCTTCCATCTTGCTCGCAACGAGCTGATCAGCACGAGCATCCACGGAATACGCAATCGATTTGGTCTCGGTCCCTAATAAGAGGCGCGTGTTTAGAACCAACCGGTCGACTGAGTCGGAGACTCGCACCACGGCCAAATCGATATCGTGATGATCTGCGATTTTAAGTGCCGGTTGTGGCTTTCCTGCTTCATCCGTCGCAATCGCAAGCATGGGCTTTTGGAAGTCATTCTTGTCATATGCCTTCACGAAACCCGATGACATTACCAAGAAGAACCGACTACCATCCTCGTTCCAAATGCCTTTCAGCGGGCCCCCTTCGTCTTCGCGACTTGGGACTACAAGATTCTTGGAATCGTTCTCCCACCAGGATTTGTCATCTGTTCGATTCCAAAGCCAAACTAAGCCCGAACGCTTCACCATTGCTACCAACGATGAATCCTTCGGATTGGGAACCGCAAAGTAGGTTCCTAGTTTTTCCTGGTTCGCAAGCATCAGACGCTCGCCTGCAATCGAGTAAACAAGAGTCTGCTTATCGCTTGCGAGCAAAAGCTCGGTCCCTTGGTTGAGCATGGTCATACGCGGTGCAATACTCTCCCGTCCCTTACTAGGGTCGTTAGGATCCAACAAGGGCGCATACATCGACCATCGCTTGATCATGTTCCCAGTCGCCTGCTCCCAAACACAAAACTCCCATTCATGATCTGGGTTCTTCAGATATCGACGCTCTGCCTTTTTCAGCAAGGCTGAAGTGACTAGAATTCCCGAGGGAACATCGACAACGGAATCAACAAACGCCGAACCGGGCGTATGTCCAAAGTAACTAAATCGCTCGGCTCCATTGACTCGATTCGTTTGACCCGTCTGCAAATTCCAAAGGTCAATCGCCCCATCCTTCGTTACGGAAACTGCATTGGCGGAGTTTTCACGTCCATATATCCCAACCACCGGCGATGGATACTCCACAGGCCCTGCGTCCGAGATGCGATTCAACTTCCGTCGTTGCTCTTGCCTTTGTATGTTCCAAACAAAGGTCGTGCCCACCCCGTCCACGCCCAGCACGGATTCCGTCGACGCAAAAACAGCCCTTCGAACATTCGGATTGCTGCTAGGCACACCTGTTAAATAGGTTTCGTACGCCACTTCGCCTTGTGCACTAGAACGCCAAACATGAACCACAGGTTCCTTGTCGCTGATTGAAAGGATTCGTCCGTCGTCACGTATCACCAAACTGGTAATGCTGGCTCGATGTGCAGTCGGTAAGTCACGAATGTTCTCGACAGACAGCGTCGACATCGTTTTCGACTTGTCCGCATTAACGTTGCCTACTCTTAGTTTTCCATCATCGCTTGCAAGCAATATCCGCCCACTTGCGCCTAGCATAGCTGCAGCGCTTAAATTCTTCGGAAGCGATGCGGAATCGAAAAAAGTACATGTCAAACTATCGAGCTCTAATTCGAACAAGCTCACCGTTTGGTCGGTCTTGGTGGATGCCAGAGCGGATTTTGAGCTGAGCCACTGAATGGCTTCTAGATCCCCGCGAATCTCCTCAATATTCCGTGTCTTATCGATTTGTTTAGATGTCGCGTCCATCCAGTTCGTATTGCGGTCCAAAACGCGAATGCCACGCTTGACTCCCACCACTACTCGTTGTCCATCCGGGCTGTACGAAATCGACTGGAAGTTCTTGGATCCAAGCGCTTCAGCCTTGGCAGGCTTAGAACCATCCTTCAAGGACCAAACATAGGTGCTACTATTGGTTCCATCGGAGAGTGAGAACATGGCCTCATCACCACTCGGGGAAATCGCCGCACACAGAATGCTGCTGCCATCGAACTTCTCAGGTTCGCCGACGACTCGTAGACCCTCGGCATCATAACGCAGCAGCTGAACTTGCCCGTTGCGTGTACCCAAGATGCCAACATTAGCAACTGGAGCAAAATCAAAAGCTGTAACGTCGCCCAAAGCCACCAGCTTCGGCAAGTCCTGGTTCGTTAGCAGATTCACTCTTTGCCAAGCAAAGGTATTAAACTTCGGGACATTGACATTGGGGGTTTCAACATCTTCAATCGTTTGCGTGAACTCCGTGCCCGAAAGGTCTTCAATCTTCTTCAGCAGGTCGTTAGCAGTCTGACTATCGAACTGAACGGTGCTCGAGTTGGCTCGGCCCATTTCAGCGATCGAACTGCTAATACGGTTTTGTGCCGCACGACCTTGTGCAATGCTTTTCGCAATTTTCTCTTTTCCTGCAGCTGTCTTAGCATCATCTCGCGCTATTTCGGCTTCTGTTTTTGCATTTATTGCATCAACCTTTGCAATCCTCTCGTTCTCAGCGGATTTATCAGCTTCTTCTTTTAATCGCAAGGCTTCATCCTTAGCCATCACAGCGTCATCCCTGGCTATCTTTTCTTTTGTCGCTGCCATGTTAGCTTCGTCTCTAGCCTTCACAGCATCATCTTTGGCTGCAATTGCTTCGTCCTTTGCTTTTTTCTCGTCTTCGGCAGCTTTCTTAGCCTCTTGTTCGGACTTCTTTGCAATCCGAGAATTCTCCTCAGCAGCAATTCGATACCCATTCGCAAACAGTAATGCGACGGTAACAGCAACCAATAACACCGATACTGCAGCTACGAAGGCTGTTCTCAAGGTCTTGAATCGAGACTCTCGTTGCTCAACTGCCAGCTTGGCTTTAGTCGCC
>JBIKLJ010000018.1:0-41191 GCA_044359895.1 Pirellula sp.
GGTTGAGGTCGGGGGCTACACAGCTCACTTGTGCAGCAAGTTTTGCCAAAAGGAATTTGAGAAATCTTCGGAACAAATTGTTCTCAGTACAGAAATTCCTAAGGGGACCAAGCAAGAGTAAACCTGTGAAGGTCAACCATCTGCTCGATTGCGTAGCAAGTTGGTCAAGTTACTCTTCAGTTGCAATGGATGATTGCATTTCTTTGACATCAGTGGATGGTGGGTGGTGCCAGAACTAAGCATTCGGGCGTTATCTGGATCACTTGCCGTCCATCTTCCAGCAAATCACCCACTCGAATTATTCGATCATCTAGCATCGCGCTTATTCCAGTGCGAGTTTGAAAAACGACCTGAACCTTTAGGGTCTCTGTGCTTTTGCTTTTTGCTCCCAGGGAGCTCACCAAAGAGCGATCGTCGTTTTCACTCGATGAATCATCAGTGTTTGCAGGTTCCTTCTCGGGGAAAATCATTCTTCGATCAAAGGGATCGATATGGGCAATGTCCTCATGACGTATCGCAGTGAAAGTTGGTTGTGGGGCGCGAGCTATCAGATGCGAAGAGGATTTTTCGGCTTGTTGATTCGTTGTTTCCGCCTCGACTTTAGGGGCTGCTACTTTTGTAGAAGCAGGTCCAATGTTTGTTGTACTAATGGTGGACGAGGTGGCTCCCGGGCGAAGCACGAGAAATAATACGCCGGCAAGAACCGGAATAAGTCCCAATTTGACATAACCAGTGACGCGGTTCATGGGGCTAATCCTAACTGGTAATCGAAAAGGATGCGTATTTCTAATTCAGCCTGGCAAAGTTCTTTCGGGGGGATTGGCTCTTTGATTTTGAATCGAACCACTTGATAGGTATAAGGAATCTGATTCATCGATTCGAAGAATTGAAAAAGATTAGAGAAACGGCCTTCCAAATGGAGTTCAAACGAACGCGATTTAAACCCTTTGTGATCGTTCGTTTGTGATGGTCGAAAGTCGTGGAAATTGCATTTCGAGTCCAAGCCGATGTCGCGTAATGCGGACAAGACTTCCGAATCGACAATCTTCTCCGGTATTCGCTTGAGCAATGCTGAATACTCGAGCTCCAGCGTTTCTTTTCGCTTCGCAATCTGATCTACGGCACTTACTAGTTCCTTTTCATTGTCTAACAGTTTTCCGCACTCTTGTATATCCGATTGGATTCGTTCCAAATCATTACCGATGGTCTTTCGCACGGCGAAACCAAAGGCGATTCCAATAACCAATACAATCGTCATGCTCGCATGCAAGTACAGCTCGGTACGTGACATAAGCTGCCTTGAGCCTGATGCATTATTCATTGTTTAGGCACTCCAGTTGGAACTCTTGGATCGATTTGTCTTTAACGTGGCGTTCTTGAGTCGCTCGAAGCTCGACACGGGGAAACATGCCTGAATGGTTTAGGCTTTTCATGAAGTTCGTGATGGAGTCACTTTGTACAGCGATTCCGCGAATCGATACGATGGAGTCTCTTTTGGAAGCTGGTTTGGAGTTCGAAGTTGAACTGGAGGAGGACTGCAACTCTTGTACTTGAACGGAACTGTCGGCTTCCAATACCGCTTTTGCAACTACGCCTAGTGTGGCGGTGGTGCGATCTGCTACTGCGATATCTTGAATCTGGTTTAGTTTCTTTTCCAGAAGAATGACATTTTTTGCAATTTCGATTCGTTCCGCACGTGATTGCCGCGCGGGAGCGACTGCTTCCTCGATTTCTTTAAAATCGCGGTGATATCTCCACCATTCCACCCAGTAAGATGCGTTCCATGCCGAAAACAGGAAAGTGACGATCCCAAAAAAGCAGATCCATTGGCGAATGCGCTTTCGCACTGCTTTTCGCCAGATGAACTTCGGAGGTAGTAGATTAACGCGAATCATGGTGCATCCCAGGCTAGGCAAGATAATCCTGCTGCAATTGCAAAACTGCCAAGGGGCCGGTTTTCTAATTGACCGAGAGATGTTTCGATGCACCAAAATTGAGTTGGCAGACTTGTTTTCTGTTCAAGGACTTGAGCGATTCTAGGTAACTTGACGCCAGCGCCCATGAGTAAGATGCGTTCCGGGGAGGCGGAATGAAACAAACGTTTGCTGTACTCGAGTGTTTTGTTGACTTCATAGGATAAAGAAATGAGAAACGCGTCAATTCGTTGTCGAAGTGGGTTTGAAAATCCTTCCTTTCCAGAATCGTCGAAGGAGTCATTTGAGGAAGATTGAAAGAGAAGGGTTTGAGCATCGGACAAACTGACTTCGAAGATCCTTGCAATACCTTCGAGCAGCGATATCAAGCTGCAACTGCGCAAGCTACGAGTTAGGACTGGTTCATTATCTTGGACTATGGTGATTGTTGACTGGCCATAGCCAAGATCGATAGCCAGCGTGATGCTTTCATGGTCTTGAATCATCATATGAGTGGCTCGCGCAATGGCGCAGGGGACTGCATCAATTACATGGCAATCAAATCCGATTCGAAGTAGATCTGTCGATATCCGTTCGGCATCTGCACATTTCAGTGAGACAGCGGCATAGGTCGATGATTCGTTGCGGGACCTGCTCTTTGGCAACCGCCAACAGTCGGTAACGAGCTCGTTTGGATCACATTCCGCTTCAAATGCAACTTCGGAAGAAACCACTGGGTGTGCGTCGTCTAGGTTGGAAAAAGGTAGATCGATTTCGCGGTAGTCGATCATACAATCGTTTAAGGTGGCGGCGCATGTTTTGCCTTGAAAGAGTCCATGCAAATTGTCAGCCCCGGCAAAGAACGGCGTTAATCCATTTTCGAGAATATCGGCGCTTGCTAGCCAACCGAACGACTCTTGGGTTCGGTTGTGGTGTTGCGCAGGGGGGGCTTTTCCTTCGCTCTCATAAGGAACTGGGTTCTCAATGGTCCAAACAGATGACAAGCTCCAGCGTCCATGAAGCTTGCGGACCTGAGCCATTTTGACGTCATGGCAGCCAATTTCGATCCCAGTCCAGCCTACGGATCTTTGGAACCATCGCGTGTTAACTTGGTCGAAAAAGGAGATTGCAGTGTTCATAGTAGCCAACCTTAGGTCGTATTAATCATCATGCGAACCAGAGTTGGCTTTTCAAAAACGGCTTAGGAAGAAGCGGTCGTCACATCCAGCAAAGGAAGAATAATCGACAAGACAACCACCCCGACGATTACTCCTAGGCCGACAATGATGGCGGGCTCAAGCATTTTTATCAACGTTCGCAGCCGCTGTTCTCCATCGCTTTCAAAATATTCCCCAACCGTTTGCAACACCTGTGGAAGCTTACCTGACCGTTCGCCGGTAGAGATCATGTGGGCAGCGCCTGGTGGCAAAAATGTAGCAGCTACGAAACTTTGGCTCATACCCTCGCCTTTTAAAAGATCCTTTTCTACTTGATCGAACATTTGCCGGAAGAACAGGTTACGAGTTGAATTCCTGCATAAGCGAACGCTTTCCAGCAGCGGAACTCCGCTTTCCAGCATTGTCCCAAGCAGCCGAAATATCCTTCCTGTTATCAAAGCACGGGCTGAGTTTTTGATAAGGACAAAATGGAGCACACCAAAGTCCCAAGTTCGACGAACTTTAGGATGCGTACGAACAGTCCAGATCGCGCCAAACGCGAGTCCTGCAAGAATAATGATCGCTATCCAGTTGCTCCGCAGATTTGTTCCCAACGAGAGAAGAACGCTTGTCAACGGCGGGACTGGTTTTCCCATATCGCTAAAGACGGAAGCGAATTGTGGCAGAACGAAAAACAACATGGAAAAGATTACGGACAGAGTAATCGAGCACAGCACGGCTGGGTACATGAGCATCGACAGGACCGTACTTCGCATGTATTGGTCGTTGCGCATCATTTTGGTGGTCCGTTCTAATACATCCACAATTTTGCCTGATGATTCTCCAGCAGCTAATGCCGCTACCAGAGACTCGTTAAAGACCTTAGGATGCTTCGCAAGAGCGGCAGAAAATTTAGTGCCTTGCGACACCTCTTGGTAAACGGCAGTCAGGACCGATTTCAAACTGGAAGCTTGGCATTGATTGGCAACTGTATTTAAAGCTTCGGCTAAATCATCCCCGGATTGGCACATGATAGAAAGCTGCGAAAGCACGACGACCAGATCGGAGGTCTTGATGCGGGACGAGTGCTTCATTGCAAGAAGCGGAAAGCCAACTTGCATGCCTGCCGCGGCCCCGCTTGGTTGACGCCTGTAGAGACGGCCCAACGAAGAATGCGAAGCTTGATCAACTGAGTCGATGGACAGAGCAAACAATCCTTGCGACCTTAATCGTTGTCGGACGGAAACGGAACTTTCGCTCTCGAAAAGTCCACTAACGGACTTGCCGTTGCTGTCTTTTGCAACATACTGGAATTTCATTTTGGTCGATCACAGGGGTGGCAAGTGTAGGGCATCATCAATCAGTGTAGGCGACTTCAATCACTTCTTCGAGACTCGTTCGCCCAGCCTCCGCCAGCAGAATACCTTCCTCTAGCAGCGACCCATAACCTTGTTGACGATGATAAGATCGAAGCGAGTCTACCGTAGCATTGGATGAAATGAGCTCTCGCACTTCGCGATCGATGGCAAAGACTTCATAGATCCCCGTTCGGCCCTGGAAACCTGTGTCGTAGCATTCTCGGCAGCCTTCTCCTCGAGTGAATTGGCGTCTTCGGTCACCTTGGTAGCGAATTGCGTCCAACTGTTCAGGTGTCGGATAGTAATTCGTTTTGCAGGAAGGGCAAATGGTCCTAACCAAACGTTGAGCAATCACACCCAGAAGGCCAGCAGCCAGCTTGAAAGGTTCGATTCCCATATCCAGCAATCGAGTGATTGCACTGAAGCTGTCGTTGGTGTGCAGGGTGCTGAGAACCAAGTGGCCAGTAAGAGCTGCCTGGATTGCAATCGCCGCAGTTTCCGCATCTCGAATTTCACCCACCATGATGACATCAGGATCTTGTCGAAGAATCGACCGAAGTGCGTCTGAAAACTTCATGGTCTTAGTGTTGCTGACCTGAACTTGATTGATCAAGTCCAGTTGGTACTCCACCGGATCTTCTACGGTAACGACATTGCGCCGAATCGATTTGATCAGTTCCACAGCGGAGTAAAGTGTCGTCGTTTTTCCACTGCCAGTTGGTCCGGTGGTGAGGATCAAACCGTGTGGTCTTTTTAGTAGATTTTTGGTTCTCGTAAGAGCTGCTTCGGGCATCCCAAGTCGGTCTAGATAAAAAGTAACATTCTTTCGGTCCAAAACCCGCATGACGATCTTCTCGCCAAGGATCGTTGGAAGCGTTGAGATACGCAGATCGATTTCGCGCCCGTCAACGGTAAGGTGAACGCGGCCGTCTTGTGGCATTCGATGTTCGGAAATGTCCATTTTCGCAAGAACTTTGATTCGTGAAATCATGGCTGGATGAAATTCGCGCCGAGGCCGCAAAACTTCCCGCAAGTGGCCGTCGACACGATAGCGCACAAGCGAGGACTGCTGGCCTGCTTCGATATGGATGTCGCTGGCTTTCTGACGAATGGCATGAACGATAATGTAGTTCACCAAGTTAATGATCGGGCTGCCGTCGGTGAGTGATTCGACATCGGCCAAGGATACATCCACCGAATCGGCCTGAATCTCAATTGAATTTTGATCCAGATCCGCAGTGATTGCGTCCACCGCAAAGTTTTCCTCGTAGCAATGGGCCAGCATGCGATCAATCGCAGAACGCATGGCAAGTATTGGCCGAATCGGCTTCTTGGTGATACGCTCCAACTCGTCTAGCTGCCGAAGATTGGAAGGCTCTGCCATTGCAACTGTCAGTCTTCCACCGACGCAGAACAAAGCCAATGCCGAAAATGCTTCTGCTTTGGCTCGAGGGATGTAGCGAACTACGCTTGGATCGACTAAGCCACTTCGCAAACGGACTGATTGAATGCCAAGCTGCTGACCTAGAAACAAAAGTAAGGTGTCTTCATCAACAAACCCCATTTCCAAGAGGGTCTCACCCAATTGGCAATTCTTGCTTGAATGCTGATGAAGTGCCTTTTGCAAGTCGCTGCCTGTCAAGAGTCCTGCTTGAACTAAATTTTCGCCAAGTGGGACCGGCGCGGGGAGAGGAAAGCTACGACTGGTTGAATTGATAGTGCGTAATGAGTTTGTATTAGGATTGGGGGCTGAGACGAGATTCACTTTGCAAAGCTCCCCATCGCATAGGCAATATCTTCAAAGACAATCAGCTGCCGGTCTACTTCATTGATTCGAAGAATATCGCGACACAGTGCATTTGGTCGGGCTAGAACAATACTACCACCAAGCTTGCTGCATCGATTGCTTGCTTCAAGGAGTGCATCAAGACCAGCACTGTCCATCAGTGGAACACTGCCCAAATCGAAGACGATATGAGGTTGCCCCTTGCCAAAACAGGACTCCACCGATTTCAGGAAGTCCGCTTGATTTTCGCGATCTAGAGGCTGCGAACAGCTAATCGTATCCACGGTACCGGAGCGTTTGCATTGGTACATAACAGCTCGCCCCCTAGCGAAGTGGAATTTCAAGAGTAAAGCAAGAGCCTTGGTTGAGCTCGCTACGGATCGAAATATTACCACCATGAAGCCGAGCAATTTCCTGCGAGAATGCCAAGCCTAGTCCAGAACCCACGATGTCTTGCACCCGACTGTCTTTGCTTCGGAAAAACTTCCCGCCCAGTTTAGGGATATCTTCAGGGGAGATACCGATTCCACTATCTTCGACCATAAACAGAACTCGAGAGGCATCAGAATCCACACGGACAGTGACTTTGCCTTCCTCCGGAGTGTATTTGATGGCATTGCTAACCAGGTTGGATAGGGCAGCAACCAACTTGTCTTTGTCTGCCAAGATCTTGGGCAGCTTCGGGGCGATGCTTAGGTTAAATATTTGCTTTTTTTCCACTGCAAGAGGACGCTGACTTTCCAGGATTTCATTCAAGAGCCGGTCCAAATGAATCTCGTGCTTTTCAATGGTGATGGCCCCTGCTTCCATCTGGCTGATGTTCAGAAGTTCGTCTACAAATCTAGAAAGGCGGTTGGCTTCATGATTGATGGTGTTATAGAAATTTTGTTGTTGCTCCATGCTCAGCTCACTCACGGTGGCAAGTGTTTCTGAGTAAGCTTGAATGTTTGCTAAGGGGGTACGCAGTTCGTGCGTTGCGGTAAAGACGAATTGCTCACGTGCAGCTTCTGCAAGCTTGAGTTGAGTCACATCGCGCAGAGTCCAAATGGAATCGCTTGGATCACCATTCTCGTTACGTGGGAGAATGCGACTCAAACGCCACACACCTTGGGAAATATCGGTAGTTTTCTGAACCTCAAGTACTTGTGTTGCTTGGTTCTTCGCCATCGAAAGAATACGTTGGACCGCCGACTCTTCAAGCTGTTCCGACAACAGAGCTATGACGTCCAGTCCTAGCAAAGATGTTGTATCGGGTCGTTGAAGAAGAGTCGCGAACGACCGATTGAATTGTAGAATTTTGCCCTCTGCATCGCAAATAGCAATACCATCGGTCAGGTTCTGAAAGGCGGTTTCCCAGCATTTTGCTTGCTGCGAGTGCACTGCTTCCGAAAGCCGACGTTCTACGCCGTTCCATGCGGAATGCTCGTGAACTCGAGCCAAAAGGTGATTCCATCCAGCAGCCAACGGATGCCGAACTGGGAGCGGGCGCAGATCCAGAACACAATGATTGGGATTCTCCGCAAATTGCAACAATTGGCGTTCCAAATTGTCAAGCCATCTCGATGTTTTCTTTATTGCAAATGAGCCAAGCAACAACATGCAAAGTGAAAAACACGTTGCAGTTGCCAGCGATGGAACAGATCCCCAGCAAGAGAAGAATAAAAACGAAGCCCCGAAATATACGACTCCAACCAGTCCGAAAAATAGATGCTGTACACTCAGTCGCTGCGTGAAACTGCGATATTTCTGAGCTTCAAACATGATTTTATTCGACTTGAAGAAGGTTAGGTATTGGGGAAATAGATTTGAGTTCGAGACTTTCCAAAAGTTTCGTTAAATCGCGCATACTAAATGGTTTATGGAGGAACCACTGAATGTTGAATTGAGCCTGAAGCTGCTCACGCTTCAGCTCGTATCCTTTCGCAGTGCACATGACAATCTTAAGATCGTTCAATTGAAGACTGTTTCTGGCATGCTCGCAAAGCTCCTCACCATTGAGACCAGGCATTTCGTAGTCTGTGACGAGAATATCAAATGGATGCTCTGCGAGCAATTGACTTGCTTTTTCACCATTTCTGGCGAGCGTGACATCAAATCCTGCCCGCTGAAGATTGAATTGGATAACGTCTCCTAAAACCGTGTTGTCTTCAGCGACTAAAATCTTTTTTGAAGTAATCATTTTCGCAATTACCAGGTTGAGCCGTCAGTATGGTTGACGTAAAATTCACCGGTAGTTGCGTTGTAGGCCCACCCTTCCGTGCCTGATGGAGTAAAGGAATCTTTTAATTGGCGAACGGTGGCGTTGTTATTGGTAGTAGTGATTTGAACGCTAGGAAACGGTCCTGACATATAGGGCTTCAGCTCCGTAGTTAGATTCTCATAAGTAGGGAAGCTAGCATTTCTTGCTTTATAAAGTTCAATCGCGTCACGAACAACAACGAGTGACGCTCTGGTTGAATTTGTACGTGCATCCGACGCGGTGTTGAACATTTTGGGGGCTGCAACAGCAGCTAAAATCCCCACAATCAAAATAACTACGACAAGCTCAACCAGACTGAAAGCCGAACGTTTTCTAATACGAGGAGCAACTATTGATGGGGACATAAGGGGTACCGTTGTTAAACCTAAAGGGAAACAAGTTGTGGAAAAAGTCCGTCGAAGAAGCCCGAACATCGATGGGCCGGTTGCGGATCGAAGAAACGTACGTTTTGAATTTGTAGGAAGCAAATAATTTAATCAGATATTTTTGCCGTTTTGGCAATTTTTGCGTGCTACATATATTTGCCCTATTTTTCATTAATGGAAAGTGGGTGTTACAAATCAGAACTTAAATGGTCCAGTGAAATGAATCAGTCCATCCCCAATATTCAAGTCGCAAGAGAGCTTGCAGTTCGTCTTGGGTCGGTTTTTGGGGTGCAGCCAAAAATAATAGAGTTATCGACAGAGCGAATGAGGCTGGATTGCGAAGAGCAAAAGTCGGCTCAAAGCAGCACTTGCGAAGATATTGCCAACGCGTATCCAACTTGGGTGGACTTTGCATTGGAGCAAATGGCCCTGATGTCGCAACGTTCGTACGCGACCAATTCCGACGGGCGATTGCAAGTCCTAATGTATTTGTCACAGGATGCACAGAAACCAATTTTGCTATACATGGATCTTCATGGCCACAGCGAGTTGATGGTCCGCTCCGTCGTTTCGGCCAATATCGAAGCGCTTTCCTATCGCGAGGAAGCAGAGGCATCGAAAAGTCACATTGAATCGTTCGTCGATCAAGTGACACAGGATTTTGAAGAGCTATCGTGGCTTCGCAATGCAAATGAGTATCTCGACCTGTGTGACGCAAGGAACTCCCTTTCGTCGATCGCATCCGCCTTTTTACCTGATTTAGCGCAAGTCATTCGGGCACAAGCAATTCTTTACGTTCCCGCCGACGCAAGCATGACCGCCCATCTCGTCGGGATGGACCCAGCTCAGATCATTTTGACCGGGCCGAACGACGCGGATTTATCAGTTTGCCTTCAGTTTATCAATGATTCGATTGGCAGTTTGAATGGTGGACCCATCGTTCTCAATACCCGTTTGTTTCAATCCAATTTGCCTGGATATGATGGAATTAGAAATGTTATTCTTGTCCCAATTTCGAAGGGGACGAAAACATACGGATGGCTATTGGCGATCAATAAGACGTCGCAGCAAGCTTCTCGTGGCAATCTCCGTGGTGGCGTAAAACAACCGAGCGCTTCCTTCGGAACCTTTGAGGCGAGCTTGATGGTTGCCGCCAGCAATATTATGTCGACGCAAGCCCGCAACCTTGATTTCTTCGAGTCACAAGAATTACTGCTCACTGGCGTGGTGCGAGCGATCATCAATGCAATTGATGCTAAGGACAAGTATACGTGTGGTCACAGCGATCGAGTAGCGACGTACGCCAAGCGAATTGCCAAGCGTATGGAGCTTAGTGACGATGAGTGCGAACGGGTTTTTATGGCAGGGGTTTTGCACGATGTGGGCAAAATTGGCGTCCCTGATGCGATCTTAAGTAAGCCAGGAAAACTAACCGATTTCGAATACGAGATCGTTAAGCAGCATCCTCGCATTGGTTATGAAATTCTAGAGCATCTCAACCAATTAAGCTACGTACTACCAGGTGTTCTACACCATCACGAAGCGTACAACGGTAGTGGATACCCGGCCGGACTGGCTGGTGAAGATATTCCACTTCATGGAAGGATTCTCGCTGTCGCCGATGCATACGATGCGATGACAAGCAATCGTCCCTACCGAAGTGGCATGCCTCACGAAAAAGCGGAATCTATCCTGCGAGCGGAAGCGGGCAAGACTTGGGATACAAAGATCGTTGATATCTTTCTCGAATGCCTCGCTCAAGAGACGGTCCCTCACCAGGCCGAATCAACGAGTGTTCCAATCTTCCCCTTGGAGAATTCGGGCGACCCAAGTACGCAGTCAAACAACCATCTTATGTGGAGAATCTCTAACTCCATCAACAATATTGTTGTCGGATAAGGAAACATGGAAAGTCTGCAAACCTTATATCGTTGTTCGATTCGACAAATGTGTCGGCGGGGGCAACGTCTAGGTTACAATCTGGTTGAAGTGACACTGACGATTCTAATCTTGGGAATCCTTGTTGCGGTTGCGACCCCTGTCTATTCGAAAAGTCTGGTTCGGTTCCGAGTGGAGTCCGCAGCTCAGCGAATCGCAAAAGACATCGAGCAAACGCAGCAGCTAGCTCGACAAGCGAACACGGCGCGCAAGATCACTTTCCGCAAACCGGACTCGAGTTACACCGTGGAGGGGGCTGTCTCGCTGGACCAATCTTCTGAACCCTATTCCGTGGCCTTAGACCAATACCCGTACCAAACTTCCATCAACTCGTTTACGACGTCTGCTAGCACCTCAACGTCACTTACGGAACTGATGCTCCTTTTTGATCGATTTGGTGTTCCAGATCAAGGGATTTCAATAACGGTCCAATCCGGAGATGTTCAGAAACAAGTCGTTGTGACAGCGATAACCGGGCGTGTGACTATCCAATGACCAGAAAGCAATCACGATCTGGTATGACGATTTTGGAATTGGTCGTCTCAATACCAACTGCAACGGTTTTGATTGGGGTGATGGCGATGTGCGTCACCGTGATGATGCGTGCTAGGAGTCAAGACGACATGCTGTTTGATAGAACATACAATCTATCGAAAGCCTTGAATCAGATGGCATCGGATATGAAACTCGCTACATCCCACGTTTCCTCGTCGGCATCCCATTTGGAATTCGTCGTTCCAGACCGCAACGGCGATGGGCTGCCAGAACAGATGCGTTATGAGTGGGGCGGGACTTCGGGCGCTAATGCAAACAGTATCCTTTGGAAGTACAACACTTCACCTCTTTCCATCTTATTTGAGGATGTCGGCCAGTTTAGCTTGCAGATGAATCATACCGTTGCCGCTACGGCGGTTCCCAACCACTTGCGATCCGAAGTTGCTGTGCTCAAGTCCCTGGACGCTTATCCTGATGGTGTATTTTGCGAACAGGCAATCAATTCAGGGAGCCATGTTGGACAGTACTTTATTCCCGATGTACCAGGAACGGGTAAACGCTGGGATCTCGGCGCGATTCGCATTATGGCCAAAGCTGCCGATTTCAATACCGATGGCGTCCTTCAGATTCGCGTGATGCGAGGCGATACACTGACACGTCAGCCGACGGCGCCCATATTGGCTGAAATCAGAATTGAGGAATGGCGATTAGGAAGTTCCTACCAATGGCTCGATCTGCCCATTGCGCCGATCGCCTGGCAAGCTCAAGGCATCCCTTTATGCTTGACCATCGGGTACGCATCGGGGACCGGAGATATCGCCAAGATCCAGTTCCTCGAAAATGGAACAGGCATGCCATCGAATACCAATCTCCTGACTTCCAACAATGGTGGCCTCAGTTGGACTGCATCCAATAGTTCTCGGGGGCTACGGTTCTATGCGTTCGGGTTTTATGATGGATATACGGGCAATCGCAAATTCCTTCAGAGTATCGATCTTCGATTGGGTAGCGCACTCGCTACACCACAAAGACTGGAAACATCCATTCTGCTTCAAGCGGTACCGGAGATTCCCTGATGAAATGGTTAAAGCGATTTCGCCAATCTCCAAAAAAACGGCATGGCTTAGGTCAAATCGAAGTTATCGTTTCTAGCGTAATTGTAGGTACTTTGATGGTAGCATCATTGACCGTTATTGCATCATCGAGACGCAGCCAGATGTTTGAATCCAATCGCGTTCGTGGGCTAGCTATCGCCAGTGCCATGATGTCGGAAATTGCACAATTGCCCTTGCGAGAGCCTTCCTGCGATTGCGGCTTTGGATTGGAAGTAGGTGAATCGGGTGCCACACGATCGAGGCTCGATGATGTGGATGACTACCGAGGTTGGGTTGACTCCCCCGCCAAATCGAAAAACGGCGTGGCATTAATAGGGTATAGCGATCTCAGTCGAAAAGTCGAAGTTGATCATGTCACGACTGCCGATTGGAGAACCACTTCAGGCAGCTACACGGGAATTTATCGCGTTACGATTATTGTCTTAAGCGGAACAAAAGAAGTCTGTCGACTGGTCGGATACCGAACATCTGGATCGCGCGGCACGACGGTTCTTGCCGAAACTAGTAGTCTCAATTAAAAGGCAAAAGCGAAATGTGCCAATTCAAGTTCCGTCGCAATACTTCCTGTAAAAATGTCAAGGTTTTGCGTTCCGGTAGCGTTTATGTCATGGCCATGGGCACGAGCTTAATTGTTGCTTGTTTAGCAATCGTTGGCCTTCAAGCCGTTCGGGTGCAGCGGCGAAGTAATGAAGCATTGTTGCAAACGGTCAACGCAGCAGGCCTCGCTCAATGCGGTATCGAATTCGCGCAACATGCCATTCAAACAAATCCAAATTGGCGAACCCAGTTTGTTCACGGTGTGCCAGTGACCCGCAATACGACCGGCGGACGTTTCTCGGTAACACTGACCGATCCAGATGACGGTTCTATTGCAAATCAAAACACTGACCCTGTCATTATCTCGTCAACGGGTTTGTTTGGGGGATCAACCCAAAAGCTGTCGGCATACCTTGAGCCCCAAAATCACTTGCTGCCGGCGTGCCGTTCTTCGCTTTACGCCGCCTCGGACATCATTATGAAAAAATGCACTATCAACGCGAATCAATGGGCTTATAGCGAAGGCTTGATTTGGGCATTTAATAACGCGACGGTTAACATGAATTGTCTCGCCGCGAATGCAAATATAGGCTCTGGGTACAATCAAAGAACAGTTAGTGGTGGCGTATGGCCTATGGCCAAGCCTGAACTCAACCCCACCTCGGCCAATTACATAGGTACCTACTATATCGATAACGCGGTCCGAATCAATGCTGGCGATCTGCCAACAGGCGGTACGGCATTAGCGACCAACGGGGGATTTACATCCAACATGAACCATTGGACAGCGTTTGGGTGCACGCTGAATAGGGCTTCGATTTACGTACAAACTGGGCCCGCATCCTGTCTTGTCAGTGGACGAAGCAGCCTTGCCTCTACTCCCATTCAAAACATTACTCAACACATGGTCAAGAACCGCGCTTACCGTATTTCTTTTTGGGTTCGAACCATCGAGGATCAAGATGTGTCACCTATGATTGTTTCCTACGGATCAGGAGATATCTTGCCAACGATCAATACTGGCACGCGAGTCAAAGCCAAAAGTGGGATATGGACTTTGGTTTCAAGCAATGTTCTGGCCACTTGGAGCGGCACTCTGACGCGAGCCGAATTCCAGATCGGGACCGAACGCTCAAGCAATTACCACTTCGATTCGGTAAGCATTCAAGACGCAGAGCGGGAAGTGGGAACACGGTACATCGAGAACGTTCGACTTGGATTTTCCAACAATCCTTTTGGCGCTGGATCGGTTTCGGCAAACGGAATTTACGTAATCAGTTTACCCGGCGAGAATTTGGTGATTCGAAACTCCCGCATCAATGGAACATTGGTTATACAAGAATCGGCTGGCGTGGAGTTCACGGATGCTATTTCCTGGGAACCATCTGGAAGGAACTTCCCTGCGTTAATCTCCAACAAAGAAATCGACGACAATACTTCGAGTACCAGCTTGGATGAATCTTTGATAGGCGTGAATTTGAATCCCGCCGATACACCCTACCGGGGCGATTCGAACACAACTGCCACCGATCAGTATCCGACCGTCGTTTCCGGTGCAATAGTCAGTTCTCGCGATATCAAACTCAAGGGAGTAGCGTCTTACCTGGGTCCAATCATGAGTGCCGATGATATTTGGGTTGATTGTCCCAATCTATCGATCCAGTTGCCATCAGACATGTTGCTGAATCCACCTCCGGGGTTCTATGAAGATCCACCGAAGATGCTGATCAATTCTAGCTCCCACCAGTCGATTCCGTAAGTTTATTCTCTTGGCTTACGAGTTTGTAGATTCGGGCTATAAAAGTCTATTGTTTTGGAGATTGCGTCCTGGCATGCAGCGCAAAAGTGTTCCTTTGGATCGGCTGATCCCATGAGACAATCTTGCTGGGACCGATACAATCCTTTGGAAAGATAGCCAGCCCCTTCAAACGCGCCGACAACTCGACTTTTCCGATCAGCCGTTCCGATTTGCGTTGGAAGTGGTATTCCAGGCGTTAGTCGCGATTTCCACTTGATGAGAGCAGGGTCTAGCTGACGAGTGATATTGGGTTCAACGGGTTCAATGTTTTCTGGGTAGATATCATTGTACGAAACGTTCCCAACATACTCATCTGCGAGATAGGCCAGTCCATGTCCAAGTTCGTGCACAAAGACCATTTCGCTTAGGGCAGAATCGCTACTGCAAACGCAGTAGTCAAGACAGATGCTGCCGCCGCCGTACGTAGTCGTGTTCACCAAGACGACGATCGCATCATAGGGGACGCGTGCTGCCATCTGATGCATGCGATGGTTGTCTTCCACCAGCAAATATCGATCGATATCCAAGGTGTTGAACGACGAGTGAAGCGCTGTGTTTCGAAACTCGCCTTTGTTGGGGTTATCTGTGCCCGATTCTTCGGACGGACGAAACACACCGCAAACATTGAATCGGCTTTGGTTCGTTTGAAATGGTTCGACACGGAATAAGTGCTCCGTCATTCGAGCGACATCTTGTTCGAATTCTCCCTTTTGAGACGCCGTGTATCCTTCGGCCAGAAAGACGATATCGACACATTCCTGTGGAACACCACTCTTTTGAATTTGAATCACCTCATCTACGTTTGACATGGATTCGCGGCGGATTCGAGTGTCGCTGGGATCGAGATGTTGGCGAAGTACGGTCCGGTAAGAATTGTCCCGCTGACGATGATCGATACTTAGCTTGATAGCGGCTTTTGGCATCGGAATGCGAATGGTCGTTTCGAAAACTCTTTGGATACCTTCCAGGGCAGGCTTGGTTGTTGCGTACTCCGCAAACAATGTATCGAAGCCACGAGTGAACAGAAGCGTGCCTGATGCCGCATCATGAACTCGGATCATGAATTTTCCGTAAGGGAACGGTGTTATCAAATGGTCTGGGTATTCGGGCCAACAGGACTCCTCTGCGTACGACTGAACCGTCGTGATAAATTCACGCGAGTTCCCAACTTGAAGCATCTCCAGTCGCAGTGCCCGATCGAAAAAATAGTTTTCGAAACGAACCGTATCGCTGTTGGCTTGGGAATCGCCTGTTTGAGCAAACGCATCGAATGCGCATGCGAAGAAGACCAGGAAAAAACCTGCAAAACCATGAAAAAACAGATATCCAGGAAACCGCAACGTCCATCGTACTGTCATAATGAAATGCGACCGATGAATGGCATGTTCGTTCATGTTGGACCAATGCGCTTTGCAAGCCGATTGTTAATGAGGAAACAGCGATTAACATAGCGTCCATCGCGTTGTAGCGCAAGTATACTCACTTTTCACCAGGCACCTTCATGCGTACCGTTTCCCTAAGAATCATCACTTCGGTGATTCTGATTTTGCTGGTCGCGAGTGGACTTGGCTATCTTGCCCGATGGAAGTATCTGCAGATCTCTGCTCCTGTTCCATTACCGAGCGGGATACCCGAGATGGTGGGAACTGGAATTGCAGTTCCTGTTCAGACGCAATCGAAAGCAACCGCGGTAGGAACCATCCTAGCGCCGCGTTCCATCCAGTTGCGGACTGAGATGGTAGGAACGATAGCCTCCATTGATTTCAAGCCTGGCCAAATTGTCGAAGAAGCACAAGAACTTCTCAAATTGGATTCTAGTGTCGAGCAAGCTCAATTGGCGAGTGCAAAAGCCTTGCAACAAATCGCCGATTCAACCAACCGACGAACCAAGCTCGCGTCCGAAAGCCGAGCTATCAGCGAGATGGAACTGGATCAGTCAGACAGCGTGTTAGCGCAGGCCAACGCGGAAGTCGCACGACTGGAGGCGATCATTCGCAGGAAAACGATCTTTGCACCCTTTACAGCCAAAGCGGGACTATTCGACCTTCACGAGGGACAATACCTTCCGGAGGGCACCCCAATCACCATGCTTCAAGGAATTGCAGAATATGCGTTCGTGGACTTCATGATGCCGCAACAGGTCGCAGACTTTTTGCAAGTAAACGATTCGGTTTCTATCCTTTTGACGGCAGAAGAAACGTTATCAGGTTGTGTAGTAGCGATTGATTCCCAAGCGGATAGACTAACGCGTAGCGTGATGGCTCGCGCGAAGATCATCTCGCCGCCTGCCATCTTGCAGCCCAATGATTCGGTGAAGGTCGCGATCGAGTACGGGCCCAGGGCGGATTCGGTCCAGGTTCCGCTAACTGCCCTACGCAGTGCCCCCGCAAGTGCGTTTGTCTTTGTGGTAGAAAAAGACGCCAACGACGAAACCAAACTACTAGCTCGAATACGTAATGTTGTTCCGGGACCAACTGTCGGCCAAAACGTATCCATCTTGTCTGGCTTGCAAGCGGGTGAACGCGTGGTGACGGACGGGTCCTTCAAACTTCGCGACAAAGCGTGGATCATCGACGCTGAAAGCGAAGGGCCATGAAAAACATCACTGACCTTTTTATTCGTCATCCCGTCCTTGCTATCGTTGTTAACCTTATCTTGGTCCTGATCGGAATTCGGACTGCCCAGTCGCTGCCTATTCAGCAGTTTCCTAAGCTGGAAAGCACGACGATTCAAATTACGACGGTTTACATTGGGGCGAGTGCTGAAACCATTCGTGGATTTTTGACCACCCCCATCGAGAAAGCGGTTTCTTCGATTTCGGGGGTCGACTTCATCGAATCTTCCAGTGTGGCTGGTGCTAGCACCATTACGATCCGGCTAACACTGAATCACAATGCAACCGCAGCGCTATCCGAAGTTAACGCACGGCTACAACAAGTGCGTAGAGAATTGCCAGCCGAAGCAGAGCCATCCGTTATTGAAATACAACGCGCCGATCGCCCCTATGCTTCGTTCTATTTGAGCTTCACTTCCGACGAGTTCGATATACCGGGCTTAACTGATTACCTGATTCGCAACGTGCAACCTCAGTTCTCGACGATCGCTGGGGTTCAACGCGCCGGTGTCGAAGGGGGAAGAACGCCCGCGATGCGAATCTGGATCTCCCCGCAGCGTCTGTCCGAGCTGAATTTGACCCCAGGCGATGTCTTTGGCGCACTTCGCCGCAACAATTATCTTGCTGCGATTGGACGCGTGAAAAATGATCTCGTCCAAGTCGACTTGCTAACCGATACCGACCTGAAAACGGTCGAGGAATTTCAGCAACTGATTGTGTGGCAGAACGGAGGTGCTGTCATTCGATTGGGGGACGTTGCCAAAGTCGAACTGGGGGCTGAAGAAGCTTCTCAGGTTGCCATGTATCGCGGTAAAGAGGCTGTCTACTTGTCTGTATGGCCATTGCCTGGATCCAATGAGATCGAGGTTGCGAATCAACTAAATCTCGCGATTGAAGAAATTCGACCTAAATTGGCTAGTCATATTGAAATGGAATTGGCGTACGATGCCACCAAATTCATGCGAGATTCCTTATACGAAATTTCGCAAACATTGCTGGAGACCATCGCGATCGTTGGCATCGTTGTCTTCTTATTCATGGGATCTTTGCGGACGGCGATTGTGCCCTTGGTGGCCATGCCTGTTTCTTTGATCGGGGCGACCATCATTATGTACTTGATGGGATTCTCTTTGAATCTGCTTACCCTGCTGGCAATAGTGCTTGCGGTGGGGTTGGTGGTGGATGATGCCATTGTGGTGGTAGAAAATGTTCAGCGTCATATTCTTGAAGGGAACACGAAAACGCAAGCGGCTCTGATTGGTGCTCGCGAATTGGTCGGCCCCATTATCGCCATGACCATCACGCTGGCCGTGGTTTATGCGCCCATCGGATTTCAAGGTGGTTTGACGGGGATGCTGTTTCGCGAATTCGCATTTACCCTTGCGGCCGCTGTCCTTCTTTCTGGAATTGTGGCGGTGACTTTATCGCCCGTGATGAGTGCTGCTATGCTCAGCCCGTCCGGCAAGGAACCTTGGCTGACTCGGTTGGTTAATCGTTTGTTCGTATGGGTACAAGGGGTCTATGGAAAGTGTTTGAACGTCGCGTTAGAAGTGCGATGGACGATCGCTGTTTTGACTTTTTGCGTGGGGGCTGCGGCGGTCCCGTTTTACATGTTCTCTGGAAAAGAACTGGCGCCGGTCGAAGACCAAGGAGTGATTGCGGTCTTTCTGCAAGCCTCGCCTGATTCTACTTTGCAGAACACCACTCGATGGGCCACGGTATTGGCCGAAAAATTTAATGTCTTGCCCGAGACGGACTACATGTGGGCTCTGGTGGGTTCCAACAGCGGATTCGGCGGGATCATCACTCACGATTGGCATGAACGCCAAGAAAAAGGCATGCGAAGCACATCCGCCATGTTCGGAGATGCCTATGGCGTCGCTTCGCAAGTGACTGGGTTGCGTCCCTTGCCCAATTTGATCCCTCCTTTGCCAGGTGCAGGTAATTTTGATGTCGAACTGATTATCAAAAGCGATTTGTCGGTCGAGAGAATGATGATGATCTCAGACCAAATTGTCGAACGAGCCACAGCCGAAGGTGTCTTTCTGTTCATCGATCCGGACTTGAAAGTCGATTTGCCTCAGGCCCAGGTGGTGATTGATCGAGAACGCGTTGCTGATTTGAAATTGGATTTAGCCTCGATCGGCCAAGAGTTGGGTGTACTGCTGGGAGGTGGATACGTCAATCGATTCAATTATTTTGACCGTTCCTACCAAGTCATTCCCCAGTTGGCTGAAGAAGATCGCCAATCTTCGAGCGCTCTGATGGATTTGAAGATTCGAACATCCAATGGACAACTGGTACCGGTATCCAGTTTTGCATCCATCGTACCGAAAACAGCACCGCGGGTTCTAAGCCGATTTCAGCAACAAACCGCATTGCGTTTTAACGCGGTTATAGTTCCAGGATTTACCAAGGAGGATGGATTAACCCGCTTGGAATCAATCGCTCGCGAGGTCGCTGGCACCAATGTTAACATGGACTACGCGGGCGAATCTCGGCAGATACGCCAAGAAGGCTCAGCCCTGACGGTAACGTTGGGTATCGCCTTGGTCTTGATCTACTTGGTGCTGGCTGCACAGTTCAAATCGTTTCGCGATCCGTTTATTGTTTTGATAGGATCCGTTCCTCTTGCGATTTCTGCAGCGTTGGCGATTACGTTCTTGGGCTTAACCACCATCAACATCTATTCTCAGGTGGGCTTGATCACATTGGTGGGTTTGGTAGCCAAGAATGGAATCTTGATTGTCGAGTTTGCGAATCACTTGCAGGAGCATGGTCGCAACAAATGGGATGCGGTGGTGGAAGCTTCGAAGACGCGACTGCGACCGGTTCTGATGACATCCGCTGCAACCGTGCTGGGCCATTTGCCGCTCGTGTTTGTGACGGGCCCCGGGGCTCAAGCAAGAAATAGCATTGGCATTGTCTTGGTTGTTGGGATGGCAGTGGGAACTTTGTTCACTCTATTTGTGGTGCCTGCGTTGTACATCCTAATAGCAGCCCCTCATCGACTGATCGACGAGAGTGCTGAGTAACCCAGAATGGCTATGGGGATCCACATGAGCCGCAGGCGCTAGTGCCAGAAGTCTTAACTTCCTTCGCGATTTTGAATTCGACTTACTCTCGTTCCAAGGCTCCGCCTTGGAACGCACTGCCTGCAAGGCTCCGCCTTGCCTTAGGCATGCATTTGTAATCCAGGAGACAGGAGCCTCCCGTGCATTGCGTCCCCAGGGGACGAGTGCCAAAAACCGGAAGGAACTTCCGGTTTTTGGCACTCGTCGCGATAGAAGATTTTTTGCAGGGAATCCATGACGTTGTAACCAGTTACCTGGCGCTTGTATTGATACTTTTCGGATGAACCAAATTTACCCAATGCGATTGCGAAGTTGCAGTTGTAAGTCGGTGATACGACTGTCTAGCTGTTCTAGGGACTGCGATTGTAGATCTTCGATCGAAGCCAGTTCCTGCAATAACAGACCTTGAAGCAGGCGAATCGTATTTGCTTTCTCTTCCGCCTTACCTTCCGCCTTACCTTCCGCCTTACCTTCAGCCTTACCTTCAGCCTTACCTTCAGCCTTACCTTCAGCCTTACCTTCAGCCTTACCTTCGGCCTTGCCTTCGGCTTTGCCTTCAGCTTTGCCCTCCGCCTTTCCCTCCTCGATCGCTGCCTGTAAGCGAGCTTTTTCGTCGCGTTCCGCTCGGAGGCGATCTTCGTATTGTCGTCGTTGTTCTGGGGTCTTCTGGATCATTTCAAGTACTCCAATGGCTTTCTCGAATACCGGATCGAAAAGTTTTCCGCGAAGTCCTTCCACCGTTGCCCCCTTGGCCTCCAAGAAAAAATGGATCCACTGTTCCAACGGCCCTCGCACTGGACAATTATCCCTCGTAATCTTCACCTTGGAAAGCTCGATTGTGTGGATTTCTAGCGAATCGGTAAACTCAAAACCGTCTAAGGTTCTAAGTCGAAATGCATTGTGATAGGCGGGACGCACGGAATGCGGAAACAAATCGACCGTTAGAATACAAATCCCGATCGAAGGTCGAAGCTGTTCATACCCGTCCCCTTGCTCGAGTTGGTCCACAAAATTCCCAGCGGAATAATAAGTGATACGGTTCGCAAGCCCCGCCGTTCTGGTCCTTTGAACTTCGATATTGAAGATCCTGCCCTCTTGATCGATCGCTCGTATGTCAAGGATTGACAGTTTGTCCGACTCGAACTTTTGTTCATTGATAGGATTGAGAATCGTGGCGGCCACGATGGGTGACTCGGGAGCCAGGACTGCGTTCAAGAAATGAATCGTGATTTCGGGAAACAATGGATTGCCGATCACTTGCTTGCAGGCATAGTCAACCGTTGGATCGATCTCGATGATGTGGAACATGGTGGTTGGGTACCAAGAGCAGGAAGTTGTTTTGCTTGGAATCAAAGCATTGTAGCAGTCTCTACTTCGACTGTTACGGGCCGAATTGCGCATGCCTTGTTTTCCACCTATTTTCGGAGTGTTGGCCGACTTGTTGAAAATCCTGGAAAGATTGGTGAGGTGAGAACTGCGAGATTCGAAGTGTTAAATTTGGGACTGGAGATTTCTTGGTTGCGTACTCCTCAAGACATTTCACTTAGCCATTGGGCGCTAGCCCTGGTTTCCGATAACGCTTCGCGTTTAAAACAAAACCGGGGCTAGCGCCCAACGGCTTAGGAAGGTAATCCGGACTTAGTTATGCACATGATTGCTTCTTCACAGCCGAATGAACCACCGCTTGTACTGGAGCAGGCGAGCGATCACATACAAAATCGCAAGTTGCATCAACAATGCAGCTACAACCATCATCGCGGCCGCATCACGAGCGACGTAGGTCTTAAGCCAGGAGTCGGTAAAGCCATGCAATACATAAATCGCGAGAGCATTTTGGCCCAGCGCCTTGAGAGGTGAACATCCGTAACCACGAACATCGCAAAGCCACACAAATCCCACGAAAACCATTAAAGAAAATCCGGCGGCAAAGAATTGATAACTGGGAGTCCCCGCCTTTTGGCTCATCATCCAATAATTCCAAGCACGTTGGTCGCGTGACGGAGGAGGCACAAACGGGGGTTCTGCCAATCGAATCGTATCCATCACGCGATCCGTGTCCTGATCGAATTGTCGGGTACCGCACGACAGCCCGTATCCCACCAGCATCAGTCCGATGGCTGCCAGCAACCATTTCCCAAGCAGAACTCTTACGTTCGAAAGCCCGAATCGCTGCGTGTGCTCGGTCCAGGAAGCACACGCAAGCATCCCCGTGATGGCAGGAACGCCCCATGTAAAAAATCCCAGCGGCCCACCATCAATACCGGAGGGGGACGCATGCACCCAGTCAAAATAAAACCACTGGGACAGAATTCCATGAACGCCAACGCCCAAAACCATCCATAGCAACTTACCCTTCCATCCCAAAGAAATTGCTGGCAACACCCAAATCGAGGTTACTGCAATATGAGTCAACGTCTGAAACCAATCTCGTTTGAAGATGGCTAGCCAGTAAGGGCCTGATACCCAATTGGCCCCTTGAAGCGTAGGACTTAGCGGTACATAGACCAAGAAAGCTAAAACCATCAAACGCAGGCAACGAATCGCAATACGATAGCCGAACGAGCTTGCTGCAATGGACTCGCCGGAATTCCCCTTGGTCGTTTCGCGGTTCCAAACGATCTGCAGAGCGAAGCCAACCGCAAAAAGAAAATGCGGCATGACGGTATCTGCATAGCTGCAATAGTCGTTGGTATGTTTCAGCAATCGCGGTGTGCACTTGAAGCTGCCCACAAAGTTCACGATTACCATTCCAAGGACCGCATACCCTCGGAACAGGTCCAGGCTAGCGAGACGAGTCCATTCTCCGTTGCCCTTGGCCTCAGGATTTGGTCTCGGGGAGGAGTTTGGCATGAATCATCTCGTTGGAAAAATTACCAAGGCCAATCTTCGCCGAGGGCATTGCGTTGAATCTGAGTCAATTCAGTGATGCCTTGTTTTGCAAGCTTGATCAGAGCGGCCAACTGGTCGTCATCAAAGGTGGCTTCTTCGCCTGTTCCTTGCAATTCGATAAATCGACCTGCGCCGGTCATCACGACATTCATGTCGACATCGGCTTGGCTATCGCGAATGTAGTCCAGGTCTAAAGATGGCTGGCCATCGACAATCCCAACGCTGATAGCCGCCAAACTTCCGTTAAGAGGGTATTCACTTGCGGGTGCACCTTTGAAGACAGAATTCACCGCATCCACCAATGCAATCAAGCCGCCCGTGATCGATGCGGTTCGCGTACCACCGTCCGCCTGCAGCACATCGCAGTCAATCGTAAGGGACCGTTCGCCAAGTTTCTTCAGGTCGGCAATGGCGCGAAAGGATCTACCGATAAGGCGTTGGATTTCCGTGGTGCGTCCGTCTATCTTGCCACTTCGCTCTCGCGACTTTCTTGGTGAGGTGCTTCCGGGCAGCATATTGTATTCGGCAGTGATCCATCCCTTGCCTTTGCCCACCATCCAGTCGGGGACTTTGTTTTCCAGGGAAGCGGTGCAAAGCACGACGGTGTCCCCGCATCGGTACAGAACGCTACCTGGTGTATGCGCTGTGAAATGGCGTTGAATAGTGACGGGGCGAAGGGCTTGCATAGGTCCGAAGTTGATCAATAGTGAGGTGGTTTGTCGTCAGCAAGGGTTCGCGGTGTTGTATCGGCGTTGAGAACCGATTGGACGACCACTTTGGCTTGTTCGATTTGACGAGTTAGCGAATCGATTTGACGCTGCTGCAGTAGCAGCGATTCGTTCAGTGCATCGACAGTCTTTTGCAAGTGAGTCACAACGAATTCGAGTTCGTTGATCCGCGAATCGTTGGACGGTGCAGAGTTCTTAGAAGAGGGCTTGGAAGACATGGGGATGATTTACTTGCTCAGAATAAAGCTTTGAAGTGACCATCCATCTGCTTCTGTGCGAACAACTCCGCCCGAAGGAGTGAAAAAATCTTGAATCATGGAGAAAGGTGGAAGAGCCTTACCGTCTACCTTCTGTTGGTTGGGGCGTCCCTTGGGTTTGAGAATTTTGTCAAGGATGGTTGCGAGCATGCTCTTCGAATCTGGGAGCGTGCCTTCGCGAAACATTTCATACTGCATTTCAAATGCCCGAGCGGAACGAGTCATTTGAATGAAGCTGCGCGAATCGTTGGCTGCAACCGTGTTGAGAATGTTCGCTAAGCCGGTTACGTCAGACTCCTTCATGAAGGCGCCTTCGTTGGCTTTCGCCTTGCGAATCGTGTCGGTAATCATCTCGGCATCGGAGGCAAAGATAAAGTAACCGTCGACAATCGATATTGCCCATTGGTCCAAGAGCGGTTGTTCTTCGTCGCTTTGCATCTCTTTCTCAACCGAGTCGTCTTTGTCGAAATCCAATTCCACTTCTTCTTCAGAATCATTCTTAATTCGCCAGACTCGGAATCCTTCGATATCGATAGGAGTCGCATTCGGTTCCGACTTGCCGTATTTTTCAAGGACTTTGGGGAGCTTTTGGTCAGGATCGTTCAGCTTCAAAAACACCATCGACCGTTTGCTGAGTGGCCCGATGGGCTTTACGATTTCCGTAACAACATGGAATTCGGAGGATGTGTAGGGAAGCACGTCCTTCATGATGTCGATTTGAGGACCATTGGGGTCGGTTCGGATCCCGTCGGTCACGGCTTTGAAGGTGTCTTTGCCCACGTATGCGTCAACAATCCCATCAAACTTTGGGAACGCATCTTTCAGGTTCCATGAAAAGGAAAGTACGGATGCTGACTCTTTGTTGATCCAGGTGGGTGGAATCAATTTATCCAAATTGGGGAAATCGAGAATTTGTACGGACCGCGAAAGTGGCGGAGTCGCCATGACGAATCCATTGTGGAAGAAATCGAACGAGTCGCTCGAAATCTGAATATTTCCTGCGACGCATTGTATGCCTGCGAAGCCTTCCCCTTCTAAGATTTTCAAAACATCGGCTTGGTTGTTGGATGGCTTCCCAGAGATAGAGCGAAGCAATTTTGCAAATCCGATTGGGCGCACGAAGTATTCGATTTCTGGTGCTTCGCCATCATTGTTGATTTTCGACTGCACAGACTGGAATAATGTGGAATCAGCCAGTGAGTTCTTTCTGGAACCATCCTGTGCGGCAAGCAATTCTTTGATGGTCAAAAAATCGTCCGTTGCAATCATTTGGTCTTTGGAGAGCACATAGTACGACTCCCGAGCCCGCGGTTCGCCTGCAATTTTGGGAGTGAGGTACTGGGTAACCGTAGTTTCGGAAACATCCAGCGATTTTGCTACAGCCCCTTTAGATTGCAGCTGCGTATCGACTTTCTTTAAAAAGTCTTGTGCTGCTGCAGTTCGACCTGCCACGTCCATGATGAGAGCGACAGAGAATGGCTTCTCAGCGATCGAAGGACGGACAATCCAAGCGATGGCCGATTGGCCGCCGGCGATGTCGCCTAAATCGTCAAAATCTAGGCTCAACTGCAAACCCGCTTCCTGAAGTCGCCCTTGAATCTCTTGGTTCTGGCCTTCCCAAAACGGTTTCATCCTTGGATCCGCAGCTAGCTTTCCAAGTTCTGTACGATTCCAGGTATTCAAGAATCGTTCGGAATCCGGAAGCACCACCATTGCTTGCGTTTCCTCCGGCAACATTTTCGCTGCGGGCGTTAACGGCTTACCTTCCACGGCGAATAGGCTCCGCTCTTGGAAGCCAGCCAACGTCATGCCCAGTATCCAAATGCCCAGTATCCAGCCTGCTGTAAAAATGCTTTTGAGAAGCAAGCCGAGCATTTGGCAAGGAGGACGCGAACTCGTAGAGTTAACCGTTTCGAGATGAAGGCTCATGCGTGGTTGCGTAGGGTAGAAAGGATTAAGGACCAGCGAAAAAACTGGGGACCATTGTTTCGTCCCATCTTGTTGTGTCAAAAATGGGGCGAAAAGAGAATGGCCAGTTGATGTCAAACCGTGTATCGTATCGCAAATCGACGCGTCAAGGGAACCCTGTTTTCTAGGTTCCTGCGCCTCGAAGTACCCAAAAACCAAGCAAAATGGTTCCTCATTCATGGCCAAAGACGAAGAAGTACTGGTAATTCCTGCACTTTTGCTCGACCAGCTAGGGCCTTTTTCAGGCTTTCAACCCAACGTAGAACGTTACCTTCCTGCAATATTGGACCGGGCGAATCAGTCGTTTCGGCCTCGAAGTTTGGTGGAATCCGACCCTTCCTTCAAGCAACTGATACCCTACGTGATCTTGGAATGCAGCGACGCTAATGAAAGCCGCATTTTTCAATACACTCGTGGAAAAGGGCAAGGCGAGAAGCGACTGCATGCGTTTCGGTCCATCGGCATCGGCGGCCATATCTCCGTCGAGGACGCGGAAGGGGACGATTGGTACAAGAATGGAATGCAGCGAGAGCTAGAAGAAGAGGTCTTGATCGAATGCAGTGGGCAGCAGCGAATTGTTGGACTCATTTACGATGATTCGTCGGAAGTGGGGCGCGTTCACTTGGGCATCGTTCACATCATGCAACTGGCTGGCTGCAAAGTCCAATCGAAGGAAGAGCAGCTCGAAGCAAGCGGTTTTCATTGCGTTGACCAGATTAAGTCCGATATTGAAAATTACGAAACCTGGTCCCAGCTGTGCATCAAACATCTCTACATGTAATTCACTTGAATCTACTTTAATTAAGTTACCATGACCGTCGCAAACCTAGAACAAATCCAGGCTTTGATCCCGCACCGAAAGCCCATGCTGCTGGTGGACGAAGTTGTCGAGCAGTCCGAAAAACATATTGTTTGCCATAAGACATTTTCGGCGGACGAATTTTTCCTGCAGGGGCATTTTCCAAACTTCCCACTGGTTCCGGGCGTCATCTTGTGCGAATGCTGCTTGCAAAGCGGTGCGATCTTGTTGAGCCAGTTCACGCCTAACGATGGATCGGTTCCTGTGGCGACCCGAATTGACGGAGCCAAGTTCAAGCGGATGGTTCGCCCCGGCGAAAAGATCGAGATTCATGTGACGCTCAATGAAATTGTGTCATCCGCATATTTTATGACAGGCAAAGTAACTGTCGATGGAAAATTGGCCGCGCGTTTAGACTTCGCATGCAGCGTCGCAAAGCCGCAGTAGCCATCATCTTCCAAAACTGGCCGAAAACCTGCCGTTTTGGAGCTGGACCCAAGCGTCCCTATTCGCCACAACCTAAGCCGCAGGCGCTAGCCGCGATGTTTCCTTTTTTTCAAACACGTGACGCGGCTAGCGCCCGCGGCTCAATGGAACTCCCCTTTTTATCGGTTCGATTTTCATGACATCCACCCATGGAACCCTCTCTTGGAAGCTTCGTTCTTCCACATCGCGAAGCACCGTTAGCTGCGAAACGACAATCCTAGCGGGCAATCCGAAACCAGATACAGACTCCAAGCATGAGCGGATCGAGTGCCGTGGCGGCTGGTTGGAATGGAAACGGATTGTTCTTCAAGACGGCAAGTCGGCAGGCTTAGAATGCCTAACGATCAACACGGGTGCAGTGGAGGTAACGATCCTACCCGACCGAGGAATGGGCCTATGGAAATGCTGGACGAATCATCTGGAACTGGGATGGCAAAGTCCCGTTGCCGGCCCTGTTCATCCAAGTCTCGTGCCGGTCCATGATGCAACGGGTATCGGATGGCTGGAAGGTTTTGATGAGCTCCTGGTACGTTGCGGCTTGTATAGCAACGGCGCTCCCGAATTTCATGCCAACGGAACCCTTCGGCATCCATTGCATGGCCGGATCGCCAATCTGCCTGCAAGCGATCTTGAGATCACCGTAGATGCTGAAAACGGAATTCTAGATGTAGTGGGTGTTGTCAGTGAGGCACGTTTTCTTATTTACTCGCTGGAATTGCAGACTCGCTATCGATTTCGTGCTGGCAGTCCCGTGATCGAAGTAACCGACATCGTGACGAACTGCTTATCAAAGCCAGGGTCGATGCAGATGTTGTATCACATCAACCTTGGCGACCCGATCGTCGACGCCGGAGCTACTATCCACGCGCCGATCCGCAACATGATCCCCCGCGACGCACGAGCCAAGGAAGGGATCGACCACTGGAATATTTGCGAGGCTCCTGCTTCGGGCTTCCAAGAACAAGTGTATTTGATTACTCCCGCTGCCGACGCACAGGGCTGGTCGGAGGTGATGCTTTCGTCTGCCGATAAGTCCTTGGGATGTTCCGTTCAGTTTGATACGCAGACATTGCCTTATCTGAATGTTTGGAAAAACACCGCAGCTCGAGAAGACGGTAATGTTGTCGGGCTTGAACCCGCGACGGGATTCCCAAACCCTCGATCGATCGAAGAAGAGCAAGGCCGCGTTGTGCAACTTGCGGCAGGCGAATCCAAGGCCTTTCAATTGCGATTCGTGCCCCTCGCAACTTCGCAGGACGTCGCTCAAGCCAAAGCTCGTATCGATGCGATCGCGGGGCGAGCCAAGTAGTCAGTAGTCAGTAGTCAGTAGTCAGTAGTCAGTAGTCAGTAGTCAGTAGTCAGCCAGGCAGCCAGGCAGCCAGGCAGCCAGGCAGCCAGGCAAAGCCCGGCGTCTCGCAAAAGCGAAAAAAATTGTTTGGCGAATGTAACACAGGCCACCCTCTAGCCGTAAAACTGGTGGAATCAAGAGCCATGTCTGGCTCTTGAGCTCAATACACAAGTGAGAGGATCGATGATGCAAAATCGTCTTTGGAGAGCGCTTGGATTAGCGCTTTTGCTAGTTTTCGGTGCGAACGCAGTTGCCCAAGATTCGATCAGCGTTCCTGCTGATTCAAAATTTGTAATGCAAATCAATTTGCAGGCATTCAAGAACTCCAAGGTGGGCTCTACCTTGTTTGAGATCGCGAAGAAGGCTGCCATGGAGGAGGTGGGTAAGAACCTGGATTCCAAAGGTTTCTCTGGCGACAAGATTCAAGAAGTCCTTGGGCTGGATCCTTTCGAGGAGATTCAAAGTATTGTTATGTGTGCCTCCGAATACGAGAATCCGGAGAACAGCTTGCTGGCAATGGTACGTCTCAAGAAGACAACGGGAAACATCGAAGGTCTACTGTTGGCGATTCCCGGTTATGAACAGTCGGAGCACGGTAAATATCGAATTCACAGTGCAGCGCCTGACAATGACGAGAAGGTGTATGGTGCAATTCACAAAGACACAGCGGGCGACCATACGCTTGTCCTTGGTGCAAACCGCAATGCAGTAACAGGCTTGCTGGATAGTCTTGACGCAAAGAGCACCGAATCCAAGACCATGAAGTCGTTTGGACTTCAGTCGGACCGTAAGCTGATTGCTCACATGCAATTGATGGAATTTCCCACCAAGCAACTGGGCGAGGGGCCGCAGAAAAACATTGCAGCCATGCTCAACTCATTGATCATGACGATTTCGGAAGAGGACGATGAATTGGAAGTGCGTGGTGTCATGCAAACCAATACGGAGAAAATGGCAGAACAGATCAAGCAATCCATCCAGGGCTTGGTCGCGATGGCGGAACTTGTAATCTCTATGGACGATGAGGAACAAGACGAAGACGCCAAGCAAGTTATTCAGTTCGTGAAGAGCATGAAAGTGGTTCAAGAAGGCGATTCGGTCAGCCTGAGGCTCCGATTCCCATCCGCCGACATCGCGGAGATGATTAAGAAGGAAGTGGAAGGCAATTGAATCCTTCCGATTCGAAAGTAACTACGGCCCTTGTTGATTTGAAAGGCATCGAACCTAACGAACTGGTTCGACGCGTTCTCGCCGGCTGCACGGATTCTTCGACCGAATTGGTCCAACGATTCACACCGCGACTGCTCATTCTGCTCGAGCGTCGCTTACCGGGTGGCAGATCGGATGCCGAGGACATTGCTCAGGAAGCGCTGGCAAAGGCTTTCCAGAGTCTCGATCGGTTCGACTCGAAGTATCAATTCTCAACGTGGCTCTATACAATCGCAATCCGCCAAGCGACTGATTTTCTTCGTAAAGAAAGGAAACGTCCTCGGTGGCAATCCATGGAGTCGATCGAATCGGACCTGCCTGCAAAGCATTATCTTGCTTTATCGGATAAGTCCGAAGTCCTAGCCGATCTCTGGAGCGTTGCTCGTTCCATTCTGATAGAATCGCAGTATGTTGTTTTGTGGTTGAAGTACGGCGAAGGCCTCTCCATCCAGGAAATTGCAGAAGTGCTCAAGAAAACACAGATCGGAGTCCGAGTTCAGTTGCATCGCGCTCGGAGCCGACTTTCGAAGGAGATTCATCGCACGGATCGCGAGCGTTCGAACCATCTTAGGGTGGAGCCATTGTCATCATGATTCGATCACTTGCCAAAAACTTAATCCAGTACTACCACGACTCCAACGTAGTATCGTCGAAGCAATCCAATAGGGCGCCCGAAAGGCTCCCGGGATGGTTGCGAAGATGGACCGATTCGGATTCCGAATTGCGAAAATTTGAACTGGAGCTCCAATGTCTAGAACGTTCGCTCGTAAGCCAAGCGGATAATTTCGTATCGGGTGGGCCTGTATCCAGATCGCAGGACAACGTCGATTTGCCTCGCGTACCAATACGCACTAACGCATCAGCATTCAATCCATTGCTTCTGGCCTCGCTTGCCGCCGGACTCGTGTGCGTCCTCTTGGCGTCAGGATGGTTCCTGTCCCAATACTCCGTAAGAAAGCCTGGCAATCTCGGTTCATCCAACCTTGCCAATGGAAAAGAAATAGAGGCCGATCCAGCGAGGGATAGCAAGAAGCGAGAGCGATGGATACTCGCTACCTTGGATACAGCAAAACGACTTGCATCGGATTTACGCAGCAAGACCGAGCAAGTAAACGACTCGGTGGCTGTGGCTCAGCAAACACTCCGGGAAAAGGGCGAGCATGCCAAAGAGATTGGCCTAGATGGTCTCAAGTTCGTCACTCAAAGGCTACCAGTAGCCACCGTCCGCATGATGAGAATGAACTCCAAGAAAGATGACAAGTAGATGGTTGGGCTTCTGAGATCGAATTATTGACAACGATCCGAATGAGTCTTGAACGCTACCTGCGAAACCGTTTTTTGCTGGGAATTCGCACCTCTGCTTGAAGCAGAAGCACAAGTGAAAGCATCAGGGCAGCAGCAGAGGCAGAATTCTGCGCCACCATTTGGTTCCTTCTCCGGCTGTTTAAAGATGGTAAAATGGGATCTGGTTTGCTGTTGTCCCTGCGAGGAATTATCTGGAAGTGTCTGCATGAAACGTCAACTCATTAAATCGCTCTTTCTACTGGTGATGCTAGCGATTGGCTGGCCTTGCGTAGTAAGCGAGGCGGTAGCACAGCTTGATTCCTTTGACTTGAACGGATTCGATTCACCCAGCGGAGCTCCCATCTCTGCCGAAGCAGTGATTGTAGCAGCTCAGGGAGACCAACCAGCCATCCTGGTTGTGACCGCAAGCATCGAAGAAGGTTACAAAACCTATTCGATCACTCAACCCCCTGGAGGACCTGTTCGAACCAAGATCAAACGAGACGTCTCCGATCGATACACGATTGGGGAATTCCTTGCAGTAGAAGAACCGAAGATCCACCCTGAGCCCGTGTTCGATAATTTGCTGGTCGAGGAACATAGCGGTTCGGTATCGTGGTACGCCCCCCTGAGCCTTGCCCCGGGGGTTGACGTTGAAAGCTTGGAAATCAAAGGCAAGGTTTTCGCTCAAGCTTGCAACAAGACAGGATGCTTACCACCCAAGGACCATCCCTTTGTTGCGAAACTGGGGACATCACCAGTGCCATTGCCTAAAGTGAAACCGCTGGCCCCTGAAGCAAACACAACACCACCAAGCACAACACCACCGCCCGGTGAATCGTCGCCATCGACTTTAGTCCCACCCACATCTTCTGCTGTGGATCAGCCTAAAGCCAATTACGACGTCGAACAATTGTCGCCCCAATCGAAAGACTCTGCATCGTCATCGTTAGCGTGGATGATGTGTGCTGCGGTGCTGGCTGGCTTCATTTTGAATTTTATGCCATGTGTATTGCCGGTCATTGGACTGAAGCTGCTTTCATTTCTGGAGCAAGGCGGGAAGAATCCAAGACGAGTGCTGATGCTGAACGTTTGGTATTCGTTAGGTATTCTCAGTGTGTTTTGGGCACTGGCTGGAATCACCATTGTTCTGCGTCTTTGGTTTGGCCAATCGTTTGGATGGGGGCAGCAATACAGTTACGACGGCTTCAACATTGCACTGATCTCGATTGTATTTGTGATGGCCCTTAGCTTCTTAGGAGTTTGGGAGATTCCGATCCCAGGATTTGCAGGAAGTCGGAATGCTCAAGAAATGGCTTCGAAGGAGGGAGCATTGGGGGCATTCATTAAAGGAACCATCACCACCTTGTTGGCGACTCCTTGCAGCGGGCCATTCCTGGGAACCGCAGTTGGCTTTGCTTTGGTATCCGCCCCTGAAATCACATTTCTAATCTTTACCTTCATGGGGCTTGGAATGGCAGCACCCTACCTCCTGATCGGGCTACGGCCGCAACTGATGCGATTTTTACCAAAGCCGGGTGCTTGGATGGACACGTTCAAGCAAGCCATGGGGTTCGTGCTGATCGGGACCGTGTTATGGCTGATGTTGCCAATCGATGCGCACTTGCTAATGCCGACTTTGATTTTGCTCGCTGGTTTGTCAGCTGCCTGTTGGTGGATCGGTCGAACCCCTGCCTATGCTGAACGAAGAGATAAGCTAAAAGCATGGATACAAGCGGCTTGTTTTGCCGCTGCGGTCGGCTGGTTTGCCTTTGCGATGCCACAAGTTACAGACCCTTTGCCTTGGAGACCCTTCACCATGGCGCAGTTTGCGGACGATGTAAACGCTGAAAAGACCGTTCTGGTCGAGTTCACTGCAGAGTGGTGCGCAACGTGCAAAATTCTAAAAGCTGCAAATCTGGATCGCACGAAGACCAAAGCGGTCGTGACCACGAATAATGTTGTGGTTTATGAGGTCGACATTGATCGCATCAGCGATCAGGAGCGTCAGTTCTTCACCAAGATGCAGCCTAGCGGCGGCGTGCCGCTTGTCGCCGTGTTTCCGGCCGGCAAAAAGTACTCGCCCATTAGCTTCGGAAACGGATATACCCAATCTCAAATTCTGGAAGCCTTAAACGAAGCGGGCCCATCCAAGAACTGACACGGAGACTTCTCTTTGCTCCAGATGACGATTGAGCCAAGCTGATTAGTACGGTTTCTTTGTGGAGAAGAGCTTAGTTATGTCGATCGTCGGGACTTTTAAAGTTGCTGTTGAGGTTCAACGATTCGATACCTACAGCCATCGTCCTATCTCCTTTGGCCACCGTGACACGAATACGATGACCGATCGCTAAATCGGAGACAAGGCATGTTGCTTGATCGCATGTGTAGGTAGCATCCTCGGCAAGCGTATGCGAAACTAGGTTTCCTTCCCTGTTTTTCATCACGATGCTATTTACAGCAAGGCTAGTAATAACCCCGTCGACCGTTTGCATGGAAGGTTCCCATCTGCGTTCCGGTGGTCGATTGGGATTGGCGGCCGCACTGTTTCTTCTGGCTTCATCAAACTTGGACAATGGTGGTGTTCCTTACGATCGATTCGAGGGCAGTTTGCTGTTAGCTTAAACCCTTTTTGACCCGAAGCGGGTTGGAAACGTCCAAGAAACACAACAATGCTTATTTACTCTTGCATTCTTCGCACCGGTCTTCGACCACCCAACGGAAGCTCGGTACTGTTTTGGTCACGGTTTACCTACCAGTTAAAATCAAAGCGACTTGCAAGGATATTGGAGCTCGTAGCGCCGAAAATGGCCTGTTCGCTGGTGATAGGATGGATCCAATCAAACATCATGCGAACGCGATCGCTCCAATACCAATTGAAACCCAAAGTGAAGTCGTTGTATTGGCCTGCGCTGAAGTTATTGAGGTCCAAATGAGACCATCTCGCTTTCATTTCCCAGCCTCCCCAACCGGCCCCTCCGGGCGTCAGAAAAAAATTCGTGAAGGGAACGTTCCTGGCGAATTGAGCACCGTGCTGTCCGAACCGTTCGAAGACTCGGTTCTCACCCGTTAGAAAGTAGCTCGTATGGATGTACGCCCCACTGAGCTGATTGGAGGAACCATCCAGCCGACTAACGGAAGAAAGAAATGCCTCGCTCTGTACCGTGAATCTACCCCAAACGATGGCGGATTCTAGGTTGCCTGTGGTGTATTCATCCGACTGGAGAACGCCGCTGTCGATAATTCGCGTTCCTTCGCGAATCTGAGGTCGCGCGCGAAACCGAACTCGCTTGTCCTGATCTCTGGTGTACAAAACACCTAGTCCAGTATGCACAAGATAGCGACCATTGCTGGGCTCGTCATAATACGGAAGCCAAGTGAGTCTTCCGCTGACTCGGCAACCTTGGTTGTCATCTAGTCGCTCTTTGGTAGATTCGCTGATGCTATCAAGAAAGATACCGCTGGACCAAGTCACATTTTTTGCATCGTTGCAATTGTAGAACGCGAAGCCTACTTCGCGATCTGGTGAAAACACCCCCTGCGTCGGGATGGATCGTTCCATAAAAATGTTGTTGGTGTCATTGGTAACCTGCTCCAGACTAAACGGAACAAAGAAGTTCCCAATTCGAAATCGTCCCAGCAATGGAATTTCATTCAGCGAGAAGTAGGCATCCTTCACTTCTGGCGATGTCACAACGCCCGGAGTGTTTTCGCCAAACGTTTCTGGTTCCAGAGTCATCTGCAGACGAAAATCATATACCCCATACCCCGTTCCGTCGGCGACCAAACGCAATCGACGAAATTCGAAATAGTCGTGCGTGTTGGGGATTGCTTGGTCCGCTTGCGCCCAGTTGATGTAATCCATCTGGACGTGCCCACCCAGCTTCACCGTCCACTTTTCATCCGAGACATCTTTCCATGTCTCATCCACTTTCTTATCCGCCTTGTCAACCTTATCGACCTTATCGACGTCTTTGCTTTTTGCGTCGTCTTTGGTTTGCGGTTTCGATGGGGCTTTTGCCTCGTCGGAATTTTTCTGTTCGGATCTCGCTCGATTCTCAAGCTCTTCCATTCGCTTTTTGAGCTGATCCAATTCCGACACCGCAGGCGGAACAGACTCCTGCGTTTCCGCCCATGGCTGAAAAGGAATCGCGGGTTGAAGCGCGAATGTTTCTTGCGGCAAGTCGTTCTGTGCGATGGTTCTGGAAGGGCACCATGCGATGTAAGCCAAAAACGACCATGCAAGGAGTGCTATGGATCGTCTTACCGATTCGCGTTCCAACGAATTGCGTCTCAACGCTCTGGTCTCCCTGCAACGCATTCAAGGTTGTTTCGCTAGCAAAATGCCGGTGTTTTGTTTGGGCAACCTCCAGAGGACTAGTCGGTTAGCAAGTCTTCTCGGCGTAATTCCTACAAATCTTAAGTTTGATTCGTTCATTCTTTTCGCTACAACTAGGGGTTCTTTCTAAACTGGGCTTCTAGCTGTTGTCTTCGTTCGTTTTGCAAAAGTTGGTAGGAATCGCGTCCAAACATGACATCCCAAAATATTTTCCCACCTCTGTCCCTGAATTGGATCTGGATCTGGAGCTTTATCTTTACGATTAATTCTCAACCTGGATGGACTGCAGAACCGCAGCCTGTGCATCCTCAGGATGAAGTCAAGTACGTCGAAGAAGTAGAAGCATGGCGAACGGCCAATGAGGAGAAACTGCGATCCCCTTTCGGTTGGCTAGCGTTAACAGGGCACTATTGGCTTCAAGAAGGCGAAAATTTGTTAGGCACATCGAGTGATTGCTCCATCAAGCTCCCCGCAGATTTGGACTGGGCGATTCAAGGCGTTGTGACAGTGACGAACGGTCAAGTTGTTTTGAAAACGAAGGAAGCAGCTGGAATACGAGTCAATGAAAAGTGGATTGCGGAATGCCGACTGAGTATCCAAAAAGACCAAGAAGAAGCCGATAGTCCTGATAGCATTACCGTTGGTGATCGGCTGAAGCTGCAGCTGGTGCGACGGGCAGGTCGACTTGCGATTCGAGTTCGCGATCGTGAAAGTTCCATCAGAAAGAATTTTGAAGGGAAGCGTTGGCACACGGTCCTGCCTGAGTATTGCGTTGAAGCCAGGTTTGAACCTTATGAACCTGAAAAAAGAACTCGAATCATCAACATTCAAGGAGATTCCGTGGAAGCAAGGCTAGCAGGGAGGCTACGTTTTCAATGGAACGATCAAGAGTGGACCTTGGATGCAATCTCGGAAGGTGAAGATTCTCTCTTCGTTGTTTTCAAAGACCGTTCGAGCGGCAAGTCCACCTACGGCCCAGGAAGATTTCTGACGTTGGCTTCGCCAGTGGACGGTCGAGTCACCATCGATTTCAATAAGGCCTACAATCCGCCTTGTGCCTTTTCACCGCACACTCTTTGCCCATTGCCACCGCGACAAAACCATCTGGACTTAGAAATCAACGCGGGCGAGATGATGGACAGCAAATAGAATTCGCAGCGCGATTGCCATCTTGAAGATCCGGTCGTTTTAGGCAAAACGGGCAGGCTGGGAAGTTAGATCGGATTGTACCAAAGTTGCTGGTGGTATCTCCTTAGATGGACGATACATAGACCAATGCATTTTCAAGTTCGAAAATCGGCAACTCCATGATTGAAAACAAGATTTGCAACCGAAAAATCGCCTCTACATCTCCCCTAAGGAGGATTGTATGTCTGGCAATATGCCTGCAAATGGGCCATTTTGTTTGCGATCGCGTATCTGGGCAAGAAAGTCTTCCGGCTGGTTCATTCCAGGGCCCGTCTTCGTCAGTTCAGCTTGCCTACCCCAGTCAGTTGGATTCTTCCAGCTTGCCCGACAATGTGGAAGTCGTGCCGATCGTCCCCATGGCACTTGTGGACGGGAATCGCGTTCAACTTCAAAGCAATGCAGATCAGGTGAATTTGGTGACTCGTGATGCCCCGCTATCGACGGTCCTTTCCATGATCGCTCAACAGCAAGGCTTGAACTTCGTTACGGGCGAGGATGTCAATCAACGCGTTAACGTCACTCTCAACAATGTGAAACTCAACGATGCGTTAGATGCGATCCTTGCCGTTCATGGATACACTTGGGCAAGACACAATGACATCGTGACCATTTCAAGTATGAATAGTGATCGAAAGACAGCACCTTCGGTACAAGGCAGAATGGTTCGAGTTTTTACGCTCAACTATGTTCTTGCAAGCGATGTCGAGAAAGTCGTCAAAGGTCTGATGTCTCCCTTAGGGCAGACATTTACCAATCAGACGAAAAAGATGGAACAACGCAATGCGCATGAGCAATTGGTGGTCGAAGACATGCCTCCGTACTTGGATAGAATTGCCGAGTACATTGCCCAAGTCGATACGGTGCCTCGGCAAGTGATCGTCGAGGCCAATATCCTTCAGGTCGCGCTCAAAGACAATAATCGCCACGGCGTCAACTTCAATCAACTTGCGCAGGTGAGTCGATCCAATGTCAACATTGGGACCATGGGATTGGCAAACGGTACAGCACCCACATCGATGATGCGAATCGAGGGGTCGGATCTGACGGGTCTGATCGATCTGCTCAAGTCGACAAACGATACGAAAACATTAGCATCTCCCAAGGTCGCAGTTCTCAACGGCCAGGAGGCCAAGATATCGGTGGGTGGGGAATTGGGGTACTTGCTAACAACGGCCACCAATACAAGCACGCTTCAAAGCGTTAGCTTTTTGCCATTCGGAGTGATTTTGGAAGTGGTTCCAATCATTTCGGATGATGGCCAAATTGTGATGACCGTCTCACCTGAGGTGTCGACCGCGAGAATCAACCCTACCTCCAAAGTGCCCGACAGCGAGGCGACGAAAGTAACCACCACCGTCATGCTCACCGATGGTCAAGCGATTGTCATTGGTGGCTTGATCAAAGAAACGGTGAACGACAGCCAGAACAAGGTACCGTTCTTGGGTGACTTATGGGTGGTCGGTCGACTTTTCCAAAGTCGTGATCGGCTGGTCGAACGGAGCGAGATCATTATCACATTGCTCCCGCGAATAACCGGCCCCGGTGATTGTGGAACGTTTGTTGCTTCAGATGATTTGGCTCAAGCATCGGCGCCGTTAATGGACCGAAATCTTAACCCGTATGATCGTAGTGCATGGGAAGGGTCGCTTCCCGACGCTTCCCGAAGATCTCGCTTCTGGAATATCTTTAAAAAACAACAGCAACCCAAAGCGGCTCCTGCTCCCATGATGGAAATACCTGTCACGGTAGAGACGCAGCCCGTCAGCTCGGCGGAAATTGGATTTTCAGAAATCAAAGGGGTCAGGCCTCTTTGATGCAATTAACGTCAAGCTGCACTAGTGGCGTTGCGTCTTTAGATGCATTATTGAGACCGCTCGAAGCCAATTTCCCGATCGACCGAGTTGATTGATAACTTCTGAAATTTGGTTACCAACCGATTCCGTAATCCTCGCCATGGTTGCTGGAGCCACCCCAGAAAGTGCCATGCTGTCGGTCGAACCATATCGCGTTGATGGGGCCAGACGTTCGTTCTTGGGTAGTTATCTTGTAACCCATTCGCCCAAGCTCTTTGCGACTCCAGGGCGGCATCGATTCGTTGAGAACCAATCCACCTGGGTTTTTTTCGTGCATTCCAAAACTGGAGTGCATTTGGGTGGTTTTGAAACTGGGCGCTTCGCACGCCTCTTGAACGGTCATGTCGAACTCGACCATGTTCAGAAAGAATTGAAGCAGCAATTGGTCTTGTTCATCGCCAGCCTGCTTCGCAAAGGTAAGAAACGGTTTCCCGTCTTTCAGTGCCAAGCTAGGGGTCAAGGTCACTCGTGGTCGCTTACCTGGTTCAACGACGTTGAAAGGGTTTTCTTTGGGATCCAGTACAAAGGACTGCATGCGCTGGCTTAGCCCGACCCCGGTCGAACCGGCAATGCATGCAGGCACCCAACCACCGCTGGGTGTAATGCTGACGACCCAACCTTCTTCATCTGCAGCTTCTACCGAAGTAGTACCGGCTTGAAACTGCTCCTCGAAACGACGATCTTCAGCAAGATCCCCAGGCGGATATCGCCCACGCGGGGTGGACTCGCTCCATTGGTTGATCTTGTCCAGATAGGGATTGGTTTTCCCTTCGAATGGATAAGGATCCCCGGGCCCGATTTTGGGATCGTTGCGTGCCGGGTCGATCAGGCGACTTCTGGCTTGTGCATACTCTTTGGAGAGCAATCCTTGCATTGGTTCATCCGGTGCGAAAGCAGGATCACCGTAATAAAAATCGCGATCGGCGAACGCCAGATTCATCGCCTGGTAAACGGTGTGAATATACTGCGTCGAGTTGTACCCCATTTTCTTGAGATCGAAGTTCTCAAGAATATTCAGCGTCTGCAGCATCGCTGGCCCTTGAGTCCATTGTTGCAATTTGTAGACTTCGATTCCTTTGTAGGTAGTCACCAGGGGTTCTTCGATTTTGACTTGCCATTTTGCTAAATCTTGTTCGGTGATCAGGCCACCTTGTTCTTGGCAGCTTCTTGCTATCTCCGCGGCGATATCGCCTTTATAGAATCGATCGTAGGCAGCGTAGATGGCTTCCTTGCGCGACTTGCCCGATTCGAGTGCCTGCTGTTCTGTCTCACAGAGCTTCCGTAGGGTCTGAAGCAAATCTGCTTGAACGAAAATCTCGCCAGCCTGAGGTGCTTCTCGTTTTTCGCCGAGGTGCGGTAAGAAGACTCGCTTCGAATAAGGCCATTGTTTGATCTGAGCTTTCCCGCGTTCGATGGAGTTGGCGGTTTGGGCTTCGATGGGGTAGCCTTCTGCCATTTGCACAGCAGGTTGGAGAACTTCTGCCAAGCTTAGTTTTCCGTATTCGGCAAGCATCACCATCAGTCCGCCAGGCGTCCCTGGAGTGACCGCAGCCAACGGTCCATACTCGGGCGGGTACTTCATGTCTTTGCTGATGTAGAATTCTGCTGTCGCGCCCGTTGGCGCGACACCTAAGGCATTGATGGCAATCACCTGTTTGGTTTTTGGATTGTAAATCAACGCTTGCGTTTCTCCGCCCCAGCTGAGCACGTCCCACATGGTGCATGTCGCCGCGAGCATGGCGCAGGAAGCGTCCACGGCATTGCCACCTTTTTGAAAAGTCATAGCGCCGGCGGTTGCGGCTAGCGGTTTGCCCGTGATGGCCATCCAGTGCTTACCGTGTAACGGCGGCTTCTGAGTTACCACCGGCAGGTTATTAAATTCTTGAGCCCAAGCGGCTCGCGAATTCGCAACCAGCAATAAAATCATCGTGCACAAAATACAAATCGGTTTTGTCATAACGTCGGTTTTGCGTCGAGGTAGTTCGGATCGAGTTTGCGAGCAAGAAAAATGAGGTAGCCGCCGTTGACCAGGCAACAACGGATCCCAAGCCTTGCGGGGTTACCGAGTATGACGCCGCTGCCCCGCTTTATGCAAGCGAACCCTAAAAATATCTGTCGTAAGGGACATTGAAAATTCCGCCAAAAGATGGATGCGGTGCGACATGTCCTGCATTTAGGACCGTACAAGAGTATGATAGCTGTTTCCTGCCACACTCTGCCGTCATCCTTCCACTCCTTTTGTCGCGGTCGCATTATGACTACCAAGCGAGAGCCTTCCCTGCGAGAGCCTTCCAAGAACGCTACTGAAATTCATGGGAGCACGAATTTTCGCATCGCCGAACGGGCAACCGTGGTATGGCTCTTTTTTGCCTTCATCTTGGTTTTCTTGCACGGCGCCAAAACAGGTAGGGCGGCGGACAACGATCCGGTTCA
>JBIKLJ010000131.1:0-14278 GCA_044359895.1 Pirellula sp.
AGCTTCTGTTCGAATTCCGAATCTTCGATCACGTATTGGCAAAGCTCTTCGTTGACCGCAACGCCGGTCGATTTCGGGGCCAGTTCGTAAGCGAGAGCTTGGTAATAGATCCGTTGTGGCTCGGGTAACGTCGCAATTTCAGCAATCTTGCGAGCGGTAATGCCTGCCGATTCCATATCGCTCAGCATCAACTGGCAATAGAGCAATGTTTGAAGCACGGGAGCTTGAAGACCAAACTCACGTTGCATCGATTCCAGCTTTGTCTTGGCGGAAGAAATGCGATACGCACCGACAAGTGCGTTAGCTTCCGACAATCGTTCTGCGAAAGGTGAATTGCTGGCGTCGATGGTCGATGGCAACGATTCGCGAGCGAGCGTATTGGTGTTTCCCTGGGAGATCAACGAGTCATAAGCGCGGGCGGCAACCTCTTCCATGCCACCGCCGATGTCCATGAGCATCTCGCAGTGCAGAAGCGCGGGAAGGATCATGCCGCGTTGGCCCATGGCTTCCATCAAATTCAGGGCAACCGTGGCGGTCATCGGAGGCAAGACTTCGGTGGCCGCTGCGATGGCTTCCAACAAAAGCGAGGCACCTTCTTCGGTGTTGCCGCGAACGATTGCCACCAACGAGCGATAAAGTTTGGCTAGGGCGTTGTCGGGCTGAAGGCGAATGAACTTGGCCGAAGTTTCCTCCAGAGAATCAAGCTCGCTCAGTTGCAGCAACAGCTCGCACTTCATTGCTAGCAACCAAGGCTCCGACGGCATCGTCTTGAGATTGGCGTTGATCCGATCCAGGGCCGCAACGTTCTGCTCGCCTTCGATCATCCTGTGGATCACTTGCATTTCCGGGAAATGCTCTTTGTACTCGCTGTACTTGATTTTCTTTCCGTTGCCGCTTGGGCAGTAACTGTATTGGTCCAGACTCATTTGGCAGCCGATTCGAATAGTTGCTTGGGGAAACGAGGCGTGTTCGGTCCAACAGTTTAACAAGGTTTTTCAAAACTGCCCATGCGTTCCCGACTTGATATTCGGCTATATTAAGGCATCCTTTTGGTGGCTTTTGTTTTCTTCACGGAACAGTTCGATGCGAATAAGAATCTTTCAGTTGCCCGTTGTTGTGACCCTGGTGGGTTTGTTTTTGTCTATTTCCAATCCCGTTCCGGCCTCGGCTCAAGAGAAAAAGCAAGCCAGCGACCGAGCGACTACGAAAAAACAGAAGGAGAAGGTCTCGTTTCTTCGTATCAAAAAAGATGCGAAAGGGGAGCCTGAATCGCTTGAAGTGGCTATCGCCCGTTACGAATTTAAGGACGGACCCAACCAAGGTGCCTACGTGGATCTGATTGGAGCAGTGCACGTGGGTAGCAAGGAATACTACAAGGAATTGAATCAACGTTTCAAAAACTATGACTCCATGCTTTACGAACTGGTAGCTGATTCGTCTGCGAACAAGCCTCTTCCTGGCGCCGAGCGGGGTGGTTTCAATCCCCTGGGGGCCATGCAAACAGGCATGAAAGACGTTTTGAAGTTAAGCTTTCAACTGGATGAGGTGGATTACACCCCTTCGAATTTTGTCCATGCCGACATGAGCCCAGAAGATTTTCAAGAAGATATGAAAGCCCGTGGCGATGGATTCGTTGCCATGTTTGCTCGAGCCATGGGGGCCGGCCTTGCCGTTCAAAACAGCAAGAAAGGTTCGACCCAACAAGCGGAAATGATGGCTGCTGTTCTTGCCAAAGACACAATCGCTCTGCGACGCGTCATGGCGGACCAATTTGAATCGATGGATAGCCAAATGGCTGGCCTCGCCGACAAAAATGGAAAGAGCACTCTGCTTACCGAACGCAATACAAAAGCCTTCCAAGTCATGGAGAAGGAACTAGCGAACGGCAAAAAGCGGCTGGCGATTTTCTACGGTGCCGGCCACTTGCTGGACATGCATCAACGGATTATTCGCGATTACCAAGCAACACCAACCACCTTCGAGTGGCTAGAAGCATGGCCTCTCAAATAGTCTGTAGTGGACAAGCCAACAAGTCCCCCCGCCAAACACCTTACACCTTATTGCTTACCCCTTACTCCTTACACCTCTCCCTCCCATGCGAACCAAATCAAATTGTATTGCTGCGTATGCCTTTCTTCTCTTTCCAATCTTGGGATTTGCCTTGAATACTCATGCACAAGAAGCTGTCCGTACCCTTGGCAAGGTGGAACGGATGGACAAAAAGCTTGACGAACTTTTAGCGCCCGACGCCCAGCTCGAAATCCTGGCGGAAGGCTTCACTTGGACAGAGGGTCCTGTTTGGATGGGAGATGCCAAGAATGGTCATCTTTTGTTTTCCGACATCCCCCGGAACAGCATCTTCAAGTGGACAGCTAAGGATGGCATCCAGCTTTTCATGAGCCCATCCGGCTATACAGGTGTTTCCTATTATGGCTTGGAACCAGGCAGCAATGGTTTGCTGAAGGATCTCGATGGCAATCTCGTGATGTGCGAACACGGCGATCGTCGTATCAGCGTTCTGACGCCTCAAGGTGGAAAGCGAACTCTTGCCGATAACTATCAAGGCAAGCGATTGAATAGCCCGAACGACGGGGCTTTGAAGTCCAACGGCGATATCTATTTCACCGACCCACCGTACGGACTTCCTGCCCGCGAAAAGGATCCTCGTCGTGAACTCGATCATTTCGGCGTCTATCGCTTGAGCAAAAAAGATGGTTCGGTAACATTGTTAACCACCGAACTGCAACGTCCTAATGGGCTAGGCTTCTCCCCTGACGAAAAGACGCTCTACGTCGCACAAAGCGATCCTAAGAACGCTATCTGGATGAGCTTTGACGTGCAGGCCGACGGAACGCTCGGCAAAGGAAAAATGTTCTACGACGCGACGTCCGAAGTCGGCAAGAAGCCTGGCTTACCGGATGGGCTGTCGGTCGATTCACAAGGGAACATCTGGGCGAGTGGTCCAGGAGGTATCTGGATTTTTTCCAAGGAAGCCAAACTACTTGGGCTCATCAACACGGGCGAACGAACCAGCAATTGCGCATTCGGTGAAGATGGCACCACTCTATTCGTGACGGTAGATAGTTACCTTTGCCGCATCAAGCTCAAGGTCAAGGGAACGCCTTAGGCTGAAAAGACGAGAGCTTGCAATGTATCCATCTTTGTACCAAGTCAACATACGAGTCGTTCTCAGCGATCTCAGCCGAAAACTTGGTCGAATCGCAACGCTGGACGATGTCCCCGACTCGTTGATTGAAACTTGGGCCGATCAGGGATTCGATTTTGTTTGGTTGTTGAGCGTCTGGCAAACTGGCCCCGAAGCACGCTCCATCTCGCGATCTCACGTCGAACTTCAGCGCGAATTCCAACGCACACTGCCAGACCTTACCATCGACGATGTGGAGGGGTCCGGCTTTGCGATCCAAGCCTACCAAGTTCACCACAGCATGGGCGGAAACGAAGCCTTGATTCGTTTCCGAAAACGCATGCAATCGCACGGGCTGAAGCTTGTTCTCGACTATGTCCCGAATCATATCGCTCCCGATCACCGTTGGGTGAATCAACATCCGGACTTTATCGTACAAGGTACCAAAGAAGACCTTGAGAAATCGCCCCACAACTATCGCAAGATTGCGACGGCAACAGGCGATCGCATTTTCGCTCATGGCCGTGATCCGTATTTCGCAGGATGGACCGATACGCTGCAACTGAATTACGGAAATCCAGCCTTGCAATCGGCCATGCTAAACGAACTATTGAGCATTGCAGAACTCTGCGATGGCGTTCGCTGCGACATGGCCATGCTGTTGCTTCCCGATGTCTTCAAACAAACTTGGGGGATTGATGCCGAACCTTTCTGGCCAGCATCCATCCGGGCCGTCAAAGAAACCCATCGCGATTTTCTTTTCATGGCGGAAGTCTACTGGGACCGCGAGTGGGAACTGATCCAGCAAGGATTCGACTTCTGTTACGATAAAAAACTGTACGACCGACTTCGAGGAACCGACGCCCAAAGCATTTTGGCTCACTTGAGGGCGGACGCGGCTTTTCAAAACCGCCTGGTGCGATTCCTCGAGAATCATGACGAGCCTCGAGCCGCAGCAACCTTTCCCAACGATAAACACGTAGCAGCCGCAACGATAGCCTATCTAGTGCCTGGCCTGAGATTCTTTCATCAAGGACAATTGGAGGGTCGCAAAAAGAAGATCTCACCGCACTTGGTTCGAATGCCGATCGAGCCCACGGACGAGCCGGTTCACAAGCTGTATCAATTCTTACTCAAGCTGATTAGTTCCACTGTCGTTCGAAACGGCACCTGGAACTTGGTCCACACTTGGGAAGCATGGCCTGGGAATGCGTCGTTCGCGAACATGATTGCATTCCAATGGCGACAATCCGATGGCTCGCGGTTGCTGGTCGTGGTGAATTTCGCGAACCATGCAAGCCAAGCTCGACTTGGCTTGTCCGTCGATCGATTACCCTCCTCGTTTCCGCTGAAGGATCTCATGAGCGACGCTGTGTTCGTGCGCGAAGCCAGACAAATCGCGCACGAAGGGCTTTACGTCGACCTGAAGCCTTGGGGCGTCCATCTATTTCAATTCGGATAACTTAGCCTTTGGTTAACTCCGCTGGGTAAGTCCGCTGGGCAAGTCCGCGATTCAGCCATTCGCTGACGCTTGAGCTGCGGTGAGCGTGTTTCTGAGCAGCATCGCGATGGTCAGTGGGCCAATACCTCCTGGCACAGGAGTAATCGCGCTCGCTACTTGGCTGACTTGATCAAAATCCACATCGCCGACAATTCCATCGTTGAGTCGATTGATCCCAACGTCGATCACCACGGCTCCCGGACGAACCATATCTGCGGTGACAAAGTTAGCCTTGCCAATCGCCACGATCAAAATGTCGGCGCGACGTGTGATGGAGCTCAGATCTTTCGATTGACTGTGACAGCAAGTGACGGTGGCATTTGCATTGGAAGCTCCCAATGGACCGGTTCTTTGCAAGAACATAGAAACTAAGGGCTTACCGACAATATCGCTGCGCCCAACCACCACGACCTCCTTACCCGCCGTTTCAATACCGCATCGGCCAAGCAACTGAGCCACCCCGTGAGGCGTGCATGGCAAGTATCTTGGCCTACCCTGCGAAATAAGCCCGACGTTTTCCGGCGCAAAGGCGTCCACGTCCTTGGTCGGATGCACTGCATCTAGAATTTCGCGTTCATGGATCTGCGACGGAAGAGGCAACTGAACCAAGATTCCATGAATTTTCTGGTCATCGTTCAATTGACGAAGCAAAGCAAGAAGCTCGGAGGTGGTGGTGCTTGCCGGCATTCGGAACAAACGACTTTGGATCCCAGCTTTTTCGCAAGCAATCTCCTTGTTTCGTACGTAAACCTGGCTGGCAGGGTCGTCACCCACTAAAATTGCAGCCAAACAGGGCACGATGCCACGGTCGCGAATCAGTGTTTCTACTTCCAAGGCAATTTCCTGCCGGATCTGAAGTGCGATGGCTTTTCCATCCAAGAGGCGAGCAGGCATTGGCTTTTTTGTGGATTCAGTCATGCAAATTACAGTATTCTCAAAATGACGTCGATTTGTTTCGGGATATCCCCGGAAGGTTCGTTTGTTATATTGTTACGGTAGGTGGTTCGTCGAGCCATCTTGGCGATTGTTCGATAGATGTCGCCTGCACCTGATCATTCCAGCCAAAGACCTCCGACTTTTATGTCCGACAACGAAAACACCACCGAAGAAAAATTGAGCCCTGTCGAAGGGATGAAGACCGCCAGCCGGTACCTTCGCGGAACCATCGGCGCCGAACTGGCTCAAGACACCACGCATTTCGGCAAAGAAGATATTCAGCTGCTCAAGTTTCACGGCACCTACCAACAGGACGACCGCGAAGCACGAGGTGGCTCGACCGAAAGCGGCAAATCGGAAAAAGCCTACAGCTTCATGGTTCGTTGCCGCATACCCGCCGGGATCATGACCAGCGAACAGTTGCTGGCTCATCTCGACATCTGCGACGAGATTGGCAACTCGACTCTGAAAGTCACAACCCGCCAGTCTTTGCAATTGCACGGCATCCTGAAGTCCGATCTACGTCAATGCATCAAACGCATCAATGACACACTTCTCAGCACCCTATCTGCCTGCGGTGACGTGAACCGCAACGTCATGGCTTGCCCCGCCCCCTATCACGACAACATCCGCCCAGTGCTTCAGAAGCTAGCGTACGACTTGGCCATGCACTTGGCTCCAAGCACGAAAGCCTATTACGAACTGTGGCTAAAAGATCCCGATACCCAGGAAGAAACTCTGGAAGGGGGAAGCGACGAAGTTTACGAACCCATTTACGGTAAGACGTACCTGCCTCGTAAATTCAAGACGGCCATCGCCTTGCCCGATGACAATTGCACCGATGTTTACACCAACTGCCTCGGATTCATCGCGGTGATTCGCGACGGCCAAGTCATTGGTTATAACGTCGTGGTTGGCGGTGGACTTGGGGTAACACCTAGCGCCAAAAAGACCTTCCCACGACTTGCAACTCGAATGGCATTCGTAACGACCGAACAAGCCGTGGCCGTGGCCGAAGCGATTGTCAAAGTGCAACGCGACTTTGGTTACCGCGCGGATCGCAAACGAGCCCGCTTGAAGTACCTGATCCATGATATGGGTATCGAATGGTTCCGCGGCAAAGTAGAAGAGTATTACGGATCCAAGCTTGCTGACTGCACCGAAGACGACGTTCGTGAACACGACGATCATATGGGCTGGGACGAGCAAGGGGACGGACGCTGGTTCTACGGCTTCAACGTCGAAAACGGCCGGCTCTACGATGACGAAGACCGAGCGTGGAAGGCTGCTCTTCGTGACATCTGCACTCAGTTGAAGCCCGAGATTCGGCTCACCGCCCATCAAAGTATCCTGTTTTGCAATATCGAAGAAAAAGACAAAGCCAAGCTTGAGAGTCTTATCAAGAAGCGAGGGCTGCCGCTAACGGAAGAAATTTCGAACGTTCGACGATGGTCCATCGCATGCGTTGCACTTCCAACCTGCGGATTGGCCATCACGGAAAGCGAACGTGCACTTCCAGGTCTCATCGACGAGATGGAAAAAGTGCTGGTCGAAATGGGGCTCGAAAAAGAACTGTTTACCGTTCGAATGACCGGTTGCCCGAACGGTTGTGCCCGACCCTACAACGCCGACATTGGCTTGGTGGGGAAAGCCAAAGGCAAGTACACAGTCTTTGTTGGTGGAACACGTCTCGGAACGCGATTGGCATTCATCTACAAAGATCTTGTTCCTTTCGAGAGCATCGTCTCCACGTTGAAGCCTGTTTTCGTTGCCTTCAAAGCGGAACGCTTGCCAAACGAAACCTTCGGCGACTTCTGCACACGCGCAGGGAACGAACAACTTCTGAAATGGCACGACGAAGCTGGCTCGCCAGCTTAGACTTTCTGAAGTTGCGATATTCTGCCTTTCACAACCCGACGCGTCACGGCTCGTTGCTTTAGTGAAGTCGTTATTAAGTAAGGGCAGTACGACGGACTTCCAAGTCCGTCCATGGGGAATTCGACGGACTAGGAAGTCCGTCGTACCATGAAAGCAACACGCCCGTCAGCGAGGGTTAGCATGTTGGGAATTTTCTGATTGCTTTCATGTTTTAAGGTGGGCGGAAGACGTTCCATGCAAAGAGCGGTAGAATTGCAGGTTCGCAGCTAACGTTTGCGTCTCCCTTCCTCTCCAATCTGAAGATTCATCCGACAATGGCATACGAAGCTAACTGGCTTGCAATTTTCGTTTTTTCCGTTCTTGTTGGAGCAACTCTGGCGTTCAGCTTCTATCTTGGATCCAAAGCCAAGTCGAGTCAGGGTTACTTTGCAGCCGGAGGTTCGATCCACTGGTTTGTTAATGGAATAGCATTCGCCGGGGACTATCTATCAGCAGCCTCGTTCCTTGGTATCTGCGGAATGATCGCCTTTTATGGCTTCGATGGCTTCTTGTATTCGATCGGTTATCTCGCTGGCTGGATCGTAGCCCTGTTGGTGATCGCAGAACCGCTGAAACGACTCGGAAAATATACATTCGCCGATGCCCTGGACAGCAAGTTTCAATCGCGAGGCATTCAAGCCGCCGCAGGTGTTAGCACCCTGGTCGTAAGTTTGTTCTACCTGATTCCGCAGATGGTGGGCGCGGGGGTCCTGGTCAAACCTTTGCTGGGTTTAGAATACTGGCACGGAGTTGTGATGGTCGGGGCCGTAGTGGTTTGCATCGTCGTAACCGCAGGCATGGTTAGCACCACCTATGTCCAATTCTTAAAAGGAGGCCTACTGGTGGTTTTCTCCTTGGTGCTTACCATCCTTATTCTAAATCGAGGCCTAGAAGTCAGCCCTCCGTCGGCACTTGGTAAAACGCAAGTCATCGAGATTCGAGATGGCAAGCGTTATGTCGATGGCACCCCGATCGGATTCGGCCCAGGCGAGAAAAACGTAGAGCCTGTCGGCAGGATCGTTGAATTGCCGGGTGGTATCACCAAAACGGGGCCTCTGAATCCTATTGCATTCCTCAGTACCATCGCCAATTCAAAAATTGAAATCAGCTCGAACAAAAAAGGGGAACAGGGCAAACAAACCATCACCACCAAGTCCGTCACTGGGCAAGACATGCTGTCGCCAGGCAACTTGCCCACCTTCAAAGGGATCAGGTCCGAAAGCTGGATCGCGAAGTTGGACTTCATCTCGTTGATGGTGGCTCTGTTTGCCGGTACTGCGTCACTGCCTCATATTTTGATTCGGTACTACACCGTAAAGGATCAAGCGTCGGCCCGCAAAAGCACAATTGTGGGAATCGCATCCATCGGGTTTTTTTACTTGCTGACTCTGTATATCGGCTTGGGGGCCATGGTCAGTGGCACCTTGGATCCAACCGACACGAACATGGCAGCTCCCTTGCTCGCCAAGAGCTTTAGCAACCTTCTCTTCGCCGCCGTTTCCGCGATCGCTTTTACCACGGTGCTGGGTACCGTAAGTGGTTTGATCATTGCTGCTGGCGGAAGCGTTGCGCACGACATTGTAGGCGGCTTCTTTAATGTCAAGCTGTCGGATCACCAAACGGTTCGCGTCGCAAAAATTGCTTCGGTAGGAATCGGCGTCTTGGCAATTGTACTGGGACTGGCCTTCGAAGGCATGAACGTAACGTTCTTGGTGGGCTGGGCTTTTGCGATAGCAGCTTCAGCAAACTTACCAGCGCTGTTGATGCTTTTGTTCTGGAAAGGGACCACACGGCAAGGGATCATCGCAGGAGTGCTCGTGGGCTTGATCAGTTCTTTGTCATGGGTCATCGTTTCGCCCGATATGTTCCAGTACATGTATCGAGCCAAGATCGAATCGGCCTGGGTCCCACTGAGCCAGCCAGGAATTGTGACTATTCCACTCAGCTTCGTAGCGATCGTGGTTGTATCATTGCTATCCCCAACCAACCGTTTGCCAGAAGCAGCATCTTAGTTGCTTTTCATGGCGTGCAAACGATGCAGAATCACCGACGCCATGTCCACTTGAAGCGCCGCCGCGGTAGCTCGCCAGCCAGGTACCGCATTCACCTCAAGCAAGACATCGCGTCCATCGCGAGTCGGCAGAATATCGACCCCAACCATCCAACCCTGGACAGCTCGACTTGCCCGAAAGGCGATATCGATCTGCTCGAACGAGGGTTCATGAGGGATCGCATTTCCACCTCGCGAAACATTCGAACGCCAATCCCCATGATTCTCGCGGCGCACGCAGAACAACTCTTCGCCAACCACGAGCAAACGCAAATCGTAGCCTGTGCTCTCCAGGAATTCCTGAATGTAGATCACGGATTGAAGTTGCTCGAGCGTACTGAAGACACGCCACGCGATGTCGACATCCGTAATTCGGATAATGCCGCGTCCCTCCCCTCCGAAAATGGGCTTTACAATAACGTCTCGTCCCAGAGCATCAAACGCTTGAAGGGCCTCGGTTCTTGTCTGGCAACAGATCGTCCTCGGTGTCAGCAAACCCGCCCGGCGAGCGACATCCAAGGTCAGCCATTTATCAATTGCAATCTCAAGACAACGAGGTGGGTTTAGCACCGAGACTCCGGATTGATGAGCTGAGTGCAAAGCGTTCATGCGAAAGACGATTTGCTCAAGAGAACCAAGCGGCATGGTGCGAACCAAGACCGCATCGTAGTCCATAAGATCAACAGGAATGTCGGGGGCCGACGACGAAGTTTCCACATCAACTTGGCCAGGAATCACCGACTGTACCGTGGCGGGATTCTTGCTTTGTGACCAGACACTCAACTTGGCGAACGACAGGGGCTGAACGGTCGTAGCAAGCGGCGGTGGCATGCTCTGAGCGGCTCGCATCAGATCACGCAGGTACCAACCGGTTGGAGATCCAAGCACCCCCACTTGCAAGGATGCATCGCATTCAGGTCGTCGCGCTCTTGGTTCACTCATGAGCGACGAGTTCGCCGAAGGATTCTTTTAAGATATCAGGGCGAAGTCCGCCGAATCGAAAGGAGCGTCCTGTTTTCAAATTGATCAAGGTAATCATGGCAGGGCTAAATAGACCTGGATCGACCTTGTAAAAGTCGTACTCGTATTGCTTGAAGGTCTTGGCAAAGGGTATACCGAAATCCTTCGATGTCAGGCTGGGGATCTTGGGTCCAATTTCTTGGAGAACGCTGTCGTCCGTATGCACCCACAAGGTTACGTGTCCTCCGTACAAGATAGCATCGTTGGTACGGCCAATCCCCTGGACGAAGTCCGGTGCTGGCGGCGGAAGAGGTGCAGCACCGTATCCAGAAACAACATTCTTCAGGTCAAACCCAAGTTCAAATAGTTTGTGCATCGATGTTTCGACGGATCGCGCGACCACTTGGACAGTACCAGCGATCGATCGAGTTGGGGCGACACACAAAACAACATTTTGCACCGAAGTATTGCATTCGGCGGCAACATATTCGCAAACGGTCTCGTCAGGCAAAACATCGCATTCGAGAACTCCAACGGTGTGGAGGCTCGTATCGACAAGACCGAGGTGCTGAAGAACATGTTCTTTGCCACGTTTGATTCGCATAGGTCCCGAGCCCATGGCAAAAAACTTTTCGTTGGTAACGGGCCATCCGGCGTACTGGGAAGCCATGCAAGCGTGAACGGGGTCATCGGTGGCAACTTGGATCAGCGGCCAAGGACCGATCGAGTAGTCGGCGGGGTGTGGAGTGATTTTCACCCGGTCGGACATGCAGATTCGGGCAAGATTCTGACCGGCCAGGACACCACCCAGGGCGTGAACGCCGAAGTCCAAGACGGTCGCTCCGTTTTGATAGCGATGAACGCCGATTCGCCAAGCGTCGGCGTGCCCGATTGCGGACTTGCAGATACCAAATGCTTGGTCATTAAGGAGCAGATTGGGCGAAGGGGGGGATACGTTTTTGGAGGATTCGGACATGAAATGGGAACGTTTCAGGCGAAAAACATGGAATTTGAGATAGGTGGCAGTAGGCGTAGTATAGGCATGGCATACGTTTTCGTGGAGATCTAGGCTTTGTTTCAAAAGTGACGCAAGGCATCTGTTGTGGGGGATTATTGGAGAGCGGCGACTGGATAAAACGGGAACGGCAATTGACGAACGGTCGTTCTGGTTATAAAAATGGTGGAATAAGCGTCCGTGGCGCAATTGGATAGCGCATCGGTCTTCGGAACCGAGGGTTGAAGGTTCAAATCCTTCCGGGCGTACTCGTCTCATCCTGCGAACTTTAGGCTACCCGCCAGTTCGCGGAGTGAGAGGTTTCCTGGTAAGGCGACTTGATCGCTGAAATCCCCAATGTTTTGGGCGTTTTCGATTTTTCGGCCCCAGCTTGCCGCGCTCTCTCTTTTCTTACCGCGAGCAGATTTTCCGAATGTTGCTTCCGTCAAAACGGAATTTTCGACCGCGAACTATCGCGCTCTCTTTTTTGTAAGTGGTTGCTTGTTACAACGCCGATTGCTTCCGACCCACCGAACCGGACCTCAAACTAGACGACTGCTGGGTTAACAGCGGGGCAGATACAGGATATTGCGTCCAAATAAATCGTCCCGCTCGGTTGAGTTGCTTGAACCAAAGAGTTACCGGCTTAACTCGGCGGATGCTTGCCAACGATGATCCAGAGCGATCGAACCTCAACCAATTGCGGTCGATTCATGCGCAGCGCGTTGACTGTAGCGATACCAATATCGGTCAGTCCGACGATCACGGTACTGTTCACCGACCAATCAAAGTGATCAAGCCAGCTATCGAACTGAGGGTGGAATAATCGCGATTCGGCTCCCTCATCCGTGAGCCCATTGACTCGATTGGCCTTGTGTCGATTGCAAGTAGGACAAGCAAGGCAGAGGTTTGCGAATTCCGTTTTGCCGCCAAGCGACAACGGATAGATGTGTTCTACTTCAAAGGTGACAACCGTAAGCGCTTCACTTGATTGGCAATAGGCACACCGCTGCAAGAAGTGGGATCGAATTCGTCGCCTGAGCTCGACAGGAATGTAGACGCTCAAAACAATTCCTAATTCTCTATTCGATGCAGCGTTGCAGCCGCACGAGCTTTCACGAGATTAAGTTCGTCAACTTGCGTCAACAGAAGGTCGAGTTCCTTCGCTTCTTCGGCAGAGAGCTTCCCTTCGCCATTCTTCCCCAGAAGATCGTCTAACCGTGCTTGGTTCTTGGGTGCCAGTGCCATGCTGGCTAAAGCCGTCAATCCCTCGGCGGTAATCATTAGGCTTACTTCATTTGGCATTTGTCGTATTTCCTTTTGCGATCTTTTTGCCTAAGTATACAAATTAAGGGCGAGTGATTCCACACGAAAATAGTGGGCTGTCGGGCTTCCCCCCGACCGATGAAAAACTCCTGTTAGCCAACTAGCTTAAAAAAGGCAAGGTTTTCTTCAAACCATTCCACATTTGCCGTTGCTTGCTCCAGTCGAGCGTCTTGGCGATTGGGCGAATGTCGGCTTCTTTGATCGAATCGCGGCCTTGGGTGGTTCTGGGCAAAAAGAGAATTTCTTCTTGAATGTCGGGGGCTAGATTGTCTAGCCGCATAATCTGCGTCATGCGTGTTGTCGAGATCTGGCCGAAGTGGGCGAGTTCGGATTGGTTGATGATCGCTCCGGATTGAACCAGACTGAAGCAGTGATGGGCTAGGGCGAGCAGTCGGCTGATTCGAGGGACACGACCAGCAGGTGTAACGGACGCGGTTCCGCTTTGAATCTGTTTGGAGCCACAACGTTTGGTGGCGACGTGGAACTTTCGGTTGATGGTTAAGCGGTCGTTCATTGTGCATGCTCCAATTGAGTTTCGGTCAAGCTTTTCAAACCAGTGGGATGAAACGTGATAGCTACGTTGCCTCCTGGGCCGTCGAAACTGACGCTCTCGATTAGCAGCCGGACTACGCGTACTTGTTCCTTGGGCGGCAGCGATTGCCACAGGTTGTCGAAGCCGGTTAAGACTTCTTTGATTTGTTCGTCGTCGATCCTTTGAGCTTCGATAGCGGCAAGGTCCGACGTGATCTGCCTAGATCGACGGTCAGCGGTTTCGAGCCGCGATTGGATTTCGCTAAGCCCCGACAAGTTGCTTGCGATGTTCGGATTGGCAATGATCGCTTGAAGCTTGGCATGATCGTCTCGCATCTGGCGAGCTAGCGACTTCTGCTCGTCTCTCAACCGTTTGCACTCGAGTTGATTTCGTTGCTGAACATCGATCGTCGTTTGCTTCAGTAATGCGGAATCCTTACCGATGGTTCGAATCTGCTCGACAACGAATCGTTCGATTTCGCCGGCGGGCACCGACGGCGATGGGCATTCCGACCAGCCTCGCTGCATGGCCTTACCGCATACGTAGTATCGATATCGCTTGTTGCCTTTGCAGCTAAACGAATGCGTGATTATGCAGCCACACGATTTGCAGTGAAGCAAGCCCTTCAGCAACGCGCTGTGTTTGTTGCGAACCAGCGTTCCGCCCGATTGGCCATTGCACTTAAGATTGGTCTGAACGCGGTTAAATACCTCGACGGGCACGATCGCGGTATGTTCGCCGACATGGGTCTCGTCCTTGTACTTGATTTTGCCAATGTAGGTGACATTGGTGAGCAGTTTGTAGAGTGCATTTCGTGTGAAGGCTCGGCCACCGCGTCGATCGCCCTTTTTCGTCACCCAGCGTTTCGTCGTCCAGCCACGGCGGTTATCATGTGGGTGAGAACGACATGGCATTTT
>JBIKLJ010000342.1:0-4071 GCA_044359895.1 Pirellula sp.
AACGGATAAGCGAATGGAGATAAGGAGCATGATCCGCGAGTAAGGGAACGGCGGTTTGTGAGCCGTAACAGAAGTCGCGTTGATGCCATGCACGCGAAGTGTTCGATTACGAGCACGAGCACCGTCCGCCAAAGCGGACTGAGCACGAGCACGATGGAATCCTGTGGTCGTGTAGGCCAGAACGCCCGGCATCAGATGGCGTGAGTAAGTTGCAAATGCAATGACCAAAAACGGTCGGCCGAACGCTCATCTGCATCCCTTTGTTCGTCGATTTACGGCCTGCATCTAGCTTGGTTCGAACTCGAATTGGCCGTTTCTGTGGTCAGCATCAAGAATATTAACGACGCATTATCCTACGATTTGAAACGTCGCATCGCAATAGTTGGCCGAAATCTGGCGTTGATCCTGAAGGGATCGCAGATGGTAGCCGGGGGTTTGACCGCTAGGGCACACCCCCGGTCTCGTTCGCATGCGATGTTTTCGATCCCGGAGGAGATCGCAGATTGCGTCTGCTGTCCGCTGTGATCCCTTCAGGATCAATGGTATAGCCTGCGACAATATCCGGGGGTGTCGCTTCGCTCAACCCCCGGCTACCTTCTATAACCCCTACCGGGGTAATGAGGCGATGATGCGTGACAACGAGGTTGTCGATCTCTTGAGAAACGCTTGGATCGAGTGATAGATCGAGGACCCATCGATTGGATTGTTGCAATCGTTCCATCGAAACAAAGAACGCTCGACCCGACGAACGGCTCGATTCACCCAGCGGCGGGATGAATCATTGATTTGTCAGTGCACCTGATCGCCGCTTGGGTGCAATCGTTGGTTCGTTGTTCATTTCTGGAACAACTCTGGATTCTTCTTAGCATAAGCTAGTCTTAGGCTAGGGATTTCAATGCATGCTGATTCCCAGATGGCATATTGCTTTTGAAGAATCGCGTAGAATCTTTCAGATTCATCATCATTCGCAAATGCAAATCTTCTACTTCGTTCTTCCATCGTATTCGGAATACTTCCGCCAAACATCTTCTTGCCAATGGATTCAATTGCCCTTGCAGACTTCTTCGCGCCGACACGACGAAGAGACGCAATGAATCGAAACGGGAAGTCGTCAGAGTTGTGATCAAACAGCGCAGAAAGCCCGTCTCCATTTATCTCCCAAAACCCAAATGTGATCCACCAGAGTGTTTGCTCGCCTTCGGTCAGGTCTTCAAACTTGAGGTTATTACGGCGAACATCCATCCAATCCCTAAGTTTCTCCCTGAAGTCAACCGCGTCCAAGTCTGTGAACACAGATTCGTACGATAGTCCTTTTGCAATCTTGTCATAGTCATCCACAAAACCGAAAACCGCGCGGAAAAGAGCTTCCTTCTTCACACCTCTGGTCGGAATGCCAAAAAGTTCCGCAACCTTCTTTAGCTCCGCAAGTCTAAAGGACCACGAGCAAGACAGAAAGTTGGAATTATCTCGATTAGCGAGCTTCGAACACAGCTTTTCTTTTGGTAACTCTGACGCGCGTTTGATACCGCAATGTTCCGCATACTCTAGAAGCGCTTTCGTTTCAAACAAGGCGAAAGCATTCACAATCAACTTGCGAGGAATCGGCATGTAGCTTGGCCCTAACAACGAACGCTTAAATTCAGCCAGCCCGAGTAGTAATACTAACACAAGTGAGAGCGGCCGATCGAGGGCTTGGCTGCAATTTTTTGTTCGTCGGTCTTGCTCTCTGCGTGTCTCGAAAACACGTTTCGAAGTATTAAAGCGGCCAATTGCATAAGGGACATCGAAAACCATCTTCAGAAACTACTTCTTTGTTGCATGTAGAGCAATGAACTGCTGGACGGTTTCGTACCTCCTCTTCTCTTTGAACTCGCTCGGCTCGGATGCGGTTTAAGTGCGCCTGATTCTGAACCGCTAAATATGCCAGCGTTTTTGATGAAAAGAGCAAATAGAAAATGGACAAGGCGCAACCGACATATACTACAAGACCAAGAGCCAAAGTAGCGTATGATTTAGAAACATTGACTGCGGTGAGTAGTCCGTATGAGAAGAAACCGATTGCTCCCAAGCATGAAGCAACCACGAGAAACCTTGCAACTGGTGATCCTTGCAATAAGGACCGAGAAATGAAAACGGCGAACACAGTAGATATAATTAGGCTGAAATGAAACGATTCGTTGAGCGCAGCCAAAATTAGTGGAGTTGCTCCTAAGATAACGAAAAACCCAGCAATTGAAAACGCGATCAACTGCCCGACGGAGTGTGAAGAGTCATTAGCCGCAAATGCAGCAGGATCACCATCAACGCCAGGAACGGGAAGACTCTCTGTCGAATTATCCGAAGTAGCTGGCTCGTAGGGGTTGTTCATTGCAATCGCACTCCAAATCGACGAACGCCAGTGGTCACCGATGTCGCCGGAGACCACGTTTCTAAAAGTCAGGAATGCTCCGGCGGCGACTTCGGTGCACCACTTTGTTCGTACTTGATCACGGCTTCTTTTCTTCAGGAATCCGTGTGAATTCAGCGACAGAAAGGGGAGTTTCCTCATTCATGTTCAAGCCGGACACATTGTACCATTTGTTTTTTAGGCGTTTCGAAACAAACGATCCGGGTTTTCCTTTTTGTCCCTTTCTAGCACCGTCGGTGACGGTGGATTCGCCATACTTGATTACGCAAATGCCCTCCGCCTCAATTGCTTCAAGTTTTACGACGTGCCGGTGGACAAGTTGATTGCCATCGTATGTTTCGACAGTCTCCATATCGCCATCTACTATTTTGAGGGCTCGAAGATTTCGTCCATTCTCTTGAAATCGGAATTCCCACTTGCCTTGCAATTCCAGTAGTTCATCTGCCCATACAATGTGTGGGGAGATCGAGGCGGCCACAAAAAGCCACAGCATGGAAAAAGAGGCGTTTTTTCGAATCTTCATAGTTGCATTCCTTCGCTTGTACGAACGACGGCAATCACCCGGCTGCGGCGAGCGACATGGTAAAGTGTGAAAAACGCACCACCGCAGCTCGGCGTGCATTGCTTTGTTAGCCGTCTCTGTTGGACGACGTGCAACTATAATGTGCCACCATCAGGCCAGTTTGACCAGTGTGTGTTGGCTGCCAAGGTTGGCTTGTACGCACTGATGTCTCCGGTAACCAATACGGCTGCCAATTGTTGAAAACTCTCAGATGAACTTGGGCAATTCGAATCGTCGACGATATCTGGATGTGCCCATTCGTCAAGGATCAGTATTTCATTCAATTCCGGCGGGACGCTGACGCGACGTTCAAGCTCAGTGGCAAGCACTGCGATTCGGTGTTCGGCGGCAAGAAAGCGACAGGCTTCAAATACATGGATAGCTTCAGGCGCGCCTAAGTTGATTCCATGTCGGAGATATTCGTCACGGGACGGTAGCGGAACCAGTTGCCCACGGAGCGATATTTCTGTGACATTATCAGCGAGAACTTCGGAGTCGTCAGGATCTTGCCATGGCCCTTCATCAATCGGGAAGATGGATCGTGATTCGTTGTTTGGATTGTTTCGCAGATAGTTGTCGTAAGCTTCACGTGTCACGTACTGCTCCGGAGTGTCGCGGTTGTGAAGGCGGCTTCCAAATGTGTAAACAGTGTTGTCTGGCAGGCCGGCGCGCGGGGAGAAGCCGAACACTTCGATGACAATCGCCCAATCGATGTTGGAGCGATACAAGCTGAGGCGGGTTGCTGCGGGATAGATATAGCCGTTATCCAGCATCGGGAACGTGAAGCTGTCACAGCAGCGATCCAGTACAGAGAGGATGTCTTCACGTGTGTCCATGTGCTTGCTGACGGCTAACGGCAACCATCACCGAGTGGCCGCCAAAATGGTCTCTAAAATTGACCGCGGCCGACCGGCCACTTCGGTGCATGGTTATGTTCTGGCTGTTTTTCGTGCTCGTGCTCGTGCTCAGCGAAGCGGTGCTCGTGCTCGATCGATCAAGCAATTGTATCATTCCATCCTGGTCAACACGCTGATCGTGCAGGAATTTGGTAACGGATAAGCGAATGGAGATAAGGAGCATGATCCGCGAGTAAGGGAACGGC
>JBIKLJ010000343.1:0-4064 GCA_044359895.1 Pirellula sp.
TCTCCGATAAAGCCAATTCAATGCACCTGGTTCTCCGCAAGGATCGAGCCTTCCCGTGACATTCCAGGCAAAAGCATCGAGTTATTTCAGATTACCCCGTGTGACAAGAACTAAGCATGAAGAAGGTACGGTTCAACCAAAAGAGCACCACAAGCCAAAACTACTTTTTGCGTGCGTGACGGATTTTGAAAACGTTTCAAAATACGAATAATCTCGCAAGCCCTTAGCGGACGAAAAAGAACAAAAACATGCTGGAATACTGTGGAGAAAAGGCCCACCTTCGCGTTGCTCCGACATCAATCTTCGTTGTCGGATGTTCCTTCTCCATAAGGAAGCTGTAGCAAGCTAATCACAGCTTGCTTGATGTCCGCTTGACGCATCAGTGACTCACCGACCAACATAGCTTGGATGTTGGCGGCATGAATCTTATGAACATCCGCCGCAGTAAAAATACCGCTTTCAGCGACAACGACCACGTCGTCAGGGATGTGGGTTCGCAATCGAATGACGTGTTCCAGATCGACCGAAAATGTATGAAGATCGCGGTTGTTGACTCCGACCAACTTGGTTCCGGTCGCGAGCACTCGATCCAAGTGCTTCGGATCATAAAGTTCGATCAACGCGGTCATGCCCAGCCCTTCGATCAGGTTGTATAGATCGACTAAACTTTCTCCCTCCAGGCATTCAGCGATCAGAAGTACCGCATCTGCACCCGCTACTCGAGCTTCGTAGACTTGGTAGGGATCGAGAATAAAATCTTTCCGCAAAAGAGGCAAATCGACCCGCTGGCGTATGTCTGTCAAATAGTCGAGCCTACCTTGAAAGAACGGTTCGTCGGTGAGCACACTGATCGCAGCAGCCCCGCCGGCCTGATAAGCTTTTGCAATATCCACAGGGTAGAATTGAGGGCGAATCATCCCTTTGGATGGGCTCGCCCGTTTCACCTCGGCAATCAATCGGACATAATCGTGCCCTCGCAAAGCGTCTAAAAAGCTTCTTACCTCGGGACCTTGGTGTGCCGATTCGATAAGCGATTCTAGATCACGACGCTTCTTGGCGAATGCAATCTCTTCTCGTTTGCTAGCAACGATTCTGTCTAATACGGTCTGCATGCTTAGACCAAATCCGAATCGAAAATACGAACTTGCTTCCAATTGGACTTTTGCTCTGCAATAAACTGCACGTGCCTTGGGGCAACTTGGTACAAATCGTGAGACTCGCGACTATCGAAAACGACATTGATTGTTACTTGGTAGCCATGGTCGTTGACTGGCCTAGCCAAGTCTTTGTTGAGTCTACCCACGGAAAAGTATACCACCCCTGGATGGTCGCTCAGGTAATGCTGGCATGCATGCAACAGTTCCTGGATCTTAGGCTCGGAATCGTCGTTAAGCGTAAAATAAACCATGTGGGACAACTGTGGCATGGGTGTCTAAGCTTTGTGGAAAAAGGGAAGTTGAGAGGTTAGGCAGTTTGCAATCGACGGTTACCCGCAGGAAAAAGCAGGCTTGTGAGTCGCATCCGTGGGTAAAAGTTATTGGAAGCCGTGTCTTTTGACAAGCGGAACCCATTTTGGCGAGAATGCTATCAAGGGATATTGCAGGAATTTTCGTTGCAGACGGAAAAATCCGCAAGTTTTAACACCCTGCCGGCCGAAACTCCTCTTGTCCGACGAATCGTCGTCTCCGATACGAGAAGGGTTTAACCGATGTCCTGCAAGAACTTCCAGAAACTATTTAGTCTACTCCTCCTGTCTGTGGTTGGCATGCAGTCGGGCTGCATTGGCCTATCCAACATGGGTTTGGGGCCTTTCGGAGTTCCTATTCCGGTATCGCCGTACCTTCAAGATAATGAAGAAGTCCAGTTTCATATTCATGAGCGTTACGCTCGAGTACCCATCATGGGTCCTTTGACAGCAGGTGGTCCGGTTGCGGCCATCGATCCGCCAAGCGATGACGAAGTGGTTCACGCCCTTGAAAAGGCACGACCAATTCGTGGCGGTTATCCATTGTTTTTCGAAAAGCAACGGAACCGAGTTCGAATCGTCAAGGAAAAGATTGCCGATTACATCGATGATCCACGCTTTATCCCGCTGATCGGTTTTGCTCAATTGCACCATGCTCACTACAAGTGCACTGTGTACTTTGAAGAACGTACGATCAACGGATGGCCGGTACCTTACACCTTGGAAGACAAGGAAGCGGTGGAGGTCATCTACATCGACCATAACCACTTCCATATGGTTGGCGATCCAGATACTGGTGCATCCAGCCCTTACTAAAGGTTTGACGCTTGGCGTGAGCTCCACCCAGCCGGGTCGAGCGAATTGTGTCGGCGTCTACAGTCTGAGACGTCCGGGCTGACGACAGATGGAATTACTCCGGTCCCTTCAGGGACTTGGTCTGCGACATGGCTGCGTTGAACTGCTCTTGCAGTTGCTTGCTGGAAACCGGAACGACTGGAACAGCACATTCTAGCCTTTGCAATTGGGGCGCGTTCCGGTTGTTGTGAAGAACTCGATCTACTTCCTCTTCCAACATCAACAGCCAGGCCGGAATATCTAATCCAACGCCGGTGGGTTCTCGCATCATCAAATGCGCTTCTTGCACAAGTAAATCGAACGCTCGACTTTCTTCATTGTCGCTCGCTCGCAATTGACGCATGGCTGGTCGTATCAGAGCCCGCATACGATCGATAGTCATCGGCTTTACGAATCGTTCGTTCAAACGATCTGCAACCGTTGGCATCTTCATTGCATACTGTTCTTGTAGTTTGGTAAGCTTTTCAAGATACTGATCCGATTCTTTCGAGACCCGTTCTGATAACGCGCGTCTCCATTGTTGTGCAGACGATTGGCAGCCGGTGTGGACCAGTACTTCATGAGCCCAAAATACGGGCTTCAAGTTCCAGCAAACGCGATCGTAACGAACTCGTAGTCTCAAGAAATCCAGCAGCATGTACAGCATCTCACCACGGTCGGATTGAGTCGTGGTGCTGTTGTAGTCTTTGTATTCCGCAAAGTGGTCGATGATGGCTTCGAACACTACCGCGAGCCATCGTTGGGCTTCTTCGGTGGAAATCTCACCGTTCTCAATGGCGTCCAAGAGCGGCCGGACTTCTTCGGTGTCTTGGTTCTTCATGGCCTGCTCAAGGTAATTCGGTACCCCTTGATGCAAGATCGCTCGAACATTCGAAAGCTTGAGAAAGCCTTGGGTAAAGATACCTTTCCCGTACTTCTGGATGAATTGCGATAATTGCTTCCAGGTTCCCGACCCATCAATCGTCTCGAGAATGCTCAAACGAAGCGTTCGGGAATGAGACAACCAGCTGCTAAGCAAGACTTCGGTGAGCTGTTCCAAAAGCGGAACCAGCGTTTCGCTTTCTGGTTCCGGCGGATTCAAGTCGACCAAAGTATCCAGTTCTAATAACTTCCATTCCGGCTTGAGTGCGGATTCAGACTTTTTGGCTTTACGCCGTTCGTTAGGTGGTTGATCAGCTTGCCATTGATAGGCGTTTCGGACCAAGCATCGGACCATCGATTTGAAGGCGATTTGAAAGAGATCATCAAACTCCGTTACGGCGCCATGTCCAACGGGATTGTGATGCTCCATGTGGCGTGCGGTATCGACCAGCCGGCACGATTGATAGAAGAAACCTTGCCGGGGCAGCCAAGTTAACAAATGAGTCAATGCCCGACGACGCACGCGGGCGCTCAGAATGTCGCGCGGCTGTCCTCCGCGGGCTAATGAAACATAGAGCAGTTTCTGATCGCGAAGGACGGATAAAAAGTCGGTGAATGACTCTTCAACTCGAGAACGACGCGCTGCCATCAAATCGCCAAACAATTCAACCGTCAACAGCTCATCTTTGGGCAAGCCGTCCAGCAAGGATTGACAACTTGAGCGATCTTCGGAATGGGCAAGCACAGCTCCAATCAGCATTCGTCCTGCGTCGGCGGTTTCGACCGCGGTTGCCAGAATGCGTTCCATCAAGGACTCTTTGATCACGCGTTGTCGATCGTAGCGAGCCATGGAATCGGTATCGGTGCCCCCTTTGGGAATCTT
>JBIKLJ010000344.1:0-4036 GCA_044359895.1 Pirellula sp.
CAAGCACTGCAAAGTGATTCATCTCGAGCAACACGATGTGGGCGTTGGCGTCGGACGCAATACAGCAATCGACGCGGCAGAAACTGAGTTCATTTTCTTGCTCGATGATGATCAGATCGTAACGCCCGATCTACACCTCGATCGAGTCTACCAGAGGTTCATTGAGTACGACCTCGACATTCTTGCTGTGCGGCAGGGAGATGGCGGCCGGCCCATGCTCTTCAGCCCACTGATGAATGGCACCCGGATCTGGATGCATCGCGGCGAACGCAAACGCATCGGCGAAACCTGCTGGTGCGATATGGTCAGCAACGCATTCCTGGCGCGGCGTGACACGATCGCCCGTGTTCGCTGGGATGACGAGATCAAAACATACGAGCATTGGGAGTTTTTCTATCGGGCGTCCCAGATCGAGCATCTACAAATTGCCGTCGCACTGGATTGCTCGGTAGTCCACGACCATGTAGCAGCCAAGCCATACGGAGCACTGCGAGCTCGACCCAAGTTCCGCCGGCTGGGACTTCGTAAGCACGGCTTTGATTCACTGCGTTATCCAGGAGGAGGCATTGTCCATGCGTGATCGCGTCACATTCTGCATTAAGACCATCCATCGCCCTTATTGCTGCGCGACTCTGGTGCGTAGCATTCACGAGCATTGTGGCGATGATCGTCCGCTGATCTACGTCCTTGACGATGGGAAGCCTGAGCTGCGTTTCTCTCAGGTCTGTCCTGATGAAGCCGCGTTGGTCGATCGGCTGATCGAGACCGAATACGACATCGGCTTGTCGGCTGGTCGCAATCGACTCGTCGAAGCCGCCCAAACTCGCCTGGTGATCTTCTCCGATGACGATCATGTGGTTGGTCCGCAGACGCGACTGAATGATCTCGTTCTCAAGTTCGAATCGAGTCGCCTCGATCTACTCGCAACACTCAGCAAGCAACCCCATCGTCCTAATCCAGACGGAACACCCAGACTTCTTAGTTCATCTGGCGGAGTGCTTCACATTCCGCGTGGCGAGTATCGACGCATCGGCGACATAGCCGAATGCGCATTCGTTTGTAACTGCTTCGTAGCATATCGCGACATCCTGCAGGCGATTCGCTGGGATGAAGACCTCAAGGTCGATGAGCATTGGGACTTCTTCTGGCGAGCCAAGATTGCCGGCGTCAAGGTTGGCGTGGCGATGGACCATGTATTCCCGCACATCCACGTCGATCCGCCGGCCTACAAGCGGCATCGACCAGTGTTCTTAAGAGCGGCACTTCGTAAACACGGATTAAGGAAGGTACTTTGGAAATGAAACGAGTCATTGCAATTCTGGATCTGCCACCGCGCCGTGCGGTACCGACTGTACGCGAGAGTGTCGAGGCTGCTGCTGAAAGATGGAACGCCGACCTACATTGGATTCGCCGTCCTCTGCAACCATGCCATCCGTTTTGGCAAAAGATGTTCGTCTGTGGTGATGTTGCAAAGCGGTTCGGTCCGTCGCATGTCCTGCAAATTGACAACGACATGGTTATTCGCAGCGACTGCCCGTCGCCATTTGAATTGGCTGAACCTGGCCAGTTCGCAATGGTGGCCGAACGGCAATGCGCCCAGAACCGAATCGACAACGGCGGGTGGCAAAAGACTGCGCACGAGATCTGGGCCAAACGTTGTCGACTCAATCCCGCGCCGACTTGGATGCATCCCAACGGTGGTTTGTATCTCTATGACACCGAGACGTTCTCTCGCATGTTCGAGCGAATCATCCAGTACTTGATCGTCACCTTCGGAGCCAACGATCAAGCCACCGACGAGTCGTTGATCATCAACCAACTGTGGAACGATCACGCCGAGACTATCACGTTTCTGCCGCCTGACTTCAATGTCAGTATGTTGCAGACTCCCGAGTGGGCAACCAATCCAGTGATGCAATCCTTTGTCTACCACTTCATTGGCCCCAGCAAACCCCACCTGGATCGATGTCGCTGGCAGCGAAGCAAACCACCAGAGTTGCCTTTTCCTGATAACCGTCAATCGATCGAACTGATAAACGAGTGGAAAGACGATCCGCCTGCGAGCTACGACATTGGCGCAATATTTCGACCAGATCTAGCAGCGAACCTTTTGGCTGTTTATCCGAAGCTGCTCGTTTCAGGAACGTGGGCTGATGAGCTGACGGTTTACGACGAAAGACTGACGAGCTTGGATGAAACGTTTTCATCTCACTTGGTGCTAACGCGATTTCTTCTCCGTCTTGGTGTGAATGGTCGTCGATTCAAGCTTCGGATCAAGGAGGGCGATAATGCAACGCTTCAGCTTGCCCGCTCTTGAGTATCACGTTGCTCACGGTTGCAACTTGTCCTGTCAGCAATGCAGCCACTACAGCAATTTTCACTTGGCAGGCAAGTTGCCAACGCTCGCCGACGCCGAGTCCGAATACTTGCAATGGTCTCATCGACTTAAGCCAACGCGATTCGCCTTGCTTGGCGGTGAGCCGTTGCTCAACCCTGCGATCTTGGAGCACATTCAACTGGCACGGCAACACTGGTACGACAGCGACCTGATGCTGGTCACCAATGGATTCTTCCTGCACCGCTTCCCTGAGTTGCCGCGGATTCTCGTTAATACAGAGTGCCAACTTGAAATCAGCCAGCATGGTACACATTCAGACTACCTCGAACGTTTCCGCGAAGTGAAAGCGATCGTGTGGAGTTGGCGTAAGCAGTATCCGAAACTTCGCATCAACATTCGCAAATCGCACAAAGGCTGGATGCGGCAATACGACGTTATCGATGGTAAGCCGATGCCGTTCAATTCCAAGCCAGACGCTGCGTATCGCGTCTGCATGCAGAGAACTTGCACTCAGCTTGTGAATGGCTGCGTCGCAAAATGTCCCGCACTCGCATATTGGCCACAGCTAGAGACAAAAGCCCGCCTCGAATCTATTTCGGAGTGGGATTTGTTCCGTAGTTATGAAGCTTGCCCGCCAACAGCGAGCGACGACGAGCTTCGCTCATTCCTCGAAACCAAGTCGATTCCCCAGTGCGCCTCGTGCCCCAGTAGGCGCGTCGCGTTTCGTCATCCCAGTCCCTTGCAAAGGAGTAACTTGCAATGATTGATAAGTTCAAGCCCAAACTACCTCGTTTGCCGTATCCATTCATTCCGCCCTTCGATCCGCCATCAGAACAACCACCCTATGTTCCACCTAAGAGTCCTGGTGGCGAAGGCGGAGGATCACCAAGCGAAGACCCAGGCCCACGTCCACCATGGTGGCCCGAGGATTGGCCGTGGCCGCCACCACCGGATGAACCTGTGGTTATCGAAGCGCCGCCACCACTACCCAACATCGTCTGGCCGCGGCTCCCACCAGATCATCCTTATCACTTGCCACCAGGTTATCACTACCCCGACAATCTGCCCGAAGGCCATCCAGGTCACTATTACCCTGGCATGCCACCGTATCCAGTGATTGCTCCTTGATGCTTGCCGTCTTGTAGTTGAGACCTTAGTAAGCGTTGAATCGGAAGTTGCAGAATTATCTTCAACCCATGGATACTTTTGCTGCTGACATGCGTTTAATCTACTGACGACATGCACCTGCGAATAATTTCGTGAACTAGAAATTTTCGCGAACCAATGCAGGCGATGAGCGTCTATATCTGCAGCACGCGACGAATACGGTCGCGGAACAAGGAATCTGAAAAGCAATCAATCACTGGATACGAGATCATGATTTCAATACGGCTGAGTACCGAACGATTTAATGGATATGAGGGTTGTATCGTGTTGCAAAACGCGAATGCGATCCCCTTGCATCCACATCGGAGGTAACACTCGGCCGTACTAACGAAGCAAACGTTGGCGAACCCGGTGTTACCCCAAAGTGACACCGGGTTTTTTCGTGCCTTTTTCCAACGTTTTACATGCAGATGGACTGGTAGCTGAGACGGTATAGCGCTGGCCTGAAGAGCCGGAGAGGAGGGTTCGAGCACCTCCCAGTCCACTGAATGCGTTGCTTGCAAAAACACATAGAGAACAACTGCGCTAGAG
>JBIKLJ010000345.1:0-4035 GCA_044359895.1 Pirellula sp.
CGCTTGAAGCTCGCCCGCAAGTCGAATGACCATCAGTACTCGAGGAAAAAATGCATCACTTGAACTTCATCCGTTTTGTAAAAACATCGTGCCTGCCACTTCTTAGCTTGGCAGTTTCTTGCTCCATCGTTGCCCCAGTTCTCAGCCAAAGCGTGCTCGAATCCCCCGCCGCAAAAGTCGAGCGCGTTGCCGACGGATTCCAATTTACAGAAGGACCCGCTGTCGACGCTAAAGGGAACGTATTCTTCACGGACCAACCCAACGATCAAATCATGATGTTGGATGTCGATGGCAAGTTGTCTCCGTTTATGAAACCAGCCGGTCGTAGCAATGGACTGTTCTTTTCGAACGAGGGAGCGTTGATCGCTTGCGCTGACGAAAAGAATCAAATGTGGGAAATCCAAATGGATGGCTCGAAGCGCGTGCTGTTCGAAGGCTTCGAAGGAAACAAGCTCAACGGACCCAACGACGTTTGGATCGATTCGAATGGACGGATCTATTTCACCGATCCGTACTACCAACGCTCTTGGTGGCAACACAAAAAGCAACCTCAGCCGAAGCAAGCGGTCTACCGCGTGGACAGCGATGGCGAAAGCATCACGATGATGGACGATGCGCTCGTCCAGCCCAATGGGATCGTCGGCGATACCAAACGACGGTTGCTCTTTGTGGCGGACATCGGCGATTCCAAGACCTATCAGTACACCATTGCAAGCGATGGCGCGTTGGTCGATCGAGTTCTTTTCTGCAAGAGCGGTTCTGATGGAATGACACTCGACAGCGAAGGGAATCTCTATCTGACCGGCGGCAAGGGAGTCTCCGTCTACAATAAAGAGGGCAAAATGGTTGAGTTAATCCCGGTGCCTGAGTCTTGGACGGCTAATGTTTGTATCGGTGGCCGGGACCGCAAAACGCTCTTTATTACCGCTTCGGATTCCCTTTATTCCATTCGAATCCGCAACACGGGCCTTGCAAACGACAGTGCCAGCGACATTCAGCCGTAAAAAGACAACGAAACCCGTTTGCGCCAGCAGTTATCCCCGCGTTTTTGCCAGCGTTGTGAAGACATTTCAGGCTTCATGGGTTCTGCAATCGGCGTAGGGCTGCGAAAGGAGTCGACACCTGCTACAATTCGTTAAGATTTTGCGTTGCACTCGCTCATTGAACATCTCAGAAAGTACGGCATGACTACAGATGGATCGGCCAAAGCAGATTTGGATCGCCTGCAAAAAGCTCGAGAGCAGATTCTTGGCCAGCTTTCAAAAACCATTGTTGGCCAAGTCGACGTCGTTGAGCAATTGCTCATCAGCGTATTCGCAAAAGGCCATTGTTTGTTGGAGGGGGTGCCTGGACTCGCGAAGACGCTGATGATCAGCTCGCTCGCCAAGACGCTGAATCTATCCTTCAGCCGAATTCAATTCACACCCGACTTGATGCCCGCGGACATCACGGGCACGGAAGTGCTTGAAGAGAATCGATCGACGGGTTCCCGGGAACGCCGCTTCATGGAAGGTCCTTTGTTTGCCAACGTCGTTCTGGCGGACGAAATCAACCGAACACCACCGAAGACCCAGGCCGCATTGCTCGAAGCGATGCAAGAACGTCAAATCACGGTAGGCCGAGTCCGCCACGCTTTGTCCGACCCGTTCTTTGTGTTAGCAACGCAAAACCCAATCGAGCAAGAAGGGACGTACCCGCTCCCTGAAGCACAACAAGACCGTTTCATGTTCAAAGTGCAGGTTGGCTATCCAAGTTTTGCGGACGAATTCGAAGTGGCTCGTCGCACCACCGGAAAGGCGTCAGCAGCCATCGAAGCGGTATTGTCGGGCGAAGAGATTTTGAGCCTACAAGAATTCATTCGTGGCATTGAAGTGTCGGAGAATGTCATTCGCTACGCGCTAGCGATTGTTCGGCAAACTCGCGTTGGTCAGGAAGGCGTGCCCGACTTTGTACGCGAACAAGTTGCATGGGGAGCCGGTCCGCGTGCCGTGCAGTTTTTGATTCTCGGTGCCAAAGCCAAAGCCGCGATGTCGGGTCGAGCGCACGTTGACCCCGTCGATATCCAGTTTTGCGCGAAGCCCGTGTTGCGACATCGCATGGTGGTGAACTTCGCTGCTGAGAGCGATGGCGTTACCAGCGATGCCGTCATCGACAGGATTGTTTCGAATACTCCCACCGCACAAGACGAATTGCTTCGCGATGCCAGATTCCAAAGAATACTTGCATCCTGACGCCATTCGACGCATTGCGTCGATGGAGCTTCGGGCTCGCAATATCGTTGAGGGGTTTATGGCCGGGATGCATCGCAGCCCCTATTTTGGCCAGTCGGTGGAGTTCGTACAGCACCGACAATATACTCCCGGCGATGATTTGCGTCACATTGATTGGAAGGTTTGGAGCCGCCAAGACAAGCTCTACATCAAGCAATACGAAGAAGACACAAGCCTTCGATGCACGTTGTTGCTCGATGCGTCAGCAAGCATGTCATACGGCAACGGAGCCCTGAACAAATTTGACTACGCGGCCACGGTTTGTGCATGCCTAGCCTACCTGACCTTGCGCCAGCAGGATGCGGTTGGGCTGACAGTCTTCGACCAACGGATCCAATCGAGATTGCCTTGGCGTTCGAGCCGCTCGCATCTGCAAGCGATTTATCGATCCCTTCAGCAAACCACACCGAAAGACAAGACGGACCTGAAGCAAGTCTTTCGCGAGATCAGCGAAACCTATCCCAAGCGATCCTTGATGGTGGTTGCCTCCGATTTTCTGGGCGGGGAAGCTCAAACGTTGAAGTCGCTGGCGGCCCTGAAGCATGCCGGGCACGACATTCTGGTGTTTCATATTATGGATGACGATGAACTCGACTTCCCCTTCAACGACGCAACTCGCTTCGAAGGAATGGAATCGGCGGATCAACTTACATGCAACCCACGAGCGTTGCGAGACGGGTATTTGGAGTCGTTGCAGCGATTTCTCGACCGAGTGCGTCATGCATGCGCGAGCGCTCAGATCGATTACCAATTGATACGCACGAGCCGCAGTTTGGATGCTGCTTTGACAGCGTATTTGGCGACCCGTATGGCACACATGAGAAAGAAGTAACCGAAAGTGCAATTTCTTTTTCAGCCACTGGCGTGGGGTTTCCTACTGGTTCTGCTCCCCTTGTTGATCCATTTAATCAACTTGGTGCGGCATCGCAGAACGCAATGGGCGGCCATGGAGTTTCTGCTTGAAAGCTATCGCAAACATCGTCGGTGGGTATGGCTAAAGCAGGCACTGCTTATCGCGTCGCGCATGCTGGCGGTCGCCATCGCGGTCGCCATGCTAGCTCAATGGATCAGTGGTTCACGCTGGCTGTCCTTGATGGGGCAAACCACGGTGCATCATTATGTTATTCTGGATGATTCCGCTTCCATGGGTGACATGGCTTCTAATGGATCTGCTTACCAAGCGGCCATGGGTGCTTTGCAGTCGATCGCTTCCAATGCGACCAACCGCGACGGAAGCCATCTGCTGACGGTGATTCGCACGTCCCGCGCCTCGCTGGCTTCACCGAAGGCTTCATCTTCAGAGACAATACCTCCAACGGGAACAGAAAAAGTCTCCGGTGATTCATCGACCAAGGTAGGTGACCAAGAGGTGGCGGGCTCCAAGCCAAACGAAGCACCTAGACCGGACATGATTGCAGATTTGCTTTCGCGAAGCGTGCCTGCTGATCCAACGGCTCTTCTGAGCAAGATCAAACTAACGGTTCCGAGCGCGCTGGATTGCGACCCCTCGGATGCTTTGGAGCTGATCGCCCCACTTCTGCAACAAGCGTCTAATGAAAAAGCGATCGTCTATTTGATGAGCGATTTTCGGTCCAAGGATTGGTCCAATCCAACGGTCATCAAGCAACAGTTTTTGTCGCTGCCTGGTGATGAACCCGATTTGCAGCTTGTGGATTGCGCCCCGGACCGGCACGAGAACCTGACGTTGGTTTCGGTGCAACCTCAGCAAGAAGTGCTTGCGGCGGGGGTGCCTGCCTTGTTGAAT
>JBIKLJ010000132.1:0-14151 GCA_044359895.1 Pirellula sp.
TGTTGAAGATGCCTTGAGCGAGTTCGATGCTCAGTTCAGTTCGTTCATGTCATTCAATACGACCGACCGAGCTCGTAACGTGGGACCAGGGAACGTATTCAATCCACAAAATTTCATGGCCCGCGACACCACAGGGCAAATGGCTCTGTCGAAACGCATGGCGACCGGTGGTGTTGTGTCAGCACGATCGCAGTCGATCTATTCCAACAATAACATTGGGATCCAAGCTGCAGATCCTCGCAACGTTGGTCGAGTCTTCCCAAGCGATTACACTCAGATTTTGGAAATGCAGGTGCAGCATCCTTTGATGCGTGGTCGCGGCACGATGGTGAATCGTATCCCGGTTGTTCTTGCTCGTATCAATGAAGACATTGCAGTTGGAGCTTTCGAAGAACGCGTACGGAACTTGGTTCGCGATGTTGAATTCGCGTACTGGGATCTTTACGCTGCCTACTACAACGTAGAGACTGCCACCACAGCACGCGATAGTGCAGCACTTGCTCACAAAATCGCCTTTGCGAAGTTTCAGAAGGGCCAAGCCGCCAATGCAGAAGCACAAGCTCGAGTAACGCTGCACCAGTTTCAAGCATCGCTCGACGCAGCGATCGCAGGCGGTGGATTTGGAAACGATCCTGGTCTGTATGGTCGCGAGCAAGTACTGCGATTGCTTTTGGGCTGGGCTGCAACCGACGGACGGCTGATTCGCCCCAGCGACAAACCAACGCTTGGTTTGGCTCAATACGATTGGGAATCCGCTCGAGCCGAAATGCTCACTCGCAACATTGATATCCGTCAACAAAAATGGGCCGTTAAGCATCGTGAACTCGAGCTGATTTCCGCTCGCAATCAAGCCCTACCTGACTTAAACATATCCTTGCTGTATCGTTGGTTAGGTGTCGGCAGTTCGTTGATCGACCGCAACGGAGGAAATGAACCCTTCCCCAACGGAAATGCAAGTGCCTTCGAGGAACTTCTGGGCGGCCGCTACCAAGAAGGAGCGGTGCGACTGGAATTCACACCTAACGCCTTCGGATCGCGACGAGCTCTCAATGACATCACCAACAAGCAACTGGATTTGGCTCGAGCTCACCGAGTGCTGGAAGCTAAGGAAGAGGCTGCAGTTAGCAAGTTGACCGATTACTGGCGGCAAGCGGATGGATTGCACAAGCAAATGACCGAACAGTTTCAAGCCTTGAATGCGGCCCAACGACTGGTGGAAGTCACCCAAGCCAAATTCGATGCTGGCGATGCGAATCAAGATGCTGCGATTGATAATCTGCTGCGAGCACAACAAAGCCGAGCAACAGCTGGTCAGAACTACATCCGAGCCGTCGCTGAATACAACAAGTCACTTGTCGACATCCACTTGATCAAGGGGACGTTGCTAGAATACAACAACATTGAACTAGAAGAGGGGCTTTGGCCCGACAAAGCGTACTGGGATGCTCACGAACGAGCTCGGGAACGCGATGCTGCTCGACAAATCGATTACGGTGCTAGTCGGCCAAGTGTGATCAGCCAAGGTGAATACCAACAGTTCACCGGATCTGCAAATTCTCAGGCTCGCCCAGCAAGTCCAAACCCGGGTGGTCCTGCTCCGATCAAGTCTCTCGATTCCAAGCCGGAAGCCATACCAGGCCTTCCTGAGGATTCAGCTGACGAGCTGCTAGAAAAGCGAGCAAGCCGCCCCATCACGGGTAATCGCAGTGCCGGCAATGCAACACAGCAGCCTGGCTCCAGTAGGGCACGATAATACAAAGAAGTTTGAAAGCGAACAGCGAAAGCTGTGAACGAGTGATAGGGGGAAATCTTAAGGGATGGTTCGTCGCAAGATGAATCATCCCTTAAGCTATTTCTATTTCAATGCCTGCCACTCTGAATTGCCACTCTGAATTGCCGTAGGGCCTGGACTTCCGTAGCAACTTAGCTGAGCGTTGCATGCTCGTGAACATCTCTTTCAATCGATGATGCTGCATCTGATTGGATAGTGATCATCTTGATATTTCCTTCGCGAATGATCACGATTTGACCTTGTTTACCATACCCCACGATGGAACTGTCGCCTCGCAAACCCAAACCATCGCAAATCTTCAAAGCCTCCATGGATTCGACAAGATAAACCGGTTCAACGGTTTGTCCGCACTGAAGGTGAATCGACGCAACAGATCTCTTGGAGATAGGTGATGCAGTTCGTTGGACTGTTCGAAACGCATTTAGTTCAGCGTCTTTTCTTATGAAATGGTTCGAGGCTGACAGAGAACTCCTGCTTCGTGCGGATTTCTTCTGGGCTGGGATCTCCCGATTCGGAAATTCGAAAACCGATCTCGATTTGGTTCCAGGACTTCGCACTTGCTTGATGCGACGCACGTTGGATGTCCCACGTCGCTTAAGCCATCGATCGATCCAAGCCATCGATCGAAAAAAAAGAACGAGAAAGACAATGGCTCCAAGGACAAGTGCAACGCATGCAGCTATCAGTCGGACAATGTCGAATGCTTCCATGAGATTTATGGCTGAGGAAAAAGGACGACTCGCGTTCTCGGGAAAGACCACTTTGGGTGGATACAAAGTAAATCGTAGCTCCTAGTCTAGTTGCAAAGTCGCAATTCTCCATCCATTCTTGATCGCTTCGGCAATTCGTCGAGTTTCGCGGCTAGCGCGGATTATTCATAACCCGAAGCGTAACGGTCCGTTGGTTTCATGGTACGACGGACTTCCTAGTCCGTCGAATTCCCCATGGACGGACTTGGAAGTCCGTCGTACCGCCCTTACCCAATAACGATTTCACTCAAGCAACGAGCCGGTAAGCGAGGGATTGCTACATCGCCCCTCGCTAGCGCCCAATGGCACTCACTTTATAGTTTGCGCAAGCAAATTACTGAGCCGCGGGCGCTAGCCGCGTTACGGTTTCCCTGCCAAATACGGTTATCGCGGCTAGCGCCCGCGGCTCATTTCGAACAAAGTGAGTGCCATTGCGCTAGCGCCCGCGGCTTAAGTGGAACGGGATGAATGCTCTTTGCTCGCCCGGTGCAGGATAGCGGCAAGCGGTAGACTCACTAAAGTCGATACGGTCGCTACGCCCCCTACAACCCAAAAGCCAACGATGGAATTGTTCTCGCCGGTTTGGAGAATCGCAGCTGACAGACTAGCTGCTAAGCCGCTCGCTAAGTGTTGAACCGCGCTGTTGATGCTCATGAATCCCGCGCGACGGCTTGGTATCGTGGCCAAAGCCAGCAAAGCTTGGGCAGGAACCATGCGGCCAGAAGTGACCGTCATGTACAAAGACGTTATCGCTATCGCAACGGGAAGCGAAACATGGCCAAGATTGGTAATTAACAGGGTTGGAATGATCGCCAACGAAGCGAACATCCAAAAAACCAATTTTTTTCCTAGTCGATCTGTCAATCTTCCGACTATCGGCATCGCAAAAAAAGTACATGCTCCTCCGACAATGTAGATGTACTTCACCTCTGGCTTCTGAAGCCCAACATTAGTCACCATGTAGGTCGCGATGTAAGGCGCAACGGTGAAAGTTCCAAATACCAAAGAAACCGTATACAAGTACGCGAGTCGATGGCTGCGAATGCGAAACTGATCGGACAGCGTTCTCCAATACGAGGCGGGCTTTGCAAGAATATGCCCTCGAAGCGTAGGCAGGGACAACAACATCAAAAACCAGACTGCGACCGCAATCAACGCCAAAACAAAAAACGGGACGCGAACCGAATGCGAAACATCCGCAACCCAAAGGGACAACGGCACACCGACGATCGAGGCGATTGCAAAGGAAACGGAAACAATCCCCAACGCAAACCCTCGTCGGCCTTCCGGAAACAAGTCGCTAACCAACGTCATGGTCATGGACCCTACCACACCACCGAACAGTCCCGTCATGGCTCTTGCAAAGACCAGCGAGGCGTAATCGTTGGCTACCCCGCAAAAGAACGTGCAAATGCAGAACATTGCCAAAACGACCATCATGGCACGTTTCCGTTCGAAGCGGTCAATGAATCCTGACGCGAACATGCCTCCGACAAAGGCCGCAAAGCCGTAGCTTGCCACCATATGCCCGAACTGTTCGGGAGAAATCTTCATCTCGTCGATAAACCGAGGCCCCAACGGCATCACCAACATAAAGTCCAACAGATTGATGAACTGAACAGCCGCCAACGCGAAAAGGCTAATCCACTGGCGACGACTGAAAGACGTGGATGCTGGATTCAAATTCATCAAAGATTCGGGCTTCGTTCTTGTTGCAGAACAATTCGCAAAAGAGAGCACAATCATCGCGTATGCAATCATCCTGAGCAAGTCGCAATCCGCGGCGAGATTGATTCTTCCTACATGGCTGACTGGCAGGCGTTAGTTTTGATGTTGCGCAAATCGGAAGCCCAGCATATGCTCCCTTGGAAAGCATGCTTTTTCGTACTCGTAGTATCTTTATGGTTGTCTAGAGCGTTGACGGGACACGAGTTTGCGATCCCGCTCTTTGCCAATCACCTCGCTCAGGCCCGCTAGGCAATCAGCTAATGTGAGATAGCCAATTGCGCTATGCAAACGAACCGTGTCGTCGTAGCGAACGTAATTCGCTATCCGCTTCTCCGCCTCCGCCTCCGCCTTCGTGCCTGGGCAACTTGGGCATGCGCACTTACTGATTCGGGCATTTCTTAGTAACGGGAGCTACAATGACGTGCTTTGCTGGAATCTTGGCCGAGGTGTGCTTGCCCGAACTCACTCCGCTTGGTGGTATCAAAACGTTGTCGATCACATGAATGACTCCATTACTAGCAGAGAGGTCATTCTTGACAACTTTGGCATCATTCACGCTCAACATGCCATCCCGAAGCTCAAAACTCACCGGGCTTCCTTCAAGTGTCTTTGCTTTCGAAGCACCAATGGCATCTTTGGCTGAAACAGAACCTGCAATCACATGGTACTTTAAAATGCGAACCAAGGTTTCTTTGTTCTCTGGCAAGAGAAGTGATTCCAGCGTCGCTTTTGGCACCTTCGAAAACGCTTCATCTGTCGGTGCCAATACCGTATAGGGAGTCTCGCCGGTAAAGACGCTTGCGAGATCTGCGGCTGTCAGCGCTGCCAACAGAGTATTGAACGATCCTGCTGACTTAGCCAATTCCACAATGTTTTCTTGCTTCGGGCCTGGCATGAGAACCTCGTTGATCACGTGCACGATCCCATTGCTGGCTCTCACATTCGGCACGATCACTTGAGCGTTACCAAACATGGGTTGTAGCCCATCACCGACGAGACGAAAGGTGGTTCCCTCTAGCGTCTTAAGGGGCTTGCCTTCTGCGGGACGTTGGAGATCACCAAGGCTCGTTGTACCCTTGACCACATGTGCCGTCAGAATACTCTTGAGTGTTTCCCGGCCGGCTGGTTCAAGCAAGCTAGCCAATGTTTCAGGCGGAAGCTTTGCAAACGCTTCGTCGGTAGGAGCAAATACGGTGAATTCTTCATGCGATTGCAAGACCTTGTCAAGTTTCGATACGACCAGCAAATTGACCAGCGTCTTGAACTGACCATTCGAAGCCGCAACCTGAACCAGATTTTCGTCCGCCCGAACCGTACCAATAACCGACAAAGAAAGAAAACACAGCGAAAGCACAAACCGTTTCATCATTTCATCTCCTAAAGAAAACAGAACCACCAACGAGATGGGGTTATGCGATACTATTCGATGGAACAAGAGCTTTGGATGCAACCAACTGGCTTATTTGTACCGAATTTTTGGCTGAGTTCTCGAAAACAGCGGTTTCGGGCACGAGGTTCGCGGCCAGCCTCATAGTCGGCCAGCCTCATAGTAGCTTGCTTGCAAGTTCGGCAAGTTCGCTGCGTTCTCCTTTTTCGAGCGATACGTGTCCATAGACCGGTTGGCCCACCATTCTGTGAATCAGATAACTAAGTCCATTAGAAAGCGAGTCAAGATACGGGTGGTCGATCTGATGGATATCGCCGGTGAAGACAATTTTGGTTCCTTCCCCCGCCCGTGTAATGATGGTCTTGATTTCATGCGGTGTCAGATTCTGAGCTTCATCAATGATGAAGAACACTTTGTGTAAGCTGCGCCCGCGAATGTACGCCAGTGGGGTGATTTCAACGCGGTTTGCTTGCAGGAATTCTTGACCTCGCTGGCTGGATGTCCCATCCCCCTTGCCCGGGCAAATTACGGCAAGATTGTCATACAGGGGCTGCATGTAGGGATCTAATTTCGCATCGATGTCTCCCGGCAAAAAACCAAGGTCTTTGTTGCTTAGCGGAACGATAGGTCGCGCGAGAAGTGTTTGTCGATAGCGTGAACGGCACTCCAGTGCGGCTGCCAACGCCAAAAGAGTCTTGCCCGATCCCGCTTGCCCCACCAGTGAAACCAGCTTGATATCGTCATCCATCAAAGCGCGAAGCGCAAACGATTGCTCTGCGTTCCGAGGCTGAATATTTGATGCAGACGCTCGATCAATTCGAACAAATGCTCGTTCCGTAGCCTTGTACGTAGCCAGGATAGAACGTGAACCCGTTCGCAAGATAAAATTCTCGTTAGCAATCGGTGCCGAAATGTCAGAAAGCGACTCTGCCGGAACCCTACCTCCATCGGTTGAAAACGCTGCCAGCGACTCCTGTGGAAGATCCTCGATCAGTCGCTTGCCCGTATAAAGTTTGTCAAAGCTCTCTACCTTGTCGGTGCTGTAGTCTTGCGCCGTTAATCCGAAGGACTTCGCTTTCATCCGCAAGTTCGTGTCCTTGGTGACCAACACAACCGGGCGCGGCGCTTCTTGCTCCTGAAGACTTAAGGCTACATTGAGAATGCGATGGTCCGGACAATCGGCTAAGAACGCTTTGGCCAAATGCGGATGAGGTTCTGCGCCCAAGACTAACCGAATGGATCCAAGCCCATGACCTATCGCAACTCCTTCGCTCGAGAGAGCATCGCCGGTAAGTTCATCAACGCTTCTCAAAAATGCTCTTGCCTGAAAATTAACGTCGTCATTCCCTTTCTTGAATTGGTCTAGCTCCTCCAATACGACAATCGGAATCACAACATCATTTTCCTCGAAGTTCCGGATGCATCCAGCATCATGCAAAATGACATTTGTGTCGATCACGAACAATTTGGACGTAGTGATTTTCGATGGTACTAACAAGAGCGGCCTCACTTGGGTACGAGTATCAAAGAATCCAGACCGTGCACGCTGTGAACGCGGTCCATTGAATCTTACAGGACTCGCAGACGCCGATGTTGCTAACGAAAATTTTTAGTCTTCCCAAAATCTTCATGCTTTTTTTGCTGGCATTTTCAATCGATTGCAAGAATAGGGTTGCCTACTTCTTGAGCAATTGCTTCAGCGATTCGATATCCGATTCCAAGCTGCTATCGGTCACTAGATCCATAGCTTTTTCCTGAGACTGGATCGTTTGAAGCCGTTGTTGCAAGTCCTGTTGCAGGGCCTTGTCCATCGTCACAACATAGATTCCTACAACATGGATGCTGTCCTGGATCGTGATTTGATTTTCATGAAGTTCAAATGCAACAGCGTGCGGCCCGTCGGCGTCGATGCGAAAGCAATCCATCGACTGAGAAAACCAGTCCGGCAATCGAGACTGTAGAACTACCTTCCGTTCTTGAAATTGAAAAGTATTTTGCTTTGGGTCAATTTTGTACTGCAAATCATTGGCGACCAACAGCAGTGTGTTTGACGTTACTAGAGACGACAGGTCCAAGTCCGGCTTTTGAAATTCGTTGATACGTCGGTAATGGAAGGCCATCGCTTCCTCCAAGAGCGGGCGTAAAAGAACGATCTCTCGATTGATTCGCTGAATGGGCTGGGTCAGGTCAGGAAACTTGCAAAGAGATTTGATGCTTAAATTGAACCAATAGAGAGAGGCGATCCCGTTGCCAAGACCATGCCAGGCTTGTGATCGAAGCTCATCCGCGGTTGGCGATCCTCGACGGGGGCTCAAGAAGCCCCCCCAATCATGGTGCGCGCCTTGTGACCAGTAAGCGATTGGTTTAGGGCGACTTTGTTCACGCAAGCTACGTGTCATGTCGCCAATGGTCTCCAGCGGTGCGCCCCATCGTATCGACTTCCCGTCCCACCGATTGTATTTGGACCAATCATCTGCTGCGGGCGCAATGACTCGGTAGGCATCGTAATGCGGGTAATCGGAAAGTCCTGCGTAGTACCGCCATGTGCGTTCTTCGCTGAGCGTAATGCTTGTTGGTAATCGACTCGACTGGTACTTCGCAAGGCTATTGTAGATTTCTTGAGGTGGTACCGGGCGGCCTCCGCCGTACTGAGGCTCGCCTAGAAACTCAACCGCATGAATATGAGGAAGCATGGAATCGGAATCGTAACGCTCCAGTGCGTCCATTCGATTAAATCGCTTTACCGGAAACGCGGAGTATGCGGCAGCGTTGTCGGTGAATCCAGAAACTTCTTCGATTTGCCCGGTGTTGATATGCAGTCGCTTCAGCACCCGCACGTACTCTTCCACCTGAAGACTATTCTTTCCTGCTATCTCGGATGCAATCCAGCCACCACTGATGTCGAAGTCGTTGGGTTTGATTCTAAGATGAGCCCAAATCGACTTCGGCATAGCATCTCCTGCTGCAGTGGCTTGGATTTCGATCGCTGCGTAGGAAAGAGGAAAATGATCGAGCTCTAGATGCAGCAAACCCATGGAGCTCGCACGAATCCGATGATCCAAAGGAAAGGTCGCGTTCGGTTGGTGCCATGGAGATGGGTGCAAAACTCGGTACTCCGAATTCGTCGCCGGCAACCAAAGCCGGACAGCACCAATCCGAATGTCCTCGTAAGTTGTATTGCGAATCGATGCAACCATCTTGCTAGGATACAAACCACCCGTTTCAGAATTCGATTTCAGGAATGACACGCCCTCGATCCAAACCGAAGGCGAACTCAGTTCAAAATCCTGATCGTTGTTGGAATCAGCGGTTGTAATGCGATGCTTGGATTCGCAACCCCAGTTCGAGTTCTTTCCGTTGAACCGGAGCACGACCATCGATTGAGGAGGAAGTTCCAAGGAAGCAGGGTGCTGGAAATCATGCCACGCCCATGCATTCGTATCTACCAATTGTTGCGAGCTAAGGGAATCGACGCGCAACTGATCCAGATTCAAAGACAACGGCTCGTTGCGTTGGTTTTGTAGGAATAGCTCCACGCGAGCGCCGAGTTCCGCATCTGGCGGCTTTCTCCATTGCAGATTGGAAGAAAACTGGTGCGGCACCACGTGAATACCAACAATCTCTTGGGCGAAACAACAAGGCCCAGACGCAAGCACCCATAAGATGGCGGCTCCGATGGCAATCGAATTCCCTTCGACTGGCCGCTTGTTGAGGAAGGCAAGAACCGAACCCGCAACGGCACCACACAAATGCCCATCCCAAGAGATCTGGCCATTCCAAGTCGGCAAGACACCCATGATGAGAGAGCCACCGAACAGAAACAAGACTACCATGCTGATCGCAATATCAAACCAACGCTTTTCGACGAATCCAGATACCAGCAAGAACGCAATCAAACCATAGATCAGCCCGCTAGCTCCCACATGATTATGCTGCCGCCCTATCGCCCAAAGCAACCCTGCTCCCGAGATGGATATAACAGCCATCAGTCGCAGTGCATCGTCTCGAGAACTGACCAACAGGATCGATAGTATCGCCAGCGGCACGGTGTTGCTCAGAAGGTGCCCCAGACTACCATGCAAAAAGGGCATGGATAAAATCCCCACCAGTCCATTCCGAGTCCTAGGGATCAACCCCCATTGAGTCAACGAGGGGACAAGACATTGAACTCCGTAGGTGAGCCATATCATGGCTATCACTGCAACGCACAACTGAATCCGCTTGGCGAAAGGTACTCTCATCCGCACATTATGGTCAACTCAAGCCAACGGCGTTAGCCGACACGCCCACTTTTTTGCGGAGAATCACTAGCGTTTCTGTCGCTTCAGTAGCTAAGGCTTGTGCTGACGTAAAAGTTGGCTCCTGGCTGAAAGACCGAAACACCGCTCGCGGTACGGAAATCGAAGTGTTCGCGGTAACGCAAATCAAACATATTCTCGACCCCCGTCGCAACAACCAACCCCGGTATCTTGCGTGAACGGAAAACCGCGCGAGTGTCCCAGGTCGTAAACCCCGCTGTGGCCGTTTCGAACAAGCTGGATGCAACGCGATCTTGATTGTCGACAATGCGGGCAGATACTTCGATGTTCCACCGTTTCTCCAGGCTGGTATCGTGCACTCGAATACCAACCCGAGACTCCAAGGGGGGCATGCTCGGAAGGGGTTCAGAGCTACTTCCTGCTACGCCGCTAAATGCCCCACGCGGTAGCCCCGCGACCTTTTGGCTTGCGTTGACAGAGTTTCCATTGGAGGTCGCAAATCGACCGTTTCGCGTTCGATCGCGACCATCCACAATACGAACGTTTGCAAACGGGGTCAGAGTGTTCTTGGGAAACAGTTCTCCATACCATTCGCCGCCCAGAATCGTCGCAAGCTCGGTATTGACATAACGCAAGCTGACTTGCCCCGGGTCCCCTACAGGTGGAATGTAATTGACTCGCGTATTTTCAAAGGTGATGTAGTCGAGCCCCCAGGCGTGAAAGCAACGGAAACCAGTTCTCAATTCGTCACCCGAATACTCGGACCCAATATCGATCTGAAAAAGTCTCTCTTTGGCCAAGGTGGGATCGCCTGTGACATTGTTCAAACCATTTTGCAAAACTAGCATGAATGGTTGAGCTGCATACAGCTCGGTTAAGGTTGGAGCACGTTCTGCGTATCCGCCACTCAGGGTCGATGAAATCTCATCGCTGGTGTCCAAGCGAAGCGACATGAAGGCGCTAGCTAGATTAAACTGTCGGTCGAATTGGTCGGTTCCAACAATGTTGCTGTAGCTGACCGGATTGAAACCGATACCGATTCCCGCCAGTTTATCCGCGCTGTCGTCCATCTGGCTTGCTGCGTAATCGACCCGTGCCCCTAGGTTAACACCAAGCCGATCTCCGATTTCCTCCTTGTAGTCCACAAAGAGACCAGGATTGGCCATGAAGGAACGAGGGATCGGGGAATTGCGATCGACAAACGGCAATGGCAATCCAAGCGTGACACCACTTGAAATCTCGTTCAGTTCTTGTTTGATCCATCGCAGATCATGACCCGCCGTGAATTGAAAGCTGTCGCTGGACAGGTCGCCGACGAGAAACGATTGACGGTATCCCGTTGACATCGAATCCACGTCCGTTGTTCCGGTGTAATTGATGAGATCTAAAACCGGAAAGTAAATACTCTTCTGCGGATTCAACGCACTACCTTGAAATCGAGTGCGGTTGTACCAAGCGTCTGTAACCACCGCATCCATGCCGCTTAGATCGCGAAGTGTGTACGAGACATCGTATCCGTCCGTAACCAGATGATCCAAATCAAATACGTAGCCTGGAAAGACAACGTCGTTCTGGTCCAACCGCAGAACGCTGAACTCCAAGGAACTTTCTTTCCAGTCTCGACCTAAGGCTAAAATCATTTCCTCGGACTGGTAACTGGATGGAACCGGTAACCTTCCTCCTGCTCGAAAATCATCTCCCGTCCGAGCCGCATAATTGAGTCGCGCACCCCAATCTTGGGAGCCGGCCAAAACGGTTTGTTGTGCGAAAATCTGATTTCCATTTACCTTGTATTCAGCATCCGTGGCACCATGCAACTCGGGCCCGTTCTGGTACCGAGGCGATCCAAGCAGTTGAACATCGGTGAACGCGAATCCGGGGCCATAAAGAACGGAATAAGGGCCTGGAATAATGTCGACTCTCGATATCTGACGTGAATCAAATTTACTCAAGATCGTATCCAAATCAGCGCGCGCGGGTACCCAATGCGACCCCGATGCCGCGAGCGATCCAATTCGGGAACCGCGAACACGTGGATCACTAATCACCGGTGTTTTGCTTTGAACGCCCGCACTCAGTCCCGATGAGGATTTCTTCAGCAAGCTTCCTACGTCGGTGGTGGACAAGGTTAAGGCTTCTCCACCCGAAACCGAATCCTTCGTTAAAAATGTCCTTCGCTGCGAATCGATCCCCCCGAGGCGATTTGATCCTGCACTGGAATTTGCCGCGTTGGAATTTAGAAGCGAGGATGGTGTGGTAAACGCATTGCGTTGCGCACGACTAGACTCTTCAGCGATATTGATCCGAGGCTCTATGAAGGGCGTCTGCTGGATCATCGACGCTTGTTGCACCGTTCCGGAGTCATCTGGCTCGGATATCTCTTGTGCGCGCAAACGCGGAAAAGCTTGACCCGAGAGACCAGTGCAGCAGGCGATCACCACAGCCAGCGCGAACGGCTTAGGTTGCCGAAATGGTCCTGGGCTGAATTGGTGAAGCATGACGTAGACCCGTTGAACATTTCCGAATGGATCATGTTAAAACAATAGGTTGAATAATCGTCATATTCCACAGAGCCATCCAGAATTGATTACCTAGGCGGTAAAGTCGACGCAGCTTGCCAAGCCCGCTTGGCAACAGTCAAAATCTCTCGTCCCTACTATTGGTCGATGGTTTCCACCAAGGAATCGTACCATCGATGAAGATCAACAAGATAAGGCTGCTCAGCGTCCATGCGCTCTTTCATTTCCCGGAGTTGTTCCGCAGCTTTCATTTGGTTTCCCGAGCGGAACTCGTAAAGTGCCATGAGCCCCAGGTCTTGGGTGGTTGTTGCATCCGCAGGCAATAGGTCCAAGTATTTCTTGGCTTCGGCAGCTTGTCCCTGTTGCAGTTTGCATTCGGCAACCAGTCTCGAAAAATCGACATTCCGCGGGTGGCTGTCATAGGCTTGAAGAGCAAGTTGTTCGGCTCTTGGTAAGTCCACAGATGGAAGATGCGGACAGCGGATCAGCGACCGCGCTAGTTCACATGCATATTGACCATTGGTGGGATGCGAGGTAACCAAACGTTCCAGAACTTGGATGGACTCCAAGAACAGGGCTACGGACTTTTCCCGATCACCATCGCTCCATTCCAGCAACCCTTGTCTCCAGAGAACCTGAGCTAGCGCGTCTTCATAATCAGGGAGAACATCGGTTTGCGAACTATCTGCCTCGATCAACTGCTTCAATAGTACTTGAGAATCGTTCCACAGATTCGCCGCTTCCGAACGTTGCTCCGTGCGTTCTGTTGCTTGAGCCAACTGGGCCTTGGTGGTGGCCATTTTGAGAGCATAGGAAATGTTGTTGTCTGATTCTAGAAACAGGCGATCGAATAGGTTATAGCCTTCAATAAGGAGCTTGATCGAGGCGGTGGGATCTGGATTGGTTTGCGTTTCTACTTGCCCCAGTCCGCTACAGGCACTAGCGAAGCTGTCCGCGTATCGTTGGATTTGTGGGTACGCCTGATGCAGTTTTTGAAAATCTGCAAATGCCCCTTCCATGGGTTCTGCAGCCCGCGATGGCTCCAATTGGTCAAGCAGGATCAGCCCGATATCCAATTGTGCTATCGCATTGTTTTCGATGAACTCGAGATTGTTCGGCCACCCCTTTCGGAGACGTTCGTAGGTCGTGGAGGCTTTTTGCAAGTCCGCCAAGGCTTGCCCCCAGTCTCCTAGCCGGCGATAGATCGTCGCTTTCGAAATGGAGACGCTCGATTGAAACTTCAACAGATCACGGTTGCTGGGATCATCCACCAGCATCTTTTCTGCGCCCGTCATTGCCAAGTTAAGGTACTGCACCGCTTTCGATGTTTGGCCTTGTTTACCCAAGAATCGACCCGCGATTTCGTAGGCTTGCAACGAGGCGAGCTGAGTTTTACTGTCGCGATTCAAATCCATTTGTTCATACAGTTGAATTGAATCTTCGACGAACCGGATGGCCTCAGTGGTCTGCGAGCTCATCGAATGGGAGTCAGCAAAAACAACGAGCGTTCTCGCCAAATTGACTTTCGCTGGACTATCTGCGTTCGTTTCCGCTGCCGTCTTTTTAAGAATATCGATCCCGGTTACGAATCGTTCTCGCGCATCTGTAGCGCGTCCCTCTTTCCTCTCCGCATCATACGCTAGGCCAAGTCGAGCGTGCGCCTTGCCCAATTCGACTTTCCATGACAAAGCGACTGGATCGTTCCCCTTGGTGGAAC
>JBIKLJ010000133.1:0-14124 GCA_044359895.1 Pirellula sp.
GCAGCACAATATCAGGCTGGTTGGGATCCCTGGGCAGCTTCAGCGTCATGTGCCGATCCCACCAGCGAAGCCAAGCCGCATCCGTTCTGCCAATCCAGTTGGCATGGTTCAGGATGTCGAACCCTTGTTTTAGCTTTTTCAATATGAATCGAAAGGGCATCAGTACTCTCCAAACGTTGACATAAATCGAAAACCGATTCGGTCATCCGTTTCGCCATTCAATAGTCGACGCGCAGGGGCATCCGAGCTTACCAGCAAATGCAGTTGGACTCTTATCGCTACCATCGATCGTTGAGGCGTGAAACAAAACCGAAGGGGTTAGGAAACTTAAAGGTCCTGGGAAAAGACTGCCGACTGCACAGAATTTGTCGGTTGGTGCAAGTTGAAGAGATTTGCTAAAGATATGGCTTACTGAGCCGCGGGCGCTAGCCGCGATACGGCTAGAACTTCAACTTCAACTAGTACCTAAGGAAACACTGAGCCGCGGGCGCTAGCCGCGATACGGCTACAACTTCAACCCGGCGCTCTGACGCTTGTACTGGAGCGAGAGTTGAAGTTGAAGTTGAAGTTGAAGTTGAAGTTGAAGTTGAAGTTGAAGTTTAGGTTTAGGTTTAGGTTTAGGCTTAGGCTTAGGCTTAGGCTTTTAGCACGCTAAACCCGTTGCGGTCTTCGGGCTTAAGGCCCTTGACCGCTTACACATGGGGATCTCCATCGATTCTTTTTCGATCTTTTCGTGTTGTAGCTCGTATTCGTAACGGGAGAGTTCTGGTAGCATCGTTTGCGAATTCGAGGTTCTGAACCATGGGCGGATAGCCCCTCGATGTTCCGAGCGTTTTGATTTTGCAACCTGATTTGAGAAGCTATGAAATCCGAAGATTTGAAATCCGTCCAGGCTCCGTTGAAGGAAGGTTACCGCGAAAATCCGGCAAGTGCTGTTGTTACGATGCGAGCCGAAGGCGATGTGGAGTTAGTTGGGCAAGCATGTACGCTGAAATCGTTTGCTGGAGTGGTTCGAGCTGGCTTGCATGAAGCCGCGGGCGGGTCCGGCGCAGAGGCTTGTTCCGGAGAACTGCTTCTTGAGTCGCTTGTTGCATGCGCAGGCGTTACTTTTTCTGCAGTGGCGACCAACATGGACCTTGCTATACGGAGCTGTAGGATTGTCGCTGAAGGCCAAATGGATTTTCGAGGGACATTGGGTATCGATCGAAATGTTCCCGTTGGCCTGACCTCCGTTCGACTTGTTTTTCAGGTCGATTCTGATTTGGAAGAGGCCACCCTGAATAAATTGATCAGTCTTACGGAACGCTATTGTGTGATCTATCAGACACTTTTAAAGGGTGTTCCAGCCATTTCCAGTTCTATCACCTAAGCAACAGCCCCGTAGTGGATCTGGCTACAGATCCTGGCGCTTATCTTTCAACGCGACGTGTTTCGAGTACAAATACCTCAGTAATCAAGTTGAGCCGCGGGCGCTAGCCGCGATACTCACGTTTGACCAAGAAGCCGAATCGCGGCTAGCGCCCACGGCTCAAAAAATGCGGGTCTTGATCAATTTGTCTTGAGACAGCGTTACTTGCCGATGGTTGCGGCTGGTTCTTGAGGAACTGGTTCGCGTCGACGTTCTGGAACTTCGGGTTCCAGTTCGGTGATGCGATTTACCTTGCCAGTTTCTTTGTTCAAAATGAATCCATCGTACAGATGCCCGATCGCAGTTCGAGATTCGTAACGCAAGGTATCACCATCAATGTGGATGATCTGATACAACTGAGTATCTTCGCCGAGTCGCTTCATGAACGGCTTTGGATTGATGTTGTACATTTTGGGTCCGCTTACCGATACGACGTAGACCGTGCCTGTAAATGTATCCACGTTCTGAACTCCGGTTGGTACGTTCCCGATTGTAACAGGTTCGGCCACGGGTGTTTCAAGGCCTGTACGACCGTAGGTATGATCATGACCTTGCAGTACTAAATCGACGCGGTATTTGTCCAGCACCGGCTTCCAGAGACTGCGAAGCTTGACGTTGTCACGGTCTTTACCTGTTGAGAAAATCGGATGGTGGAAGGTGCAGATCACCCAGCGTTTCTTGTTGTTTTTGAGCACCTCTTCAAGCCAGGACACTTGCTGCTCCAGCTTTTCGTTGCTGTTCATGATTACGATCAAAGTTTCTTGATACGTCAGGGTGTAGCACGTTTCTTCTAGCCCTTCGGGGCCCGAAGTTGGCAGGGCAAACTGAGGTCTCCAGTGGTGCGAGACTGTCGACTTGGAACCGTCTTCGGCCTTCTGCATTTCGTGGTTGCCTACAGCCGGGACGCTTGGAATCATCGCGTTCAGAAATGCTCCTGCACCGAACCATTCGCCCCACTCGCCGTCCGCTTGAGCTCGATTGATCAAATCGCCAGCATGCAGGAAGAACTTGGCTTTGGGTGCATCCGAGTGTGCTTCGCGAATCACGCGTGACCACATCGATCGCAGGTCGTTTTGCGCATCACCGAAGTAGATGAACGAGAAAGGTTCAGCTTGTTCTTTTTCGGTCGAGAAATGGAACCATTCCGTCCAATTGGTTTTGTCGCCAACTCGGTAAGCATACTTTGTTCCGGGCTTGAGGCCCTTGAATTGAACACTATGAAAATGCGCCGTGTTGAGATCGGTCTTTAGGGCCGTCGTGGTTGCATGATAGGTTTCGGACAGGACGGCAAAGTCGGGACCTCCGCCTGCGATCGCGAGTTCAGCGTATCCGTCAACAACTTCGACCGAGGTTCTCCAAGTGACAGCTTGGGAAGTTTTCGGATCGTCTGCCCAAGTCAGTATGATTCGATCGGGCAGAATTTTGGGAGCGTACATCTCGTCTGCCTTAAGAGCGCGAACGGGATGCTCGTGGTCTCCATCGTGTGCAGAAAGAGTGGACTGCAAATGCGTTGCCAGAAGGACGGCAACAACGTACCCAGAAATTGAATGAAGTGCTGATCGATTCATGGTTGTTTTAAGCGAGGGTGAAGGTGGCTGGTTTTTGGATTAAAAATGGCACGCGATTCGTCACACGATTCTATCGCGAGTCTCTTTGTGCGACATCGCAGTGGGATGAATTTTCGATGAACTACTGAGGGCTTGCGGGCTTGTTGATTTAGATCTTCTCTCAATGCATTTCGTTGAACAGCAGTACCGTTCTGTGAAGTAATAGGCCGTTGCAGGGTTGTTCTTTGATTGTTCATGTTTGCTTCATCAAAAAAAAACATATTGCGGCCACATTGTCTGCCAAGATTTTGATTTCAGGACTTGTTGTCACTTAAGTTCCTTGGGTGTATCCGTCGCCTGAGCTAGAAGATCTATCCAGGCGATCGATTTTTACTAAAAACGCTCTAAAAATCAAATTCAAGTTCGCACCAGAATTAGGAGTTGGCATTTATGGCAAAATTGTTTTGGCTGTTGGTACTTCAACTAATTCTGATGGCGTCACCTGCTTGCTTTGGGCAGTCCACAAAGATCATTTTTCAGAATGGAATTGATGGTTACCAGGGTACCGTCGATACCGAGATTTGGGCGTTGGCCCCAACGACCTTGTTGGACAGCAATCCCAATGCATCTTCGGATGCTAATAACGATGGGGGCGAGAGTCAAGTTCTTATACGATTCGACGATATCTTGGGAAGTACAGACCGGTCTATCCCCCTGCGTTCCCAAATCGTTTCAGCGCGACTTTTGGTCAGCGCCTTTGATCAGGGAAGCACGGTGAATTTGCATCGCATGTTGGTGCCATTTCCTAAGGCCGCGACCTGGAGTTCCATGATCGATGGCGTCTCTGCAGATGGCTTGGAAGCTTCACGGCAAAAAGACAGTTTTACCTTCGGCAAGATTGCTGCCAACACGTCGGTTGTGGTCTTTGATGTGACCGATACCGTTCAGGCTTGGGTTTCAGGTCAGGCGAACCACGGCTGGGTTTTTCTGAATACGGGCGGTAACGGCTGGGATTTTTACTCCAGCGAATTTGATGATATTGGGCAACGTCCCAAGCTAATTGTGGAGTACCAAGCTCCATCTACTACTCCGATTGCACTTTCCACTCAAGGAATTATCGAGCGATGAATTTACGACGCAACGCAAGTTGGCTCATGGATCCGTCTCACCTTACCCGTTCGAATCGCCGCGACTTTATGTACGTGGGTTGGTTGGGCGGAGCTGGGCTGACGCTCGGGAATATGCTGCGGTTGGAATCGCAAGCCAAAGCCGCTGGAATTGCAACCGAAACGAAAGGTCGTGAACCCAAGGCGAAGTCGGTCATCCATATTTACTTGCAGGGTGGCTTTCCTCATATGGATAGCTTCGACCCCAAGCCAGATGCGCCACCCGAGTACCGTGGCATTCTTGATCCGATCGCAACCTCGGTTCCAGGGGTTTACTTCAGTTCGCACATGCGTGCAACGGCCAAGGTTGCAGATAAGCTGACGGTTGTTCGCAGCATGACTCACACGGAAGTAGATCATAGTCGAGGTGAGCACAGCATGTTTACCGGGTATCGTCCCAGTCCCGCTTTGACTTATCCGAGCGTAGGATCGGTCGTGGCTCATGAACTTGGTCCCCGCGATGCGATGCCTGCCTATGTATGCGTTCCGAATCAAGGCAGCCAATTTCTTGGAAGCGGTTACTTGAGCAACGCATGTGGGCCTTTTGCACTGGGGTCGGACCCAGCCCGATCCAACTTTTCGGTTCGCGATTTGAATTTGCCGAAAGGGATCGACGAACAGCGATTTGGTCGCCGCAAAGCATGGAAAGATTTGGTAGATAGTCACTTTGCTGGTATGGAACGGGATGATGCCATCACCACCATGGACTCTTTTTACCAGCGAGCCTACGATCTGTTGGCTTCCCCAGAGGCGAAAGATGCATTCAGCCTCAAGAAGGAGAGCGATGCGACGAAAGAACTTTATGGTATGAATCCATGGGGGCCAATCCTTCGCCCTTCGGCAGGAGCTCGTTTGCTGATAGCGAGACGATTGGTGGAAGCCGGTGCTAGGTTTGTTACGGTCACCTACGGCGCTTGGGACACCCATGCCTTTCATTATCGCGGGATTGAAACGCAGATGCCTGATTTGGATCTTGCGTTTGCGGGCTTGATCAATGATTTGGACCAGCGTGGATTGCTCGATTCGACCTTGGTGCTGATTACTAGCGAATTCGGTCGCACGCCGAAGATCAATGCCGGAGGCGGCCGAGACCACTGGCCACGTGTCTTCAGCATTGTCATGGCCGGAGGTGGTGTTCGAAGGGGACATATTTATGGAGCTTCAGATGCGTTGGCTGCAGAACCAGCCGACAATCCCTTGAGTGTCGAAGACTATGTCACCACGGTTTATCATCTGTTGGGGATCGATGCTGCAAAATCGTTGATGTCTCCCGGCGATCGGCCTCAACCAATCGTGACCAACGGAACGGTAGCTCGTGGACTTTTAGCATGATGAATCGAATGGCCAATGGTGAGCGATTCCCTCGTCTGGTTGTTGGGTTGGGGGGGCTGCTTTTTCTAGTGACTATCGTGATGCCATCGGGCTACGCTGCGAACCCATCCTTGGAGGGGCTGCTCTCACCGGTTGTATCGCGAGGGTTCGAGCGTACCGTAATAGCACGGGGGGCTTCGCTGAAAGAAACCTGCGAAGTCATGTTGTACGATCACAGCATTCGGTGCGTTCGGATCGACGTGGTCAACGATGAAGAAGTGCGGATGGTTTTGGAGGTAAGTCCGGAATGCCCGCTGGGGGCTCATGGGCTGCGTTTGCGAAATCCAGATGGAATCTCCGAGCTTCGAACCCTTTGGGTCAGTCCATTTCCAATCGAGCCCGAGCTTGAATCGAAAGTACCGCAGCCTATCCAGCTTTCGCAAGGAACGTCGCCGGTCCCTTGGAGCAAAACCATTTCAGGGACTTTGAGTGGTGATGATGTCGATACGTTTCAAATCGCTGCGAAAAAGGGCATGCGAATTTCCGCAGAGGCAGTGGGGGTGCGTCTGGGGGTTAATCTGTTGGATACCAAGCTCGTACTGAGGGACCCGAATGGCCAGCTTGTTTTGCAAGTGGATGATACGCCGCTGCTGAATCAAGATCCCTCATTCTCGACGATCGCAACGTACGAAGGGGATTACTTGATTGAAATCACTTCCGTGAACGCAAATGCGGATGCAGACAGCCCGTACGCTTTGCACTTGGGTACCTTTCCAAGACCGGATGGGGTGTTTCCTTTGGGTGGATCCTGCGATACGGACTTGCAGCTTACCTTTTGGCAACGCGGTGAGCCGGAGGGAAGTGTCATCCGCCAGCCATTTCGCTTTTCGAAAGAAAGTGGAATTCATTCGATTGAACTGGAAGTGGATGGTCAAGTTTGCCCTAGCCCGTTTCCCTTTCGGCTAAACGAATTTGCGCCTAGCTTGACCGAAGAACGTTCTGGAGTCGCACGTGGGGCTGTGATGGCACCTGGAGCCTGGAACGGATGCATTCGCGAACTTGGGCAAGTCGATCGGCATGAGTTTCAAGTGGAAACAACTTGCGATCTGGTCGCGGAGGTCTTTGCAACTCGAGTCGGTAGTCTGTTGGATTCTGTCCTTGTGGTATCGGATGATCAAGGCAAAGTCGTTGCGAGTGGTGACGATTTTGATAGTCAAGACTCGCGAGTTGTTTTTCGAGCCGAACCCAAAACAAAATACCAAGTCCGTATTTGGGATAAACGACAAAAGTTCGGAGTCGAGTATGGTTACTATCTTGAAATCGCTCCATCGAGTGCTGCATTAACGACCTTCCTTCCCCGGCGTGACAAGCTCTCGCAGTTGAATCAATCGATTGCAATCCCGCGTGGCAATCGCTCACTTACTTTTCTAGGTGTACAACGAGAGCGATTCGACGCCCCGGTTGAACTCACCTTGCAAGGATTGCCTCAGGGTGTTGGAGTTCAAATGCAGTCCGTGCCAAGCAACCGTTTTTTGGTCCCGGTGGTAATGTCAGCAAGCGAATCGGCGGCAAGCTCTGGCGCCTTGGTCCAAGTTCTTGGTGCGGCTGCGGTCGGTGAGGGGACTATCGAAGGTGGATTTCGCCAAACGATCGACTTGGTGAACGGCCCCGCCGATGCGATTTTTCAGCCATTCTCGGTGGATCGAATGGCGGTTGCCATTGCAAATCCAGTCCCGTTCCAAATCGAAGTTCAACAACCGAAGCAGCCGTTGGTGGTGGATGGCGAATTGACTTTGTCTTTTGAGATTGATCGCGACAAGGATTTTCACTCTGCGGTCGAGGTGGTGGTTCCATTACTGCCAGATTGGGTGGAGTGCCCTGCGAAGACGATCGTTGCGCCCGATCAATCCAGTGGAACGATTGTTTTAAGAACTCATGAAAACGCGAGTCCCGGGGACTGGCCTCTTGTTTTAGAAGCCAATGTCGGATTGGGGGAGACGCCAACCGACGGGAACATCGGAGCGGCCGGCGCGTTGGTCGCTCGGCCGACGTCCGTCAACATGCATCGCGTTGCGAGTTCGCTTCGAACGCTCGCTATCATTGATTCGCCATTGCGGGGCGAGATCGAACCATTGTCGGTGGAGTGCGATAGCAGTGTGCAGTTTGAATGCCGCTTTGTCGGGGATGAGTCTGTTCCTGACACGCTGATCGTGAGTATTGAGGGGCTACCGAATCGCGTGACAGTCCCATCGGTGACTGTTCAGCGAACGGATGGAGTCGCCAAGTTCACCATGACCTTGGCGGACGATGCCCCAACGGGAAGCTTTGGAAACGTTTATTGCCGATTTGCTGGCCAGAGGGATGGCGAGCAGGTCGCCTTCTGCACTGCAAAAAATACCAAACTGATTGTGGCGGCCAAGGGGCAATCGCAAAAGGACGAGGCTGGGCGACCATTAAGCCCGCTCGAAGCCCTTCGTCGAAGAACTGGAAAGTAAAGTAGGGTCCTATGCTAAAACATATCAAGATCGTAATGAACGTTCTGTTGTATTCCGCGGCATTGCTTTGGGGAATCAATGTGCTTGCCCCATTCCACACGGGTGCGTCGGTCGCGGCGGAACCAGTTCGAAATTTGCCAAGCGTTCCAAAGCTAGAACGCATACAAGTCGAACCAAACCGAATTGTGATGAATTCTGCCCGTGATCAACAATCGATTGTGGTTACTGCATTCTTCGATGACGGAAGTACTCGCGATGTTACCGCGGATTGCAAACTGGACTTAGGCCAACAAGACCTCGATTCGAAAGATCCTGTTTTCGCCCAGGTCGCTGAGACTTTGCTGCCGCGACGTGATGGCAAGGGGCACCTGAACGTGGAGTATCTTGGTGTCCAAGATAAAGTAGAAGTCGAGGTGAAGGGCGCCTCGGTTCAGCCAATGGTCAGCTTTCGGAATGAGGTGTTGCCAGTACTAACGAAAGCCGGATGCAACACTGGCAAATGCCACGGTTCTGCATCAGGTAAAGATGGGTTTCGCTTGAGCTTATATGGATTCGATCCACAGGGTGACCATTATCGTTTGACTCGCGAGATCAGTGGTCGGCGTATTCAATTGTCGAAGCCGGAATCTTGTTTGCTTGTCCAAAAGGCAACCGGAAACGTTCCGCATACGGGTGGCCAATGCATGGAAGAGGGGACACTTCTCTACGAAACTTTGGTTCAATGGCTTTACGAGGGTGCCAAAGAGGATACTGCGGATGCGGTAGTGCCAACCGGCATTTCTGTCTTGCCGAAGAATGCAGTATTCACCAAACCAGATGGGCAACAAAAGCTTGTCGTGATGGCTACCTTCAGCGATGGTTCGCAAAAGGATGTGACTCCCTTGGCTGTTTTTCTTAGCAACAATGATTCCGCTGCGAGTGTTTCCGTGGATGGATTGGTTCAAGCGAACGGCCCCGGTGCGGCCTTTATTCTTGCCCGCTTTGACAAGTTCACGCAAGGGGCCTCCATGGTCGTTCGTCCTGGGACTCCTTTTGCTTATCCGGAACTGGAGTCGAAAGGGGAAATCGATTCCTTGGTCGATCAACGTTTGAAGTTCATGCATTTGAAGCCTTCCAAACTGGCTAGCGACGAACAGTTCCTTCGCCGAGTCACGATCGATTTGATCGGGCAAATGCCGACCGAAAAAGAGTTTAACGATTTCGTGGCTGATACGTCCGTGGACAAACGTGAGCGATGTATTGACAGTCTTTTGGAGAGACCAGAGTTTCGCGATATTTGGGTCATGAAATGGGCAGAATTGCTCCAGATTCGAACGAACAATGGGGTGAGTTCCAAAGCGCTCAAACTTTATGACCAATGGTTGCGAGAGTCCGTTCATGCGGGTGCAACCATCGATACGATTGTTCGCAATCTGCTGCCTGCCAGTGGCGGATCACTGGAAAATCCAGCAACGAACTACTACCAAACCGAAACGACTCCTCAGTTGCTAGCGGAGAATATCGCGCAAGTTTTTCTGGGGACTCGCATTCAATGCGCTCAGTGCCATAATCATCCGTTCGACCGATGGACCATGGATGACTACTATGGCTTTTCTGCCTTCTTTAGTCAGGTAGGCTATAAACAAGCGGAAGACCCGCGTGAGCTTACTATCTACAATGCAGCCGAAGGGGAGATGCTTCATCCAACCGGGAATCGAAGCGTTCAGCCTAAGTTTTTGGGTGAGAATACGCCTCCCATCCAACAAGGGCAAGATTATCGAGCTGTTCTTGCAGAGTGGCTAGCTTCGCACAAGAACGAAGCATTTGCCAAGAACTTATCCAACATCATTTGGGCTCATTTTTTTGGCATCGGGATTGTCGATCCTGTGGACGATATGCGAATTAGCAATCCGCCATCCAACCCGCAGCTTCTGGAGCACTTGGCAGACCGTTTGGTGGTTCACCAATTTGAGATCAAGGGCTTGATCCGAGAGATCTGCAATTCGCGAACCTATCAGACGTCAACTCAACGCAACGATTCGAATCGATGGGACGAACGTGAGTTCTCGCATCAGAAGATTCGGCGATTGCGAGCGGAAGTCTTGCTCGATTGTATCACTCAGGTCACGCAGACAAGTGATCGGTTGCCAGGCTTGCCTGCGGGTTCTCGTGCTGTCCAAGTTGCCGATGGGGCAGCAGCAAACTATTTCTTGACAACGTTTGGTCGTTCGAATCGCTCAACTCCTTGCACTTGCGAAGTGAAGACTTCGCCGACATTATCGCAAGCCTTGCACCTTTTGAACGGAGAAACTTCTGGCGGGAAGGTGGCGGAAGGAGCTGTTGTGGCGGAGTTGCTCGCGGAAGGGAAATCATCTCAGCAAGTGATGAAGAGCCTGTACATTCGATGCTTAGGCCGGATTCCCAACGATCAAGAGACAAAGTCGGCTACGGAGATGTTGGCAACTTACCCTGACTCAAAGACGGGCCTGGAAGATTTGTTTTGGGCCATTTTGAATTCGAACGAGTTTGTATTCAATCACTAGGCTTCTTGAGCCGCAGGCGCTAGCCGCGATACAGATTCCAACCAAAAAAACACCTGTCGCAGCTAGCGCCCGCGGCTCAAGGAAAGCAACAACAGCACGATTTATGTTCAAACATCTTCGACTCACTGCACTTGGAATTTTGCTATTGGCTTGGCCAGTGTTCGCTCATGCACAAAGCATGACAGAATCCACGTCTGAATCTGGCGATACGGAACGGGTGACTTTTGATGCGGTTCAAGCTGTTTTCCGAAAGCATTGCGCTAGCTGCCATAACGAAGACCAACCCCGAGGTGATTTGGTCCTGACGTCGCTCGATAAATTGCTGGCGGGTTCCAGCTCTGGTTTTGTTGTCGTGCCGGGCAAGGTGGGTGAGAGCCCGCTGTATACTTTGACGGCTCATTTGGATAACCCGAAAATGCCTCCCAACAAGCCTCGTATCCCTCAACGAGAACTGAACCTGATCGAACGTTGGATCAACACAGGATTGGTGGACGAAGCGAAGCAATCGGGTAAAGAGGTTCAAGAAGAAACGGACCGAAGTGGTATGACCGAAAAGGGAGCCGCTAACGCATCCGAAGGAACTGAGTCCAAGGTTGCCGATCACGCTTCGCGCCCGTACTCTCTATTGAAGCCTTTGTTGCAGCCGACACCTATTCGTGCGATTGCGATGCACCCCAATCAATCCATTTTGGCCGTTGGAACGTTTGGGCAAGTGGCGTTCGCGCAAGCAGAGACGGGCGAATTCTTACCCGACGCATTGGAGCTCGCGAATCTCGAGATAACCGTTTTGAAATTCTCGCGCGATGGAAAAGTACTGTGGATCGCCGTGGGTGTCCCAGGCGAGTCGGGCGAAATACGTAGATGGAATTGGGAAAAGAAGGAGTGGTTGCCGCCGTTGGGTAGCGAGCAAGATACGATCCTTGCGATGGATCTATCAAACGATGGGAAAAAGCTGGCAATTGGAACACCTTTAAAGACGGTCAAGACTTTTGATGTAGATTCCAATCAACTGCTCCATACCCATAAGAAACATACAGATTGGGTTCTCTCGGTTTCCTATAGTCCAGACAGTTTGCTGTTGGCGACAGGGGATCGCTTCGGGGGTATCCAGATTTGGGAATCGGAAACGGGGGCAGAGTTCGCGACCCTCCGAGGGCATACCGGTGGCGTCACTGGTATGGCTTGGTCTCAGGATGGAAACCAGCTAACGTCCGGCAGTTTGGATGGAACCGTTCGTGTGTGGGACATGCACAGCTTTGAAACAAAAGAGAACTGGGGCGCTCACAAGGAGGGCGTTCTCGCTTTGGTGAAAGACCGCAACGGCCTGATGTTGACGGGGGGACGCGATCGAACGATACGCCAATGGGGAAGTGATGGTTCTAAGCCCGTCTGGGAATTCAAAACCGACGCTGATCCATTGACATTGGTAAGCTCGAGTTTCGGATTGAACGAGATTGGCATAGCCTCCGATTCCACAGGAAACATTCACAGGATGACAGCGATGGAAAAAGGTACGAACGAAATGGCCGTACGAAGTTTTTCGTTGCCCATGCAGGCACAACCGCGGCGTTTCGCTGACATTGCACCGAAGGCTCCCGAGCGTGTGTTGATGGCATCGCTGCGAAAAGGGGCAGTAGAAGCATCAGAACTCGCAAAAAGTACCAGCGATGTTGTTCAAAAGATCGCCAGTGACGAACTGAAAGCAAGCTCCAGCGGGCCAAAAGACCATGGGGATAAGGAATCGGATTTGGAAGAAACCAAACGTGCTGTTGCGAGTCTCGAAGCCTCTTTAAAAGAGACTTACAAAACGGCAGCAAGTCTGGAGGAATCCTTAGCAAGGCTCAAGCAGTTGGTCATCTTGCAGGAAGCAAGAATCAAGCAAGAAGAGTTGAGAAGTAAGCAGTAAAACGCCCGCATTGGCAAGAGAGAAGTGATTTCGATGAGAAGTTTCGTTAGGTGTTGTTTGCTTCTGAGTATTTTCGTTTTTGGGAGCCTTGATGTTTGGGCCGTTGATCCCATAGCTGCTCCGCTGGATTGGCCAATGTGGCGAGGGCCTCGCAGCGATGGCTTAAGTCTGGAGTCAGTGCCACCGCTCGAATGGTCATCTACCAAAAACATTGCGTGGAAGACCGAGATACCAGGTGATGGTCGTTCGTCACCGATCGTGGCTGGGGATAGTGTTTTTCTTACGACTTCGATCGCCGAAACTCAGAGCCGAAGGCTGCTTCGCATCGATCGTGAATCAGGCAAGGTGGATTGGAATGTTGAGATCCACGTTGGACCAACGGAGCAGCAGCATAAGTTCAATACCAGTGCTTCGAGCACGCCCGCTACAGATGGAATGAGAGTCTACTGCACCTTCGTCGACAATGAAAACATGATTGTAGCTGCGGTCGATTGGCATGGCGATGTTGTCTGGAAAACCAGTCCCGGTAGCTTTATGTCTAAGCATGGCTTTGCCGCATCGCCGGTCATTTGCGATGAGGGATTGCTTGTGAATGGCCATCAAGACGGTCAGGCTTTTGTCGTATTGTTGGACCCAACCCAAGGTGAGGAGATATGGCGATACAAGCCGGACGTCGATTTGCGGTCGTTTTCGACACCTGTGGTTACGGAAATCGACGGCACGAGGCAGATCATTCTCACGGGAGCGAAGCAGACATTGGGTCTCGATCCAAAGACGGGAACCAAGATTTGGTGGGTTGATGGCCCGACCGAGAAAGTGGTATGCACCCCATCGATAGGCCTGGGCCATATCTTCTCGTTCGGCGGTTCACCGGATGTTCGTGCGATCGCGATCAAGCAAGGAGGAACTGGGGACCTGACCAATACCAACATCGTTTGGACCATCGAGCGTGGTATGCCCTATGTTCCAACACCTTTACTGAACCAAGAATACTTGCACATCATCGATGATATGGGAATCTATACTTGCCTCAATCCATTGACCGGTAAATCGCTGAAAACGATCCGCAAGGGAGGTAACACTTACAGTTCGCCCGTGGGAACGTCCGATCGCATTTACCTGTTTGATGATACAGGGCTTTGCACAGTGATTGCGAATGGTCCGAACTTTGAGGTGTTGGCCAAGAACTCGCTTGAAGAGCTAGTGCAAACCACGCCGGCAATTGCGGACAACAGCCTGTATGTTCGCAGTGAGAAGCACCTTTGGCGAATTTCCAAATAGCAGCTACCCTAGCGGGTCGTCGAGAATAATTTTTAGGCGATCGCTGAGCACAGATGGAAATCGATCCAACCAGCTTCGGTCGATCAACCCAACGTCGATCATGTCCCGAATATGAACGCGATCTTTATCGCGGAACGAATTGAGCTTCATTCGAACGAGGGTCTCGAACAAGACGGTATTGAACTCGTTGGCCCGCGTTTGCGGTTCCAAATCGGGATTCGGATCGAATTCGCCTGGCTTGACCATTTCTTTGGCAATTACCACGTGCACGGCTTCACGAGCCGACTCGTCCGGCCTTTCAGTAAAGATATCGACGCCCATCGTTTCCCGATGGCAGAAGCCGTTCAGCGTCATGGCTTGAATCATGTCGGGAAGATTTTCACGGCGAAGAAGTACATCCACGTCCTTGGTGGTACGGACCGCTCCCTCATCGACTTGAGCGACCCAGGCACGCACAGCGTGACCACCAACAATGGCATAGGGGATCT
>JBIKLJ010000346.1:0-4018 GCA_044359895.1 Pirellula sp.
GAAGTTCTGAAGGCAGAATCATCGGCAACCCAATAGTTGCTGCTGCGGTTGGAACAAATTGCCGACGCGAGAATTTTTGAAGCATAATTACCAAGCTTTTTTCATCGAGTGGATTGAAACGGTCAAAGATATTCTACTCGCAGTTGAGGCGGCTAACAGCAGCCTCGTCATCTTGAGGAATCGCAACCGGAGCACGAGATGTCTTTCTGAACCGGAGAATGTATCTGCCTCGCGGTCCACTATGGCTTCTCAGTTTCAACATCATCCCCCAATCTGCGGTCGCTTTGTTAGTAGCGTAACCGTTTACGGGGCGTGGAGATTTGGGCTGTTGACTTAAGTCTAAAAGCTCGATCAACGCGTCAATATTTCTGCACCTAAAACGTTGACTTACGCAAATGAAGTTGCTTTAATAGGGGATTCCCTCCGCAATTCCCCCCCGCCTAATTTGCAACGCTCGAAGAGGCAAACTTGATCACAGACTCTCTTGCCCTGAGATCTCTTGCCCCCAGTGTTAATACCCCCAATACTACGGCCCGGGGAAAGGTCCGTAATTGGCGGTGCTTGATTTGCAGCTTCGTTTTGGTGTTCTTCTCGCTGCAATTGCGAGTGACCGGTGCGCAATTGACGGTGTACCCTGGTCAACTTGAATTGACAGGCCTTGATCTCTCACACGGTATCGTCGTTTCGTTTGCTGATGACGAAGGCAAAGTATTAGATGTTACGCGTCGCGCTGTTTACGAAATCGATCGTACGGATATCGCGTCCACTGATGAACGAGGGATGATTACAGGCCTGTCCGATGGTCAGGCAACTTTGACGGTCAGGCTCGATCAACTTTCTGTTACGGTTCCCATTTCGGTCGTAGACATTGCTGAAAAGTCAGCTCCTTCTTTCAAACAGGATATCCTTCCGATTTTGACGCGAAGCGGCTGTAACATGGGTGGATGCCATGGCAAACTTGCCGGGCAAAATGGGTTCCGTCTTTCTCTGCGCGGTTACGCCCCCGAATGGGATCACGAATGGATCACTCAAGAAGTCAGTGGCCGAAGAATCGACTTAGGATTTCCTGAGAAAAGTCTGCTGCTTGCAAAACCCTCTGGCGAAATACCTCATGATGGCGGAGTTCGGTTTCGTCCTGGTTCTCGGATGTGGCAAACATTGCGTGACTGGATCGCTTCCCGAGCTCCTGCAGCATTGTCAAATGAACCAGATGTAGTCCGTTTAGAGATTCTGCCAGGGGACAGTATTATGGTTCCCGGGGATTCGCAGCAGTTATTAGTACGAGCTCACTACGCTGGTGGACGGGTGCGCGACGTGACATGGCTCGCACAGTTTTTCTCCAATGACGAAACAACCGTCTCTGTGAAACCATCTGGTCTCGTGAAGTCCCTGCGATGCGGAGAGGCCGGCGTGCGTGTCCACTTTCAAGGGTTAGTGTCGGTGGTTGGCTTTACAATGCCCTTTCCTTACATGATCAAGCCAGAGGATTATACGGCGCAGCAAAACGTTCTCGATGGCCCGCTGTTTCAGAAGCTCCAGCAGCTTCGAATTCCTCCTGCGGGGCCATGCAGCGACAGTTCGTTTTTACGTCGTGCATACCTCGATGCGGCAGGTATTCTGCCGACGCCTGCAGAAGTGCTCGCATTTCAATCGGATCCAAGTCCTGACAAACGCAGTCGCGCAATCGACTCTTTGCTGTTAAGGCCGGAGTTTGCTGACTACTGGACACTGCAACTCGCTGACCTGCTTCAGAATCGAAAAGAACGCGATCACGATGTACGTGGAGCAAAGGGAGTCAAGGCGTTTCATGGTTGGCTGCGTGAACAGATCGCAAACAACCGATCGTGGGCCGACATTGCTAGCGAGGTGCTGTTAGCCAAAGGGAACGTGGTCGCGCAGCCTCAAGCGGGCTATTTGGTCACCATCGTGGGTGAATTCAATAAGGTCGAGGAAAGCGAACTGCCTGACAGTGTCGCTCAGGCATTCCTTGGGACTCGCATCGGCTGTGCACGCTGCCACAATCATCCTCTGGAACGCTACACCCAGGACGATTTCTATCATTTTGCGGCTTGTTTTTCGAAAGTAAATATTGATCGCAAGAATCCCCAAACCGGCGTCACGGCAGTCACTGCGGTGGGACGTGAGGAACGGGAGCAGCACCATCGAATCGCCGAAGTGGCAACTAGGCTTGCGGAAGCATATCGATCCGAATTGCCCGACGACGAAAAAATCAAACGCATCGCGGACCAGCATCGCGACCTAGATAGTCAAACAAAGCGGCTTGAGGAGATCCGTCAAAAGGCACCGGGGGTAACACAACCGCGTACGGGACAGTTCATGAAACCGCAGTCGTTGGATCGAGTCGGTTTATCGTTGGAACCGGGAAGTGATCCGCGCGTCCCTTTTGTGAGCTGGGCTCTCAGCCACGAGAATTTCTCTGGGGCAATGGTAAATCGCTTGTGGAAACATTTCTTTGCGGTTGGGCTAGTCGAACCTGTCGACGATTTGCGAGCCAGTAATCCACCATCGAATGCGGCATTGTGGAAGGTACTCAACGAAGAGTTCCGCAATCATAACTACGATTTGCGGCATGTGATTCGATTGATCCTCAACTCGCGTGCTTGGCAACTCGATGCATCCACGACACCGGAGAACGAAACCGATACCAAATATTATTCGCACTACAATGTAAAGCGACTACCGGCAGAAGTCCTGCTGGATGCGATGGCCGCGGCGACGGATGTACCGAACCGATTCGCTGGTTATCCTGTGGGTCTTCGAGCTACGCAAATTGCTGACCCAGGTATCGATTCCTACTTTCTTACTCTGTTTGGGCGCAGTGACCGCGTCACCGCATGCGCTTGTGAACGAAAAGGAGAAGTCACGCTGCCGCAGCTGCTACACATGGGAAACAGCGAAGACATTCTGGCTAACATCCGAACCGGGAGTGGTCGGCTTGCGACCTTGCTGAAAAATAATGATTCCGCAATAGTGACGAATGAAATTTTCTTGTCGACCGTGAATCGACTTCCTAATGATAGTGAACGTGCGGCCATCGATGCGGCATTATCGACCGATAGCCGTGATCTAGTTTTTGCTGATCTGTTTTGGGCTCTGCTTAACTCCAAAGAGTTCGCGTTCAACCACTGATCTCCTTTTGTCTACAAGCAGTAGGAAACTACGCAAATGCTCGACCTATCGCTTTCCAATCAACGTAGCCAGCTGTGCAACGGAGTCTCCCGACGCAACTTCGTTCGAATTGGGGCTCTTGCACCGCTAGGACTTTCGTTGCCTCAGTTGATGGCTGCCGATGCCGGGGCAAGGCCTGCGCGAGCCAAGTCGGTGATTCTCATCTATTTGGGAGGTGGTCTTTCGCATCATGACTCGTTCGACATGAAGCCGGAAGCAGTCGAACAGATTCGCGGTAAGTACAAAAGTATTGCGACCACAGTGCCTGGTCTTGAGATTTGTGAGTTGCTACCGAAGACGGCTCAGGTGATGAACAAATTGACGCTAGTGCGAAGTGGGACGCATGAGAATGATCATCACGAGACTGCAACCAATTGGGTCTTATCAGGACGCTTTGGAACTCCGTTTGGCGATCATCCCGCTATAGGTGCAATTGTAGCGCATGAGACGGGTTTCTCTGGTTCCGTGCCTCCCTATGTCGCAGTCCCAAAGAATCCATCATTCACTTGGGAATTAGGGAAGAGCGTTTGGCTTGGCGGGAGATGTGAATCCTTCAAGGCTGGTAATCCCAATGACGCCAATTACCGAGTTCGCGACCTATCCGCTCCGGCTGGAATAACCCAGCAATCGCTGGAGCGTCGCAAATCGCTGTTAGCAGCAATAGACCAACTTGCGGACCGGGTCAAGGGAAGCGATCAGATAGCAACCTATGACGAGTTCAGTCGCAAGGCTGCCGAGATGGTCCTTTCGCCTCAAGCCCAAGCGGCCTTCGCTATCGAGCGTGAAGAAGCGAAAACGCGAGATGACTATGGTCGTAGCGAGTTTGGTC
>JBIKLJ010000347.1:0-4005 GCA_044359895.1 Pirellula sp.
CGGTTGTTCAAAATCTTTTTTGAACAAATTCCCCCCCTAAACTAAAGACCGTTGCTATTCGGCTACGTCCTTTCGAGTACAAGTACCATTTCATTGAGTACGAGTACGATTGAAAGACGAACTGCGCACCATCAAAAGGCGCCTTTGGGGCCCTGAACAAATTCCATCGCAGTCTCCATGAAGGCTTGTCTTCCTGATTTCCAGTCGACGGTTCATCAGCGGCATCATGAAAAGATACTTCGTCAGGGATTTTATGGAGCGATTCTGCTGTAGAAATGCTGAACAGTGGCTATTAGCTGGATCAGCAGAACCATTGCGAAACCAGCTGATATGACAACTCCTCCACCCAATATGCCAAAGGCGTGGATTGCAGGCCAAGCGATAGCCAGAACAACGGCGAATCGAGCTATTGAAGCCCAAATAAGGATTTTCGTTTGCCCCATGGAAGTCAGCGCGATTTCGCTGGGAATGCACATCATAGAAATAGCTAACCCAACGCAGATTGTCAGAATGGGGATGGCCAAACCATCGAACTTCGTCCCGAACGTAATTGGAGCTCCAAATCCACCCAAGCCGGCAATCGTCCCAAACAGAAGTAATGCTAAGACAGCGCACCCTACTTGGTTTTTCCAAAACGACTGCTTCCATTGTTTGCCAGAATCATGGATCGCATCGCGGGCCATATTGACTCTTAGAACGTTGGACAGGGAGATTACCAGCGGGTTAGCAACCATCGGCAATGAAAACGCAGCCGTGAATTGCCCCAGGCCCTGCATGCCCAATACGCTTGCGATAGCCAATCGAACGAAAGCCTCACTAGCGGCATTGACCAATGCGGCTCCGGCAAGCCATCGTCCGCTTTGCCAATGGGTCAACCAGTCCGACCACGCCCAGGATATGCCAATACGATGTACGCCGGTCCGAAGAAAAATGGCGATTACCGGCAAGCCGGCGAGCAATCCATGCGAAAGCATCACAGAAATTGCATTCACGCCGCCCCAGTAATAAAAGAGGGCAAAACTAACAACTTGGAAAAAGCACACGCAGGCGTCAAGAAGGAGCAACCCGGCCATATCGAGATGTACCATTCGAACTCGCCGTTGATGCTCTCGTAAAGTCATCCCCGCGACATACACAAATGAAGATAATCCAAGCCATGGAGTGAGATTGGTCATCCAAGCAAGTGTCAGTAAAGTCGGGCCGAACATGAAGATACAGAATACCGTCGTATGCCAAGCGATACTTGATTCCAAGCGTTTTTGCTCATCGACCTTTAGTTGAGGCATACGAACGGTAAAAGGCGCCCAAATGAGTGCGTTGGGCATGCTTGCTGCTAACCAAAGCAGCGTAAAGACAATCGAGTAGATCCCGAGCTGTTCGTCCCCGCCCCATCGCCCGATTAGCACTAAGGTTACGAAACTGGTAACGCTAACCATTCCTTGGTCAAGAATGCTTAAAATTCCTCGACGCAAAAACAATCTGGAGACCCAGTGTTTCCGAATACCCGCATCTGACTTGCCCGTCATGATGCGGCATGCCTTTCGGGTACATTTAAGACTCGCGAGTAGGCGTCATCCATTCCCTCCGCCAACTGATCCCAGTGGTAGCATTTCGCACGTTCCAAAGCCCCTGCACTCAAACGGCTCAATCGGGCGGAATCGGAATCGATAGAAACGATTTCAGCAGCGATGTCTTTCGCGACTTGGCTTGGCGAATCAGGTTGAATTCGGATTGCACAATCCGCCGTGGCGATATCTGCGAAGCCCTGGTGGTCTAATCCAATCAATGGCGTGCCCGCAGCTAATGCTTCGAGCAACCCAGTGCCGGACGTATCGCGAAGACTTGTAAATGCATACAAGTCAGCCCAGCGATACTGTTCGAGTCCTTCTCTGTAGGACGGCCAACCGATCCACTGAACATGTTCTGCGATGCCTAGTCGCTTTGCGAGCCTTTGCCATGAACGGAGCAGGTTTCCTTGTCCCATCACTCGAAGCTCGAACGGACATTCTTTCGGAAGTTGCGCGAGTCCTTCCAACAGCAGAGGCAGTCCTTTCCATGATCGAAGCCGTCCTGCCCAAAGCAAACGTAGAGGCCGCTGTTCGTCTCGGACTGGCTTCGGCTGATTGGCAATTTCGTGGATTCCAATTTCCAGTTGCAGTTGTGCGGTTCGATTCAGTGAACGTTGGATGTCGCGTTGTGCGGTCGAATTGGCGGCAAAAATGATGCTAGCCTTTCGGGCAGCCCCCTGAACACGGCTGGAGTATCGCATTTGAAAGCCGTTGATGAAGTTCCGGCACCATTCTCGAATCCCCCCCAGCACATCGATTGCCCCTAGAAACCGCAATGGGAAGTTTTGTGTACCGCCCACCGGGCCCCATAAAAAGGGGGAATCGAGCTTCCAGCCGTAGCCTGGTTCACGAAATCCGCAAAAATTGACTTGATGCACCAAAGCAAACGGTTGTCGATCGTGCATTTGACGCGATAACGCATAAGCTGCCTTATGCCAAGCATTGTAAGTAAAGTAGAACATTCCCGAAACACTCAGGAACGGCTTCCAATAAGACGGCAATTCTACGTGGTGCAGATAAATGCGGTGCTTCAAGGGATGTTCGTTTAAAAGGGCTTCTAAATCCTCTTTCGCGAACCGTTCGCCGTAGAAGACGTGCGTTTCAAATCGCCTTGATGCATGAAGAATTCGATTCCAGCCAACACGCGACTCCATGGTGTCCGTGGGATGGCAAGAGAACGCAAACATGGCGATGCGAGGGAGTGTTTCCGACGTCGTTTCGTTTGTCTTGCCGAAAACGGCTTCACGATAAACGCCTGCCATGTAGCGTCCTTGAACATCCCAATGATGCTTCTTTGCCTCTTCAATGGCACCACGGCCTAGTATCTCGCATTTCTCAGGCGCATCAAATAGTTCTGTAATTGCGGAAGCTAAATCGTCGACCACTTGATTTGGTGTACTTACGGGAATCTTCACGCCGCACTTCTCGTTGATCAGATCACGCCCCCCTTGGTGGTCCAAACAAACGACGGGGGTTCCATGCGACATGGATTCCAGAATGACCGATCCAGTGGTGTCTCGCAGGCTTGTAAAAACAAAGATATCGGCCCAACGAAATTGCTTTAAAGCCTCGTTGTGGGGAATGAAATTCATAAACTGAACTCGGTTGCTAATGCCCAGCTTGGAGGCAAGTCTGGACCACCGATTCCGTAAGGGACCACGTCCCAAAATTCGGACTTCGACCGCAACTCGATCGGGAAGCTTTGCAATGGCTTTCAGCAATAACCATAAGGCTTTATGAGTTCTCAGTTCACCGGACCAAAGGATTTGGAGCGGCCGCTGTGGGGTTCTTCGGATCTTGTCGTACTGTGCAATATACTGAGTTCCAATCTCAACTCGAACTCGAGGATCGCAACGAAAGAAGCGTCGGAAATCGTCTCGGATGGATGTGTTCGCGGCCAAAACGATTTCGCTATTGGCAAGTGCCTTGCGCACTCGGCGACTAAATCGCATTTGGATTTGATTCAGCACAGAGCGGCTTGCTTCTCGAAAGGTCCCAAAGAAATCCGTAGCTTCCAAAAATTTCCAGGGAAAGTTTTGCGTTCCACCGAGCGGTCCCCAAACAAATGGCTTTCGCAAGGTCCAACCGCGTCCAGGCTCGCGGTACCCGCAGTAGGTGGCTTGATGCACCAAATCAAATGGTTGGGTCTGCACCAGGTCTCGCATTGCGTGCAGCGCCGTTCGATGCCATAACCAATACGATACGTAGTAGGTAAGGCGGAACTTTCTTAGTAGTGCCCCAAGCCATCCGTTGGGGACCTTCACAAAATGAAGATTTGGTATTTCCCCGTTTTTGGCAAGGAAGTCATCAATCTCGTTGGAGAATTCCCCCTGTTCGGTGATCACCCATGTCTCGTCAAACTTAGCTGCCTGGATCGCGCGATTCCATCCCACGCCAGCTTCCGAACCACGATAAGGGCTGCATGCGACCGCGATCA
>JBIKLJ010000348.1:0-4004 GCA_044359895.1 Pirellula sp.
GAAAACGGCGATGTCACTGCTCGGGTCGGATCTAAGATCGGATCCCATCATCGTTCGCCCGTCCGAAAGCCTGACTCGGATGCTTTTGCCAAACTTCACCACATGATGGTTCGTGACGCACAGCCCGTCTGATGTAATGATCACGCCAGAGCCTAGGTCGTAATCTTCTGCGGAATCTTCGCTCAACCAATCTAGTTCTTCGAGGGTTCCGTCGACATCTTTTCGCTTGGAAAGAACCGTCACCACGCTTGGCATCATTTTGCTGGATGCCGCCTGAAAAGCCAAAGCCAGATTCCTTGCTTGGATGCGCCCCGTTGCACCTGCCTCGTTCACAAGTGTTTCGTTGTTTACGGGAGTTTGGACGGTAGCACTTGTTTCCTGAGCAGAAATCGTCTGCAGCCCTAGCCCAGCCAACACCAGAACGAGACTGAGCTTCAAAGCGACTGATCGGATCATTTTAAGTTGTTTCATTCCTGATTTGCTCGTTCATAGATATGATGTGCTTCGGTCTTCGTCCGCAGCCATGCTTGAAGGCCGTTGGTCGCTGCGTTCGACATGGTCGCTGCGTTCGACAACCCCAGTTTAGTCGATTCCTTTCATCGTCGTAGGCACGAATATGATCCCCGCCGTTGTGATTTCGCATAAACGTGACCGAAAACCGCTTTCGGACGATGAAATTCGATACATGGTAGATGGCTACGCCAAAGGTTCGATTCCGGATTATCAAATGTCAGCCCTTGCGATGGCGATCTACTTAAACGGGATGACCGAACAAGAGATTTCGACCTTAACCAACGCGATGATCGAAAGTGGCTCCCGTCTCAAGCGATGTAGCTCGCACTTACGAGTCGATAAGCATTCGACCGGTGGACTAGGGGACAAAACATCGTTGATTTTGGCTCCGCTTCTCGCTTGCTGCGACCTGCATGTCCCTATGATCAGCGGTCGCGGACTTGGGATCACTGGCGGAACGCTCGATAAACTGGAGGCGATCGAAGGCTTTCGTACGAATTTGAGCGAAGACGAAATCGAAAAGCAGCTCCAGGGGATCGGATGTGTGATCACGGGGGCCAGCGAAACGCTTGTTCCTGCGGACAAGAAGCTTTATGGCCTTCGCGATGTCACGGCGACAGTCCCTTCGATTCCGTTGATCACCGCCAGTATCATGTCCAAAAAAATTGCAGAAACGCTGGATGCATTAGTGCTGGATGTCAAATTTGGAAGCGGGGCGTTTTTGGCCACAGAATCGCTCGCCGAAGAACTCGCCAAGTCCTTGATGCGAGTGGGACGCGATGCCAATGTCAACACCTATGCGTTGATCACGGACATGACGCAACCACTTGGAAAGATGGTTGGCAATGCTTGCGAAGTGGACGAATCGATTGAGACGCTCCAAGGGGGCGGACCTAGCGAAGTTCGGGAGCTTACCGTCGAACTTGCCGCCCGTCTCTTGCTTAGTACCGCTCAGGAAACCAACTTAGACGACGCCAGGCTTCGGCTGGAACGGCTTCTCGATAGCGGAGCCGCCTTGGAGCGTTTCGAACGTATGGTGGCTTGGCAAGGTGGAGACCTGATTGCTAGGCGAGCGTTGGGGGCCGAAACCCCGTGTTTCGCATCTCGTTCTGGCTACGTTACTGCAATCGATGGGCAATTGCTCGGTCAAGCCATCATCGCCATGGGCGGGGGCCGGAAAAAGGCCGGCGAGCCCATCGATTTCAGCGTTGGACTTAAAATGGAATGCAAAATCGGGGATGCCGTCCAGGCTTCTCAGCCTCTGCTTTCTCTGCTGTGCGATGATCCCGCGAAGCGGATGGAAGCCAGCCAACTTGTGGAACAGGCATTTCAAATTGGTGATGAACACCCCCCCTTTGTTCCGCTCTGGCGAGACCTTGTTTGAGCCTCTTCGATTATCATCAGCTTCCTATCCGTTTTTAACTCCACTGGTCAACGAGATCCTGGCGCATTCTGTTGTTCCGCTCGACTGGTGGCGCCGACCATAACCCAACAGCATTCTATTCATGACTTCACAACGCGTTTTCTTTGCATTCGTTTTGCTGGCGACAACCCTTCTGCATTGCTGTACCGCACAATCGCAGACAGTTCCTGATGAACGCGCGGAGTTCATCCGGGCCAATTATCGAAAATCCGAGGTGAAAATCCCAATGCGGGATGGCGTCGAATTGTTCACGTCCATTTACGAGCCCAATGATATCGATCCCAATCAAACGTATCCAATTCTCTTAAGTCGAACACCGTACAGTGTCGGTCCTTACGGTTTATCCCAATACAAAGGAAGACTCGGGCCAAGTCCGGAGTTTGAAAAGAACCGCTACATTTTTGTCTTCCAGGATGTTCGAGGGCGATACATGAGCGGCGGGCATTTCGTCAACATGCGCCCCCATGTTGCAAGCAAAAAGAACAACGAACAAATCGACGAGAGCAGCGATACGTACGATACCATCGATTGGCTAGTGAAGAATACGAAACGCAACAATGGACGTGTTGGGCAGTGGGGAATTTCTTACCCTGGGTTCTACAGTTCTGCGGGTGCCATCGACTCCCACCCAGCCCTGGCGGCCGTTTCCCCACAAGCTCCCATTGCGGACTGGTTCTTCGACGATTTTCACCGCAATGGTGCGTTCGTTTTGCCGATGGGCTTCAACTTCTTTTACTCCTTTGGCCGCTCCCGTCCCGATCCAACGACCGAGGGTAATCCGTCTTTCACCTTTCCTTCCAAGGACGGCTATCAGTTCTTTCTTGACCTTGGGCCTCTTCGCAATGTGGATGAAAAATACTTTAAGGAAGAGATCGGTTTCTGGAATGATCTGGAAGCGCACCCCAACTATGACTCGTTCTGGCAAGAACGAAACTTGCTACCCCATCTCAAGAATATTAACGCTGCCGTGCTTACCGTTGGCGGATGGTACGATACCGAAGATCTTTATGGTCCTTTAAAAACCTACGCTGCCATTGAAGCACAGAACCCAAATGCCAACAACTATTTGGTCATGGGGCCTTGGTCTCATGGCCAATGGGCCTCCGACGAGGGAAGAAAGCTGGGCCAAGCAGACTTCGGCTTCGCAACCTCGAACTGGTATAACCAAAATATTCTCATTCCGTTCTTTGAGTCCAAGCTCAGGAATGATCCTGTGCAATCGGGGGCCAAAAAGGGTCTGTCCAATTTTACCCCGCCAGAGGCAACGGTGTTCGAAACGGGGGCGAATCGTTGGCGTCAATTTGATGAATGGCCTCCTGCGAGAACTAAAAAACAAAGCTGGTACATGGAGGATGCAGGCCGGTTGTCGAACAAAAAACCACTGGCCGACGACGCATCGGATTCCTTCTTGAGTGATCCGAACAAGCCGGTGCCTTACACAACAGAAATCACGACGAACTGGGCTAAAGAGTACGTGACCGAAGACCAACGCTTCGCCTCTTGGCGACCGGATGTACTTGTCTACCGTAGCGAGGTTTTACGCGAGCCTATGACAGTTGCTGGTCCAATCGTTGCCAAACTTTGGGTATCAACCGACCAAGGGGACGCGGATTGGATCGTCAAGATTATCGATGAGGAGCCGGTGCAGTCTGGCGATGCTAGCCGTAACCGTACGGCCACGAAAGACTCGCGCGGAAGCGGCCGTCATGAGCTTGTGCGAGCCTCTGTGATTCGAGGCCGATTTCGCGAAAGCTTTTCAGCTCCTAAGCCATTCGATCCCAACGTACCCACCATGGTCGAATTGGAGCTGAGTGACATTCTGCACACGTTTCAGCCGGGACATCGATGGATGATTCACATCCAAAGCAGTTGGTTTCCGTTTATCGACCGCAATCCTCAGAAGTATGTGCCAAATATCTTTGACGCAGAAGAAAAGGATTTCGTGCGTGCGACGCACCGACTGTTTCGAAATCGCCAGCATGCAAGTTCAATCGAACTGCCAATTTTGCCTCAATAAGATTGCAGCGTGGGTGCCCTTCTTCGGATTACAAGCTGGGGTTATCGTTAC
>JBIKLJ010000349.1:0-4001 GCA_044359895.1 Pirellula sp.
TGTGACCGCAGATGATGACTCCATCGGAATCAACAACGATCGGTTGTCTCCAACCGTATTCACGAATCGACGCTGCAACTGCATCGACTGCGTTGTCATTCGTTCGCGGGTTGTTGGGGTAAGGACGGATGTCTCCGATACTTCGTAGTTCAATCGTTAGCATGAACGTTCCTCCATGGCTCGAATAAGATTCTCTTGAAACGGTGTGGCCTCATCGCCTTCGCGTGGACCGTAGATTCGACGCCGACGATCCGCCGGCTTCTTTGACCACTGCAGGTACTCCCGCCGATGGTTCTGGTGTTCGCGAATGAGCAGCGAAGTGCACTCATCGCAGATGTCGTCATTGCCGGCTGGCGGCCGGCGTTCGCAGATCAAGCAGATTCGACGACTCGATGTCTGCTGGACGGGCATGATCATTGGGCATCCTTTCTGGTAAGAGCATCCGACGGCACTCGCCTCCGAACAGCAGTGCAAGAAAAACGACGAACCAGGCGAGCTTCCAGAAGAAGCTTTCGAGTCCTCGCGCGGCTGGGACGATTGCATCATTCCAACGATCGCGAGCAGGCTTTACGTCACTCATGTTTTGGGTCTCCTTTGTTGGCGGACATAAAAAACAAACTGTGTCTAATCGCGCGGCTGTTCCCACGTCCCAATGGCGCGTCAAATTTCTGGGGAGGACCCATCCGTTGGGGGCTCGCGATTTCGTCGCAACTTGCGACTGAGTGCCACTCTGGCAGACGCGCCGTGGGGCCACTGTTGGCCCACTGACGCGATGAGTGCGAAGGGCGAAGCGTTGGGCGAGTTGGCAGAGATCTCGCGTGAGTGCGCAACGTCGTGCGAGACTCGAACGCTGGTTGGAGGCGCGAAGTTCCGATGCGAAGTTCAGCGTCGATCGACGGGCAACATCCGGCCGTTCGAAGCGTCTCGTTTGGTGACCAAACAGGACTCGAATATTGGGTCGCCGAGAGGCCTCGATTGCATCGAGTGCGCAGGGTTGCGGAGGGTATTTTGGTTGATTCCCATGCGCGTGCGCGCATGGAAGATAACGAAACAACCATGCGCAACCCTGCGCACATAGCAAAATCCCAATGTTTTTGAGGGTTTTTTGACATGCTGCGTTTACTCCATTTCATCCACTTTTGAGAGCGCGCAGCCCTCAAAAACGCGTTTGTTTCGGAAGCGTCCGAAGGTGCGAGTCGCACAGTGAAATCGAGACTGCATCGAGGTCGAAAAACGCGTCTGGGATTGCTGTCCGCCCCAGTTGCGATAGGCCTCGAAAAGCTCCGACGAGGAGGCTACGAGCTCGGGTGAAACCTCACAGCAATCGCTAATGAAGCGTCCCAGTTCGTCAGAGCTGCCTCGATACGATTTGGTCTCTTCGATGACCGATTTGGGTTCGATGAATCCGTTGGCTCGCCAGTCTTTGAAACCATCCAGGAGCCAATTCAGGATCCCAGAACCTTCCTCGCCGACGAGCAGTTTGTGGTAGTCCGGGATGGGCTCAGTTACCAGCCGGAGGTCGACTCTGAATGGGATGAGCTTGATGCGACGCCAGATGCCTTCGTCGGTGCCGTTGATCTGCGGTAGATGGTTGGTGCTGAGCCAAAACTTATGCGTCCGCCGAAAGCTCCAGTAATCCTCTCGCATGCGACGCGCCGTGATCTGCTCGTCGCCTGTCAGCTCCTTGACACGAGCCTCTCGTAGCTTTGATCCTTCGTCGGGCTCGCTGATGGCCACCAAACGCCGCTGATAGAGCGAGGCGATAACTGTGTCGTGTTCGTTCGTCGTGCCTAGCAGCAGCTTGCTAGGAGCCAGCATGGCATAGTCGCCAAGCAACTCGACGATTGCATTCCACAACGTTGATTTGCCGTTGGCACCTGAGCCATAGCAGATCGGCAGGATGTGTTCGCCGACATCGCCAGAGCACGAATAACCCAGCAACGCCTGGATGTAGCGTTTGGCTTCATCGTCGCTTCCGAAGATCAAATCGATGAACGCCCGCCACTTGGGACATTGAGCTTTGGGATCGTACGCAACGTTTGCAAGCTGGGTGATGGAATCCGTCTGACGATGATCGCGGAACTCCCACGTCGATAGATCGAGCGTCCCGTTTTGCAAATTCAGAAAGTACGTGTTCTGATTCAGCAACTCGTGATCAATCGTCGTCCGCGCATCGCACCGAGCGAGCGATACGACGTTCTCGATCGTGGTCTTGCGATTGGCCCAGCGACAGAAATCTGCCCACTCCTTTTGTTGCTTCTCAGTCTGGATAGCCAGCAGCCGATCCCAATAGTTGCGAACTAGCCTCCGCGCCAAGCGAGTGGTTCGACTCTGATCGACGTCGACCTTCCATCGCTTACCGTCCCACGCGAGCCACTTTTTCCACGATGGTACATAACGCAGTTTGGTTTGATTGCCGTCGATGAACTCGACAGCCATCGCGTTTTCGGTCTGATCGCTTTTGAAATCCCAATCGATGGCAGCCTTAGGAAAGCCAAGGTTTGCTGGAGGCTGGCTTCCTTGCTTGGGAGCGGCAGGACGCTTTCTCTTCGGTTCGTATTGCTTGGTGACCTTGCTTAGCGCTTTGGCGATGGTCCGCTGTCCATAGCTTTCGCTGCCATGCTTCTGATCCCACTTGTCTCGCATCAACTGTGAGCGCCGAAAGATGCGATCGATCTGAGCCGCATCCTTCGTGAAGTAGGCAAGGGTGAACACAACGGACGAATCCGCTTCGCTGGCCGAATTGAAGTGCGAGTTCCAATCGCCATTCCACAACGCTTGAAACTTCATTCCGGTGGAGCGACGTTTGCATGCAAGATCGATGATCTCATCGTCACTCAGCGAAACCGAACCGCTATCGCTTGGTTGTGGACCTCGACTGGCCGATGGAGTCGCGCTCGTGCCTGGTTCGTCATTGCCGAACACCTGGGAATAAACAGCTTCGAGCGACTCTTGGCGAACGTTGACTTCACTTGGATTACTTGGGAGGCGATTCCCAGTAACCGTGAAGAAGCGATCGCGATCATAGATCTCGACTTCACCATCCTCGTATGCCTTGCGACAACGAGAGCCTGGCTTGTTCGCTTTGATAAAGACTTTCAAGCCGGAGCCTGAAGGGCTGATCTCGGTATAGCTATCGAGGCGATCAACGATCTGCTGAGCCCATGGCTTCAATTGCCCGGTTGATTCGTCGACTGAATCATCGAGGTCAACGCCGCAGTATGGATCATCAGCGGTGAATACGAAGCCAACACCAGCAAACGAAGCGTTGCGCCGGCAAGCCTCTATCGCCTCGGCGAAGGTTCCCCAGGTGGCTGCGTCGGTGGAAGACGCCAGCGAACCATTGCGAGGATTGATGGGAGCTTTGGTCGGCTTGCCTCCACGCTCGACGTACTTCCAGGCAACCCACTGATTGCGATCGCGAATGCAACCAGGGCAGTTTCGCTCAATGGCTTCAAGTGGTGGTTGAGGTACAGAGCTCAAAGCAGCACCTCCCAATATTCGAGATTCGCTTTGGCCCAGCGATCTAGGAACGTTCGTCGCTCGCTGACGTTGTTCTTCTTCACAGCGTTGCCGAGTCCCCAGCGATCGCCGACCACGATGCAGTACTTCGAAGCGCGAGTGACCGCGGTATACAACCAGTTACGATCGGCGAAGAAATGGGACTTGTGACAGAGAACAACCACGCAAGGGAACTCGCTCCCCTGAGCCTTGTGTGCAGTCAACGCGTAGGCGAGCTGAAGATTCAGAATCTGGTCGTCTTGGATCGTCCGGCGACCGTCCCCATCGAAGTCGACGATGTATTTCGATCCACCCGCCGTCTCGATCTCCGACACGATGCCAATCGTGCCATTCATGATTCCCAAGCCATAATCGTTGGATGTCTGAATGACCTTGTCGCCGACTGCAAACTTGCGATCGACCGCGCCGTGCAGCAGATACTGCATCATCTCGTTAATGGCCTTGGTGCCGAGTTGGCCCAAATGCGTTGGAGTGATGAT
>JBIKLJ010000134.1:0-13972 GCA_044359895.1 Pirellula sp.
AAAATGCTAGCACAACCGCTGCAATTGCTATTTTAGGCACTTCAGGAAGGCTTTAACGGCTCGATGGACCGTCCTGAATTCTGATAGGCGAATCATCCGATGTGATGGTTGTCCACCAGCGGAGCCGCTTCAGAAGCACGGAAGCACATGAGACGGAGTCTGCATGCAATGGGGGATAAGCAAGCCGCTTCGAGCGCCTGGAGACTGCATGGATGCACATCCAGGCCCGCTGCTGCTTCCTGAGTTCGATCTTTGAAACGAAGGCCTTTTCTACTCTTTTCGGGAACACGCATCATGGCTCGGTTGAGTTGGACGCAACGTCTCTATTGGCGTTATTTTTCCAAACCTGTTGGCCAACGAGCGCTGTTCCTTCATGCGATCGAAACTCCAGTCGCTTCGATCTTGGAGATCGGAATTGGATCCGGGGACCGTATCCGAACCCTACTGTCTCTTTGTAGGCCACCGGAAGGGGTTTCTCAGATTCGGTATGCTGGTGTAGACCCATTCGAATCCGGGAATGCGGCGGCTGCTCACATGAATCTGAAGTCTGCCCATCGCATGCTAGCCGAACTGGGGGTCAAAGCCCATTTGATTCCCGGTGAACCTGCTAATGCATTGCAGCGCGTGGTGCACACCGTGATGCCAAGCGACCTCGTCATCATTGACGGTGAATGGGGAAGCGACACGGTGTCTGGTCGAGCGATCGCAGAATGGCTTCCACGCTTATGTCACGGTGGTTCGACCATCTTCGCTTCCTCTACCCAGGGCGGGATGTTGGTTCGAGTTCCCGTACCAGCAACCGCAATCGACCAATCCCAGGTCCGTCGGGCCGCGTAATTGGCTCTAAATTGGGTTTGCAACATAACGCGGCTAGCGCCCAATGGCACTCACTTTGTTCGAAATGAGCCGCGGGCGCTAGCCGCGATAACCGTATTTGGCAAGGAAACCGTAACGCGGCTAGCGCCCACGGCTCTGTCAAGAGGCTCAGCCGATTTCTAGCCGATAATGGACTTCGTCGATGCCGTCTTCGTAGTAATCGATTAGCCGACCGGCCGTTTTAAATCGGGCTGCTGTCAGTAAAGAAGGTGCGTTAGCGACATCCGATGGAAAGGCCATGAACAGCGCTCTTCCGTCCCAGCTCCGAACTTGCTCAATCACCTTTTGGAAGTCTTGAGGTTTCGTGCCTTGGCCTTGAGATACCAGCTCCCACGCTAACCAATAAGCTCCATCGGTCTCTGGAATTTCGTCCAAATCCGTTAATTTGATGTCCTGCGTGTTCATGACAACTTGCACCGGCTCCTTGTCGCACAAACGCAATCCATAAATCAGCATCGACTCACCGGGCGCATAATAATCCGATTGCTTCACTTCCAAGGCGAAGCCTGACTGCTGGTACAGTTCTCTTGCATCCCGATAGATATCTCCCATCTCGGGATCGATATAATCACTGGCGTGGACAAAAGCTTTGCGGCCGTCTCGTTCCTTCATGATTTCGATCATCCAGTTCAGCATCCGAGACCCTTTTCCGGTTCGACGATGCTGCGGATGGAGATAGGTCCATGAAAGTCCGAACGAGCCATCCGTGTCTGGAATCGGCTTGGCCCCGACCACGCCAATCACACTGCCGTTTTCGCACAGGCAAAATTGGTCACCGATGCCCGCGCCGTAGGTTTCTTGAGCTTCATCGGCATCGTCGTCATCGTACTCGCGTAGGATGCTAATCGCGATCGGGATATCGCGCACGACCATGGGCCGAAGCTCGAGGTTTCCGTCAATTCGATGAAGCATAGTTTCTAGCCTGAATCCATTCGCACTGTTGAGGAAAGCGATAGCCCGGTTTTTTTCTGTCGAGCTAGTGCGTCCTGCTACTCGACTCCGGGGAGGCGGCTAGCTTCGGAGAGGGCTCGACTGACTTCTGCAACGCAGAATCCAAATCGATTTCGCGCCCTAGGCTTTCGTGTTCAATCGAATGATGCAAGTACTGCACCGCCTCGTCAATCACATCCGCTTGCATCAGCAGGAATTCACCTTTTCGAATCAGCTTTAACGCGCGATCAACCGCGTTTTGCCAACCTTGAACCTCATGAATTTCCTTGACACGCTTGCCCGCTTCCATCCCCTGTTTGAAGAGGGACATGATTTCCCCAGGCTGGCGTCCTCGAAGGTAATTGTCCTCGTACAGAATGACTCGATCGAAGTGATTGGCCAGGATTTCCCCCTGGCGAATCATATCTACATCGCGACGATCCCCCGCTGCACTGTAAATGACAGTTCGGCTAGGGTGTGGAAATTGGTCGAGCGTTTCGGCAATGGCCAAAAGAGACGATTGGTTGTGTCCATAATCCACGACGACTGTCGCGCCATGAATCTCCATCAAGTTGAATCGTCCCGGCACTTTGTCCATGTGAGCCGAGAAAGACTCCAAGCCGAGCCGAATTTGTTCGCAAGGCATTCCCAAAGCCCAGCAAGCAGAGGCTGCTGCTAGCACGTTCTCGACTTGGAAGCTGATGCGACCGTGATGGGTCAAAGGAACGCGGTCTAGAGAAAGCAGAACGAAATCCGTGTCCCCTTCGGCAAGCACCACAGCGTTATCTCGAACGAACGCGGCACGTCCGCCCTTGGCTCGATGTGCCACCAACACGGCATCGGAAGGGTCGATCGCAAAAAAGACTACCGAACCCTTGCATTTTTCTGCCATCTCCGCAGTTAACGGGTCATTGGCTTTGAGCACGCCGTAACCGTTCTTGTGCACCGCTTCGATGATGCAGCGTTTGACCTTGGCTAGTTGTTCTACAGTTTCAATATCCGAGATCCCTAAGTGATCTCCTTCGCCGACATTTGTTACCACCCCAACGTCGCACGAATCGAACCCGAGCCCTTCGCGAAGAATGCCACCACGAGCTGTTTCAAGCACGGCCGCTTCTACTGCAGGGTTCATCAGAACCGCGCGGGCGCTCTGTGGGCCGCTGCAATCGCCAGAATCAATTCGGCGTCCGTGGATATAGATCCCGTCCGTGCAAGTCATACCGACTTTTTTGCCACTGCATGCGACCAAGTGCGCGATCAAGCGAGTCGTCGTCGTCTTACCATTCACTCCCGTGACGCTCACGATCGGTACGCGTCCGGAATTCGACTCGGGGTAGAGCATGTCGATGATGGCTTGACCGACAGGTCTTGGAGTGCCCGAGGAAGGCTCGAGGTGCATTCGCAATCCGGGCCCAGCGTTCACTTCCACGATCACACCGCGCTGCCCTTGCAAAGGTTGCGTAATATCTTGCGCTACCACATCAACGCCAGCAATGTCCAAGCCAATCACTCTCGCGGCCTCAATGCATTGACGAGCCACATCGGGGTGAACGAGATCGGTTACGTCGGCCGCCGTCCCGCCAGTGCTTAGATTCGCATTGCGACGGATAAGAACCTTTTTGCCAACAGGGGCAATCGTGTCAGGGGTAAGCCCTTGTTCCAGAAGGACCCCCAAGGCTACAGCGTCGACCTTGATCTTGCTGAGCGAAGTGCTGTGCCCATCGCTTCGGCGCGGGTCTTGGTTCACAATATCGATCAGTTCTTGAACGGTCGATTGACCGTCGCCAAAAACGTGGGCTGGTTCGCGTCTGGCAGCCGCCACCATCTTGCCGCCGATGACCAAAATTCGATAGTCGTCCCCAGGTGCATGGCGCTCGCAGACGATCGAACTGCCTTCCTCTCTTGCGGCATGGAATGCAGCTTCCACTTGCATTTGATCCTGTAGGTTCGTAGCGACACCTCGGCCGTGATTGCCAAACTGAGGCTTTACAACAACCGGCAAGCCGATGTCTTGAGCAGCCTCCCAAGCATCTTCGGCGCTTTCCACGGGCCGACCTTCCGGCGTGGGAACACCGATGGTCCTGAGCAACATACGAGTCAGATCTTTGTCTTGCGCAATCGATTCCGCAATCGCACTGGTGCTATCCGCTTCTGCTGTGCAAATTCGACGTTGGTTGTGTCCATACCCTAGTTGAACCAAGCTGCCCTCGTTCAACCGCCGCCAAGGAATACCCCTGGCCTTGGCAGCGTCCACAATGGCTCGAGTGCTTGGACCAAGGCAGACTTCATAACCGTAGTCACGTAGCTTGGCGACTTCGGCATGAATGTCGAATGGCCTGTCGTGAACGGCGGCCATGATCAATTCAAACGCTTTATCAAGGCAAGCAAGTCCGAGCTTCTCCTCTTTGTAAGCGATTGCAACTTTGTAGACCCCTTCCACGTTGGATTCGCGTGCGCGGCCGTAGCCGACCGGAGTCCCTGCCAGCGACTGGAGCTCCAGGGTGACATGCTCAAGAATGTGCGCCATGTAGGTGCCGCGACGCAAACGGACGAAGAATCCGCCTCGCTCACCAACACTGCAGCGGTGCTCGACCATCGTAGGCAACCATGCCATTAGCCGCTCGTTAAACCCCGGAATCATTTCCGAAGAAGTATCTTTGAGTTCTTCCAGGTCTACCCAGGCCTCGAGTACTGGGAAATTTGCCCAGATATTCGGACCTCGGAGCTTATTCACCTTCAGAATCTGCATGACTTCCTCTGTAATTAACTAGTTGAACTTTTATGGGAGAGAAAATAGCTAGCACACCATTCTGATCCAACCACAGCGTTCCCGATACAACTCGCTCAACAAAAATCTATTTCTGTTGGGAGCCTTGACGTTATCGGGTGGCGACAGGTAGGTCATGCAGCGCTAGAGAGTAATATCCTCTGCAAAAACCGGGCCAAGGGCAGATTCGTTCGTCTAATCATTTGATTCGACTGGTAAAACCCCGAAAGGCGGACTTCGCAAGGGCTCATTGCGGAGCCGAGGTGCGACATCGGATCGATCACACATCTGATTCATTCTGACTGCAGTCGCCGCCGCGCGATCGATCGTGTGGGGAGTTGATGGAGTGAAGTTCGACGCTCTCGCCGCTCAGCCGAGAGTTTCTGCAGCAGGCTGGGCGTATTTTGAGACTTTTTCGAACATCTTAGGCTAAGCCGGAAAACCAGAGAAACGGCTATCTTGGCCGGACTTGAAAAAACTCTAGCGATCCATTCGACAAAAAGTCGAGAAAGTTACTCTGAGAATTTGTCTGAAAAACCTCGGTTGGACTTGTCCAACTGTGGTATTGGCCGATAAACTCATACTCCCAAATTCGATGGCAGCTGATTTTATTGAGCCAAAGTGGCGGAATCGGCAGACGCGCTGGACTCAAAATCCAGTGTCCTTAACAGACGTGTGGGTTCGATTCCCACCTTTGGTACTTACCAGCTGAACATCCAATTTGCATGGTGAACCTTTAATTTCCTCAGTGGATCCGAGTTTTATTGACGTATGCCAACTATCAATCAATTGGTTCGAAAGAATCGCGTTGTTCAGCGTAAAGGGACGAAGAGCCCTGTTCTTGAACAGTGCCCACAGAAGCAAGGCGTTTGCTTGCTAGTTCGAACCATGACTCCTAAGAAGCCGAACTCCGCACTTCGCAAGATCACTCGTGTTCGCTTGAGCAACGGTAAAGAAGTCACTGTTTACATCCCAGGCGAAGGCCACAATTTGCAAGAGCACTCGATCGTTCTCGTTCGGGGCGGTCGAGTTCGGGATCTTCCAGGGGTTCGATATCAAGTCGTTCGTGGAAGCCGCGATACTCTTGGCGTTGTCGGTCGTAAGCAATCCCGCAGCCGTTACGGTGCGAAGAAGGCCTAGTTTCAGTTCACTAACACAAGCTCCTACGACAACCAGTCGAAATTAATTCCGCCATGGGCAAAATCACAGCATCCCGCACAAGTCTTCGTCCTGACCCACGCCACAATTCCCTTCTCGCTTCCAAGTTCATCAACTGCTTGATGTACGACGGCAAGAAGACCACAGCACAAGGTGTTTTCTATAATGCCTTGGAAGAGATTGGCGAAAAGATCAAGGATCGTCCACCGATCGAAGTTTTCGAGCAAGCGATCGAGAACGTAAAGCCATACATCGAAGTCCGATCCAAGCGAGTCGGTGGTGCGTCTTACCAAGTGCCAATGCAAGTCAACAAGAACCGTCAACAAAGCTTGGCTTTCCGCTGGGTCTTGACAGCTGTTCGCGATAAAAAGGGTCGCGCGACCCATCAAAAGCTTGCAGATGAATTGATGGCCGCCTACCGCAAAGAAGGCACCGCGATCACCAAGCGAGAAAACACGCACCGCATGGCCGACGCTAACAAGGCATTCGCTCACTTTGCTTGGTAGTTGCCACCAAAGACACGGTTACACATTCAAGAAACCCTCTCCTTCGCGAGAGGGTTTTTTGTTGCCCTTCCCGCTTACCTGGATCTTGTTTTCATTGCTCTTCACTTTTCATTCACGGGGTTAGATCCATCCGCGTCCTACCAAGAAACACAATCGATGGCCTAGAATGACCAAAGCTCTACTTCTTACCCGACTTCATCACAAGGAAACTACCATGTCGCTACCAAGCCGACTCCTAACGCTATGTTTTGCAGCGGCACTTATGCTTCTCCTTGGGCTTCAAGCGTCAGGACTTGGCCAAGATTGGCCTCAATGGAATGGCCCTAATCGAGACGGTGCTCTGCCCGGCACGACTGCATGGAAACCCATTCCCAAAGAAGGATTGAAGTTGCTTTGGCAAAAGCCGATCGGCATGGGCTACTCTGGCCCCGTATCCGCCCAAGGACGGGTGGTGGTAACAGACTATCAGAAGAAATCGGGTGAGATCACCAACAACCCTGGAACCCGCGATCGTCTGCTGGGTCAAGAAAGAGTCGTTTGCTTGGATGGGGCTTCCGGGAAGGAGATTTGGGTACATGCATACGACCGCCCTTATGCTCTTTCTTATCCAGGGGGTCCTCGGGCTACACCTGTAATTGATGGCGGCATGGTCTATGCCCTCGGAGCCGAAGGGGACCTAGTTTGCCTTGAGCTAGAAAGCGGCAGCGTTCAATGGAAACGTCAACTTGCATCCGACTACAAAACCAAGGCACCCATATGGGGCCATGCTGCGGTTCCCCTTGTAATGGACGACAAGCTGATCTGCTTAGCAGGTGGCGAAAGCAGCTTAGTCGTTGCCCTTGACCGAAAGACAGGCAAAGAGATTTGGCGATCGCTAAGCGGTAACGAAATCGGGTATTGCCCACCCGCAGTGATTGAGCACGCCGGTGTAAAGCAATTGATGATTTGGGACCCGGAAATGGTCTCAAGCCTTGACCCAAGCAACGGCAAAGTGAATTGGCAGTTGCCGATGAAACCGGATTATGGAATGTCGGTCGCTCCACCCGTTCTGTTGGGTGATCTTCTGTTCGTTTCGGGCGAAGGGATATCGTCGATGTTTCAGTTAAGCTCCAAGCCGATGGCCGCTAAAGCACTTTGGACGGGAACTAAAAAAACGTCATTAGGGCTTTCCAACACAGTCGCTGTCTTTGACGATGGCTACCTTTACGGAGCGGACTATCAAAGCGGGGCGTTGGTTTGTGTGGACGCAAAAGACGGAACGCGAAAATGGCAATCCGCCCTGCCAACGGTTGGTGTAGATCGAACGCGTGGCGGTTCCAATGGTGCCGCGTACCTGATCAAGGCCAACGGCTTTTACTACATCTTGGGCGAAAATGGAGATGTCGTATCGGCTGCCCTTAGCCCAAAAGGGTATCAAGAAACGGGTCGCTTTCATGCGATTGATCCCACCAACACTTCGAATGGACGCGATATACTTTGGACTTTTCCTGCAATCGCAGATGGGCATTTCCTGGTCAGGAACGACCGTGAGATCCGATGTTTCGAGCTCCCCCAATCAAGCCCTTTAGACTAAATAGAAATCAACTGAAGCATGGTATTCTGGCGAAAGAAAAAGGTAGAGAACCAAGAGGGAAGCCAGCTGGACAAATCTACCGACAAAAGCCTGAAGAGCAACGGCAATGAACCGAGCGGACCAACGCCCTCCCAAGATGCTGGTGAGGAGCAGGTCAGCTGGTATCGTCGTGCTTTAGCAAAAACGAACGAATGGTTGCGGACGGATATTCGCGACCTTTGGAAAAGCGAGGGCCAACTTGTCGACGATCAGTTTTTGAGCGATCTCTATGCGACCCTAGTTCGAACGGACATGGGGGGCGTGACGGCCAGCAAAATTCGGGACTCGATTAGCAACACTTACCGCAGCCGCAGGATCGAGTTTGCGGATGTGCTAAGCGTTGTGCGCGAACAAGTGAAGGAATCGCTCAAGTCGAGAAGTGCATCGCTGCGAATGGCCGATCAAGGTCCAACAGTGATTTTAGTGGTCGGCGTCAACGGCTCAGGAAAAACTACGTCGATTGCTAAACTTGCCAATCGACTTACCCAACAAGGCAATCGCGTCTTGTTGGGCGCGGGTGACACGTTCCGGGCGGCAGCGGTTGAGCAGCTTAAAATTTGGTCGGAACGAATTGGTTGCGATATTGTTTTGGGGGAACACGGTTCTGATCCTGGTTCGGTTGTTTACAAAACCGTTCAGAGAGCTGTCGCGGAATCGTACGACGTTTGTATTTTGGATACGGCAGGCCGATTGCAGACTCAAAGCAATTTGATGCAGCAGCTCGAAAAAATGAAGCGAATCATTCAAAAGCAAATCGACGGCGCTCCGCATGAAGTGCTTCTTGTTTTGGACGCTACCGCTGGACAAAATGCGATCAGTCAAGCAAAAGGTTTTTCGGAAGCTGCTGGATGTACGGGTATCGTTCTTGCCAAGATGGACGGAACCGCCAAGGGGGGAGTGATCGTTCCGATCGCAGAACAATTTGGCTTGCCGGTAAAATTCATTGGGATCGGTGAGAAACTAGATGACATCTCCGAGTTCGATCCAGACGCTTTCTCCGAAGCGCTTTTCTAAGTTTCTGTTTGGGATATTCCATTATCGTTCGCAACGAATGAAATCGAATTGCAAAAGCTGATCGAGATTCGTGTGTATTTTCCGCGGAATGCAACCGCTCACCAATGCCCTCATTTGCATTATGGGTTCAGTTGGTGAACCACTGAACCATGACCGATTTAACGACACTACCTGCTGAACGCTCCCGTCCCGCTGAACTGTTGCATCATTTTTTTGAGCGATCCGCAGACTTGTATCCAGACAAGATCGCGGTCGACGTTCCGCCGGATTCGGACGGTAGACAACGTCAGGTTATCAGCTACGGGCAGCTCAACACAGAGGCGGAATCGCTGGCAACTCGGATTGCACCGTATTCCAAACCGGGCAAACTGATCGCGATCCTGGTACCACGAAATTCTCATCGGCTGTATCTGTGTCAGCTTGCGGTTCTCAAATCGGGTGGGGCATTTACTTGTATCGATCCGGTCTTTCCTGACTCGCACGTCCAGGCGGTTCTCGATAATGCCGATGCCTCTTTATTGCTGACCGATGAAGATGGGTTATCACGAGTTGCAAGTGCAGAGTTACAAACCCCACCTGCTTTTGATGTAGGAACCTCCGATGTATCGATGGAGCAACGGGGCACTCAACACCAGCGTGAGACACCCACCTCCGAGGATCTCTGCTATGTGATCTATACTTCGGGAACGACTGGTGCGCCCAAAGGAGTGATGATTGAGCATCGTTCAGTCATGAATTTAGTAGCCTCCGATATCGATGAATTTCAGCTCACGCCTGCAGATCGAGTTGGTCAAGGGTCGTCAGCTGCCTACGATTCCTCCATCGAAGAAATCTGGCTTGCCTTCGCCGTTGGAGCCACCTTGGTAGTCATCGACGACACGGCAGGTCGTATGGGCCCAGACTTGGTGGATTGGTTACGTCGCGAGCGGATCACCGTTTTCTGCCCTCCCCCCACACTTCTGCGGACCACAGGTTGCCTCGAACCCAAAAAAGAACTGCCGGATCTGCGTTTGCTTTATGTTGGTGGGGAGGCCCTGCCCGAAGACCTGGTTGAACGCTGGGCCCCAGGCCGACGACTCGTCAACGGATATGGGCCAACCGAGTGTACCGTCACGGTATTGCGGGCCGATATACGGCAAGGGTTCCCCGTGACAATTGGGCGTCCCGTGCAAGGCAATTCTGCGTGGGCTCTTGACCAAAACATGTTACCCGTGGCTGATGGTGAGCCCGGTGAACTATGCATCGCCGGCATGGGGTTAGCTCGTGGATACCGCAACCTTCCGAAGCTAACCAACGAGAAGTTCCCCGTTCATCCCTCCCTTGGAAGAATCTATCGGACCGGTGACCTTGTCAGCCGCGAAGCGGACGGACAATTTATTTATTTAGGGCGCATCGACACGCAAATCAAGCTGCGAGGCTACCGAGTTGAGCTGGAGGCAATCGAAGCTCATCTTTCCGATTTGCCGGGCGTGCGCGAATGCGCATGCAGAGCTCAAGGCGAGGATCATAAACAGCTGCTGGCAGCGCATATCGTGCCGATCGACCTGGACGCACCGCCGGACTTCGCAAGCCTCAAAATGGCTCTCCGCCAATTGCTGCCCTCGTACATGGTGCCTGCTCGCTTCGGCTTACTTGAGTCGCTGCCTCGCAGTATAGGTGGCAAAGTCGACCGCAAACAATTGCCCGAACTCCATCACGAAGATATTGCCGACCTGTCTGCCTCATCACGGGAAATCACAAAACCATGCAATGCTCTGGAAGCCTACATTGTCGAAGCGTTCGGTAAGGCTCTTGGGACAAATGCTCCCCTATCGACGGACGATGATTTCTTTATCGACCTTGGCGGTGACTCCCTAACGGCAGTCGCAGTCACTTGCTTTCTGCGCCAGCGGCCTGAAACCGCATCGATTACGACTCGAGATCTGTACAACTCCCGCTGTGCAGTTCGACTTGCTCAACACTTATCCGCCGATCATTCACAACCATCGGTTTCTCCACCCTTTGGTCGGTTACCACCTGGACACACGGCCTCACCCATTGCTGTTACGATTTTGCAAACGCTGTGGTTGTTGCTGCAATTGGTCGCGATGAGCGCCATCGGTCATGCCCTCGCTTTCGAACTTCTGCCATCTCTTCTATCGCACATTGGACTTCTGGGCACCCTGTTGCTCGAACCGTTCTTTGCACTCTTTGGAATATGGATTTATGCCCTTTGTTCCATCGGCATCACGGTTGGCCTAAAGTGGATTCTGATCGGTCGCTATGAACCGATGCGAACTCCTGTTTGGAGCAATTATTATCTCCGTCACTGGATCGTTACCAATGCAGCCCGAACCATCCCATGGGACATTCTAGCTGGCACCGCCTTGTATGGTTCCGTGCTTCGAGCGTTAGGAGCCAAGGTTGGCCGCCGAGTACACATCCATCGCGGCGTCAATCTCCAATTGGGTGGTTGGGACATGCTAACCATTGGCGATGATGTTACGCTTGCATGCGAAGCGAACATCGGGCTTATCGAGCTCCATCATGGTTGTATGTACTTTGCGCCGGTCGCCATCGGTAACGGTGCAACGGTTGACATTCGGGCGTGCCTGAGCGGAAACACATCGATCGAACGCAATGGCTACCTTGCCGCACTGTCATGGCTGCCTGCAGGGGAGACAATTGCAGATGGCGAAATGTGGGATGGAGTGCCTGCCGTACGCTCAGGCAAATCCCCCTTCCCACCCGCTCCAGTGCTCTCGAAAACGCTTGCTCCGCCACTTTACACATTCGCAAAACTTGGCTTCGATTCAGTCGCCTCGATTGCGTCCATGATTCCTTTCTGGATCGTTTTGCTGCTTGCAATCTCGGTGTTTGAACTGAAATCGGAGCCCCTCTTAGAATGGCTACGCGAACCCAATCTTAGCCTTCAGGCTTTCCTGTTGTCGCTTGTAGCAATCAGCCTTTACGTGCCGATCGCCTTGGCCGGCAAAGCGTTGCTACTTCGATGTTTGGGCCAGGTGCAATTCGGTACACAGAACCGATGGAGTATGTCCTACATTCGAATGTCCTATAAATCCAATCAGGTAGAGTCGGTCGGTCGCTGGCTTAGCGGAACCCTCTTTTGGCCGCTCTGGCTGCGGTTGTCAGGTATGAACATTGGCGTGAAGTGCGAGATTAGTACCATCATCGGTTCTGTGCCCGAGACGCTTCGCGTGGGCGAAGAAAGCTTTCTTGCAGATGGTATCTATCTGGGTGGGCCTCGCATCCATCGCGGAACTGTCACCGTGGAGCCCACGTCTCTCGAACGCGGTACCTTTCTGGGCAATCACGTGGTTATTCCCACGGGCTCGAAACTGCAAGCGGATGTTCTCATCGGTGTTTGCACGGTTGCTTCTTCCCGAGGATCGAGCGCAAGTACATCTTGGTTCGGACATCCGCCTCTGCAGTTGCCTCGGCGTGAAATAATCCATATGGATCGAAGTCTGACGTACGAACCTGGAATCTTGCGATTCATCTCGCGGCTGTTTTGGGAGTCGCTCCGTTTCGCCCTTCCGGTTGTGCCGCTCAGTCTGGTCTACTTTTGGTACTGGCTTCTATCGAGTTTCGCATTGGACGCAAACTGGGTAGAACGAACTTTTTTATTGGCACCTGCGGTTACCCTGGGGACCATCATGTTCGAATGCGGCTTGGTCGTCGCCATGAAATGGTTCCTGTTGGGCCGAGCGAAATCGGGACAGCATCCTTTATGGTCATGCTGGTGCAGTCGCTGGGATTTTCTTTATGTCGCCTGGCAGTTCTACGCGGCCCGGTTTTTGGCATCGCTCGAGGGGACGCTTTGGTTGGCAATGTACCTGCGTGCTATGGGGGCAAGCATCGGACGTCGCGTCGTACTTGGGCCTGGCTTTGTCCAGCTTGCGGACCCTGATATGATTATCATCGAAGATCATGCTACCGTTGGCGCGAACTATCAAGCGCACAGTTTTGAAGATCGCGTACTCAAACTTGCGCCCGTCGTTGTCCGCAAGGGAGCAACCGTCGGGGAGTCAACAGTCCTCTTTTACGGGGCAGACGTAGCTGCGGGGACTTGGGTGACGCCCAATAGTGTCGTTATGAAAAACGAACATCTGGTTACCAACAAAAGCTATGGCGGCTGTCCAGTTCAGGAACTTGATACTTTAACAGCATCGGCTCAACGGATTGTTCCTAATGAAATCCATTTGCCCGCGCCGCCAATTGAGAATAAAACACGTTACGAAAGTCTCGATATTGCTCGCGGATTAGCAGTGATTGGGATGATTTACATGCACTTTGTTCCGACACATCCAGACCAGGGAGGGATTGCTGCAATCGCCGCCGAATTGGCGATTTTCCTAGAAGGCAAGGCTGCGGCGCTGTTTTGTCTATTGGCGGGAATGACCTGGGAGCTTCAGTCGACGAAAGTCTCGCCGAAAGACTCTTCCATGACCGTCCCATATTCCAGTGGTTCAAGAGGGTATTTGCTTCGCCGCGCGCTTACGCTCGCGATTGCAGGTGTTATTTTCCATGCATATGTTTGGTCAACCGAGATTCTTGTACCCCTTGCATTGATGATGCTGATCGCGACATTCCTTGTTCCCAATGGAACGCGTGCGCGATTGCTCACGGCAGCACTTTGCATCGCATGGATTCCCATCGTGCCGATGTACCTTGGACACTACATTGAAACCGATTGGAACGTTGACGGTGGCCACTTGGCCGATAGCACGTTCGGTTGGGTAACACTGCGGTATCTGCTGTTTGACGGCAATTACCCGCTGGTACCATGGCTCGCGTTCCCTCTGTTAGGTATGGTAATAATGGCCAAACACCGCGATGGCCCGCGCCCCATTCGTGTCTGGTTCGCACCTGCTTTAGCCATGACCGTACTGCTGCAATTTTACGCAATTTGGGCCTGGGCGAACATGGATGCGTTGGAAGCCTTAACACCTTATCTGGCAAGTACATGGCTGCCTACCACAGTTCCTTTTTTACTGACGGCTGGCAGCAGTGCTCTCGTTATTGTTTCCGGTGCCTCTTGGCTGTGGGGCGCGCCGCGACAGACTGAATCGCGTGCACCGTTTCGTTGGCTCGGCCTGCTGGGACGGA
>JBIKLJ010000350.1:0-3978 GCA_044359895.1 Pirellula sp.
GCAAAATCCGACGTGGAAGCCTTCTTGGGCTACTCGTGGTGAAACGGTGGTTAGGTTCTCTGCGAGAGGTTCCGGTGGGTGTGCGAATTGTCCGTCAGGCTGTCCGCCCAAAATCACGGTTTCGCAACCCAGAGCATCAAGAAGTCGCTTGCCAAGAATCGAGCCCGCGCCATGGTTGCTATCGAGAAGAACTCGGAATTGGCATTTTCGAATCAATGGGACATCAACGGTCGCCAGCACAAGCTGAAGATGGATGTCATGGCTTTCCTCGGTAGGGCGTCTTGTACCCAGCGAGTTTGCAGGCTGCCAGTTCGTAAGCCCTTGTCGATAGGCGTTGAGAACGCGGGTTCCTGGTTCGGACGGTAGAACTCGGCCTTCGGGACTGAAAAGCTTCATCCCGTTGTAGGCAGGTGGGTTGTGGCTGGCTGAAATTTGGATCGCTCCGGCCGCTTTGGCGTGTCGAACAAAAGCACCGACAGTGGGCGTGCTTGCAACCCCCAGATCTAGGCAATCGCGTCCATGTCCCGTGATGGTCGCGGCGATGGAATCCGCCAGCATGGGCCCGCTCAGACGGCCGTCGCGTGCGATCGCGATGGGGCCAGGTGGCGCTTGGGTGCAAAATGCAGCGGCAAATAGACTCGCGACTGTCGGAGAAAGTTCTGAACCCACGATTCCTCGGAGGCCGCTGATGCTGATAATCGGTTCTGGCATAGTTTATGGAGTCAACCTGGTAGAAACGGAAGTTGGAGGCGAATCGGGGAAGGGGTTGTCGGAACCGGCTGACGTTCCGGCCCGATCCGCAAAACCCTCAAAATCGGGGCATAAGGACAAGTCGGCTCAGGCAAAGCGTTACGTCTTGCTTGACAGTGAAATCTAGCCAACTTAACATCGATTTGACGGAGGAAATGTTAGGAAAACTCATTTTTTCCAACTATGCTGTAGCGTGCGTTGGCTCGTTTCCAGCGTACTCGTGCGTTTCGACAGTCCTCCCCACACCATCGCGACTTTCAACCCCAGGCAGAATTACATGGACATTTTCGGCATGCTTGTCTGGTTGGTTGTGCTTATTTCCCTGGTGGTCTTTATCATTTTGTTGGTCAAAGGCTTTAAGGCCTGGGGAACAGCCCACACCATTCTTTTGACAATCCTGTTCATCGAGTCCTGGACCTTTCTATTTTTTGCGGGAAGCGTCACCCATCAACGTGTTGCGTTGACAAAGTCCCACGACACTTTGATGGAAAAAGTAGCCAAGCTGACCAAGCAAGTGGACTTAGAAATGTTGGGGGACCGCCTGGATCCAAGCCTCAACCTAGAGAAATTTGTTCCGCTGTCGAATGAAGTAAACCGCTTGGCCTTGGAACGAGGCAGAGTATGGCGCGGCGCAAGGCGTCAAGCTGCTCCGCCCGCAAAGCAAGGTGAGCCAACGTTGTATGCCGTCCAGCTCCCACCGACTATCAGCAATCTACCCGTTGCACCACCTGCCGATGCAGCCAATGCCGGAGGTGCCGCCGCACCAGTTGTTCCCGCCATGGATTCCGCATTGACGCCCGAAAGCGTTGTGTATGCGTTTGGAGAAGCGATTTCCCCTGTGGGTTTGCTTCCAACCGTTTATTTGGGCGAGTATGTTGTCGTAGCAAACATCAACGGTCTCGCTACCTTGCGGCCCACGGCTCCTCTTTCGCAAGTGCAGCAAGCTTCTATCAACGCAAATGAAACCTGGGCTATTTACGAAGTGGTGCCCATCGATTCCCACATTGCTTTCGCTGCTGAAGGATCGAAATCAGAAGAAGGGGCCATCTTTGGCCGTATGGATAAAAACAAGATCGCCGAATTGCTCGGCGTTGACCCAGCATTGGCAGACGCTGATCTTTTGCAATTGAGTCCAAAAGATGTCGCGAAAGCCAAGCTCCTTCAGTCGTATGTGAATGATGGTGGTCGCGCTCCTGAGAAAACATTGGATAGCTCCTTGGGATACCGTGTTACCTTCACGAAAGATCATTCGATTGACGTCGATTCGCAAGAACAACGCAACGCCATGGAAGGTGGCTATTACGACTTAAGTGGACGCAGCGTGGACGCTCGTTTGAAACGAGATGTCGATGAAGCAGTCATGTTCAAGACAGGAGACACCTATGTGTTTGATGCAGCCGCAGCCAAAGAGCTCGATAAGCTGGGCGTAGTGACTCTTGGGGAACGTATTTTCATTCGGCCACTGAACGACTACGAATTTGCGTTTCGGGACACAAGACGTCTAACCACACGTGCCAGACAGGACCTGCTGTTGATCAGCCGTGAACTGGACGAAGTCAGCCGAACGAATACAGTTGCTTTGGAGCAAGAATTAAAGCGATCGGAAGAGAACACCAGACTCAAGATGGACAAGAGCCAATACGACAAAGAGTTTGCTGTAATTTCCGAAGTCGCAACCAGTCTGGAAAACGATGTCCAAACGAAAACGAAAGAGCTGGACGAATTGTACGGCTCGATCATCGACTTGCACGAGCGCCTTGTAAAGCGTAGTCGTGCTCTGGCTAATCCTTAGGGGATAGTGGCGGGACGCGTTTTGAACCGTTACGATAGAGCGCTCGAGATTTCTCCTGATTTCGAATTTTGGCTCTTTTGTATGGTAGGTCTATTGCAATGCTCCCGCTGCGATACTCTCATTATCTCGCTACGTCGTCTTGTCTGACTCCGACTCGCAAAGTTTTGCTATGTGCGTTTCTATCGATGAACGTTTTGCTGTGGTCGCAATGGCTCAGCCTTGGTTGGTCGGGTGAACCCAAAGGCCCTCTTGCTTCTTTTGGAGAGAAACGCACTTTTTCCGACAAGTCGGGCAAGTTTAAGATCGAAGGGAAGCTCAAGTTTGCGGATGCCAAAGCGGCTCAGATCCTTAAGTCAGATGGAAAGGTAGTCACCGTACCATTCGATAAGCTCAGCCCTGCTGATGCTCAGTTTGTGAAAGCTTTCTTGTCGGCGGAAAAAGTACTCGCGGATGCGAGTACGCCGGATGAAGATCCCGACAATCCTTTTGCAGGCGGCACGGAGCAACCCGATTCGCAGAGCAGTTCTTCGAAGGACATGCCTAAATCGGAAACCCAAAAAACCGGTCGCACTTCTAGGGCTGATAAACCCAAGAAGGAAGAGGATCCTGATGACGATGTCTCGGATTCCGTAATCGATGGCGATATACCGAAACGCAAAGCCAAGAACACGGGATTTAAACCGATGTCCATTGTGCCCGCAAAGCCTTTTTGGTCGGCGAAGGAACCCGCTGCATTCCCAGAGATTGTTTTCGAAGATGCGATCATTCCGTGCACTCTTAAGAAACCCTTCTTTGCAAAACTCCAAGTGATGGGTGCCGGTAAAGCGGGAACCTTGGTGCTGAATGTCTACCAAGAAGGCAAACGCGGAGAAAGCTACGGCAAGTTTGCGGTATGTTCGGCGACTAGTTCGGAGGTGACTTCGGTTGCCGAATACCCGGACCCTTGGAAGCTGATGGCAATCAGTCCGGACGGCTCACGCGTTGCGGCAGTTCGAGTCGAGGGATTTGACAAGGGAAATGATGTAGCGATCTTCCGAATTACCGACGGGCAAATAGTCCCCGAGTTTCAATTCACAGGGGGTGGTGGAGCGTGGGATGAGCTTCATTGGATGGCCTTCCTTCCCAACAACCGTTTTGCCACGATCAGCCAAAAGCATCATTTCACGATCTGGGATCTCGAAAACAAGATTGGACCGAAGGCATTAAAGCAAGGCTCGACCGGGAATTCTCTGAGCGCTTCGATGACACCCGCTGGAGAACTCATGGCGTTTGTTTCTGGAAACTCGATCGCCGTCGTTGAGACGAACGAAGGAAAGCTGGTGGGGGCCATCCAACAAGAATCTCCTTGCAGCAGTCTCGCGTTTTCGTCGGACGCAACCATGTTGGCTGCCTTTCGTCCATTCCAAGTTGCGCTTTACAGCACCAAGGATGGAAAA
>JBIKLJ010000351.1:0-3964 GCA_044359895.1 Pirellula sp.
ATCGTAAGCCGCAAGCACTTTATGAAGTAAGGAGCGACTTGGATATTCGATTGGATTCCGTGTTTCAGGCTTTGGTTGCCAAAAACCCTGCAGAAAGATGCCAATCCGCCTCCGATCTGTTAGAGAAGCTGATCTCGCTTCATTTGATTGAACGACCCATCGTAGCTCCTCGCGTGAAGCCGGTCGAAAACGTACCCTCCAAATTTGGATTTGATTTCGCAACGAGCACAGGACTTGAAAAGTCGACGTCTCAACGATCGTTTGCCGCCGTAGGTATAGAACTTGGGTTGATCCATTCGCGAGTGAGCTATATCGACCAGCAGTTTAAGCTTGAAGAGATTGCTGTCGACGGAGATTCGACCGATCTTCGAAACATGCTGTACAGTGAAGGTGAGCAAGTCGCCGTTGGGGCTCAGGCAGTCTCGTTGCGAGCGACAAAGCCCAATCAAATCTTTTATGGAATGCAACGTTGGTATGGATTGCCGTTGCTGGAGCGACCTTTTGGAGGTCGGCAAGTACCACCGGAAGTTTTGGTTGCGTGCGTCGTTCGGCAATTGGCCGGCAGTGCAAGACGCAAAGTCCCTAATGCGTCCCATGCAGTCATCACCGTACCTGCATGCTATGACCAATTGCATCGGCTCAGTACCAAAACGGCGGCTTCGATCGCGGGTGTCGAAGTCCTACAATTGATCGACAAACCCTTGGCAGCTGTACTGGCACATACCGAAATCGAATCGCGATTAGCGCATTCCTCGGGCCAATCAACGGAGTACCGCAAGGTTTTTATGGTCGCCATGCTCAATGGTGCGGCGTGCGAAGTTTCCGTCGTTCGCATCGAGGGGCTTTCGGTACAAATGCTGTCGTCAGTAGGGGATTGGAAACGAGGAATAACCCGTTGGCACGACAAGGCCGCAAAACTGCTGGCATCCGAAGTAGAGAGCAAGTTCGGAAACGTGATTCGAGAGGACATGGGTGCTGCTTCGCGGTTGCAGAGAACCGTCGAACGGGCGTTCGACAAGCTTCGGGTTTCTGCCACGGTTCCGTTTATCTTCGAAGTGCCAAGTGGTAAGTTAGAAAAACAACTTGAACGTGAACGCTTGCAAGAATGGGTCGGTGAACTGGAAGACGATTGCGAGAACTTTGCGAAAGAAGCTCTGATACGTTCGAAGGTTGATCCCACTACCATCAACGCTGTTCTGGTACTGGGAGACCTGCGCTGGATGCCCAAGATCCAAAGAAAACTTTCAGAATTGATCGGTCCCAAAGCAAAACTGGTGATGATGCGTTCCAATGATTTGTCGCGTGGGGCTGCGATCCAAGCAAAGTACATCATGCCCCCCGTCGAACCCACCGCGACGACCGCTCGCGCGTCCACAGCCTATGACTTAGGGGTCATTATTGAAGAGCGATCCGAACGTATCAGCCCCCCGAAAATACTGATCGCGAAAGACTCACCGGTACCGACTCAGTGCAGCAAGACATTACGCTTCACACCCAAAGGAACGGGCCAACCGGTCTTGCAGTTTGTAGAAGGCTCTCGACTGGGTAGCAGCACCTGGAATCGACTTGGGCGAATCGAGCTGCAAACGTGCTTCGAAGGGAGACGCGATTCCGACCCTTTACAGCTTCGAATCGAAGTCGACGAAAGTGGTATTTGGCAAGGGTCACTTACCTGGCTGGCAGGTAACAAGCAGATTTCGATTCCTCAATTGAGCTATCCGCAAATGGACGTGGTGTCGACCAAACGCTGGCGAGATTGGCTTGAGTCCTTGCTTTTGTGCAACGCTCCCCCTGCCTAAAGGAACGTAAAGACCCCCGAGTCGATCGAGCGACCAAGCATTGCGATTTAGGCAGCTTGCGAGCGAATCGAAAGTTCGCTATGTGCGTTTTCGATGGTGTTTGCGTCGACATGAGGGAGCTCTTGTGCGAAGCCTACCATCAGTCCGAGATCGCAAAGACGGTTGATTCGGCGCGGTATTCCAAGCGTGGTTTCTTGAATTCGCTCGATAGCCTCTGCAGTAAACTCATTTGCTTTCTTGGAGCCTACGGCATGAAGACGATGCTGAATGTACTCTGCCGTTTCGTCGTGTGAAAATCGTTCCAAAACGCATCGGACGGAGACACGGTCTTCGAGCGCAGAGTGTCTAGCGATATGGGCCAAAAGATTGTTGGAGCCCGCCAGAACAAGCGTGACTGCGGATTCCGAATCGGTAAGCTCCGCCGCAAGGTTCAGCAACAGGCGTAACGGTTCGAGCGAACCATAACTTTCGAGCAAATGAGCTTCGTCCAAGACGATCAAAGCATGCTGGTTTTCGCCAACGTTGTGGCGCAGCATGCGTTCCAAAGTCTCGATGGATTGTCCAATACCACCCACGATATCCGCCGAATCATGAGGTGCCATTTGCCGAGCGATGTAACGCAACAATTGCTCCGGCGGCATGGCGGGGTAAACCACTCGAACTTTCGGAGAGACAAACGCAGGCAGATTCTGAAGCACAGAATCCAAGATCATGGATTTTCCGGTGCCGGGCTCGCCGCACAGCAAGGCAACCGCCTTTCTGGTTTCGATCGCATAATGCAACTTCAATTGGGCCGCATTGTGGAGCTCGGATGGGAAATAAGTTCGTTCGTCCGAATGGCTTTCGAACGGGCGGCCTTGAAATCCCCAGTATGATTCGTACATGGTTCGAGCTCGATGTTGGATGGAGTTGCGCGATGCCAAAAAATTATGACTGGAAGTTTTCGACCAATCCGATCGAAGACAATCCCATGTTTTGCAAGATACCGACCGCCGAGTCGACTTTCTCTTTGATGCTCAGTTCTGTGTCGACCACAACAATTGCAGCATCAATCACCGACTCTTGTGATACACCCACTAAGTCACGTTGCTCCAGGTTCAATCGGTTCGCGTCAATAAACACGATATCGAACAAGGTAGATATTCGCTTGATGAGCTTTGCCATGCGATGAAGATTGGCATGTAGTTCCTGAGCAGAAATCACGCTCTTCAAGGGAAATAAGGTGATTCCATCTTGAATCGAATGAACAGCGACTTCGTGCAAAGGCACATTTTCAAACAAACAATCGGCCCAACCATGCTCCACGTCCAGTCGTAACTGATCGATCAAGCTTGGACAAAATGCATCCCCTTCCACCAGTGCCACTTTCAGTCCGCTTGCAGCTGCGCTTCGGGCCATATGCATGGCAACGGTGCTCCGCCCAACACCTCGCTCACCACTGGTGATTGCCATCACCTTCAAGCCGTCGCGATTGGCTGTACACAAATGCTTGCCGATCTGTCGAAACGCTTCGGCATGCGAACGTTCAATTTGCTTCACCACTTCGGGCCACAAGAAGCAATCGACTTCCCAGCTAGGTGTAAATGCGACAGGTAGCGGAAGGCTTGATGCGGCTGCAACCGCTCCATTCGTCGATTTCAGTTCGGGCGAATCAGCCGCTATACGACGGTCAATGTGCGCCGAAATCGGGGCCGCTTCAGGCGTCGCCTGTTCTCTAGATTCCACGGCGATGGGTGCTGGGGTAACAGCAGGTGTCGCGACAGGCATGTTCTTCGGGGCAAGATGAGCTTGGTCGATTCTTCGATAAATCGGCGAGTCATCCGAGCGAGCCAGACCTGAATCGCCTCGCTCGCGAGGTGGAACTGTCTCTCGCAGAATATCCGACGGACGGGAGCGGCCAGTGGCTGTTCCCGTACCAAAGGCGATTGGCTGAGCAATTTCAGATAATGCTTGATCGCTGTTTCGACTAAGGGATGGTTTGGCTGCATTGACATGCTCCCGAAGGCCATCCACGTACTGGATCGGATTGTATTGGGACGGCTGAACTGCAAACTGATTTTGTGCCGAATGGGGAGCGGGAACCGGTGCATGGGCTTGTTGCACCTGTGCACGACGTTGCACTGCGGATTCGCTGCTGACCGCCTCAACTCCGTTTCGGACGATCG
>JBIKLJ010000352.1:0-3954 GCA_044359895.1 Pirellula sp.
CGAAGCACCGACCAATGTGATACTGTCGAAGACGGACATCGATGAAAATCAAAGTCCTAATGCAGTCGTTGGGTTGTTCACGGCAGTCGACCAAGACGTTGCTGACTTTGCCAGCTTTAGCTTAGTGGGCGGAACTGGCGACACAGACAATAGTCTCTTCGAGGTGTCCGGCAACACTCTGCGAGCTACTTCTAGTTTTGACTTCGAAACCAAGAACACGTACTCCCTTCGAGTTCGTGCGACCGATGTCGGTGGGCTCTCTTTTGAGAAGACCATACTTGTCTCGGTGAAAGACGTTAACGAACAGCCGTTCGCCGTGAATCTAACGAGCTCTGCTCTCCTGGAGAATGCCGCCATTGGCTCTGCCATCGGCGACTTAAGAACGATCGATGTGGATGCATTGGACCGCTTCACCTATAGCTTGGTAGCCGGTGCAGGTGATTCCGACAACGGACAATTCGTTTTGGACGGAGCGACTCTAAGATCTAATTCCATTTTCGATTTTGAAAGTCGCGAAACCTATACCATTCGTGTTCGAACTCAAGATCAGGGGGGACTTTCTTTTGAGTCGCCCTTAACGATTTCGATTCGGGACATCAACGATCTGCCGACCAATTTGCAGATTCAATCCAGCCTGATCAATGAAAACAGCCCCGTCGGAACATTGATTGGAGCCTTTACCGCTTCCGATCAGGACGCTGGCGATGTGATTTCGTATCGATTGGTTGCTGGCAACAATGACAATTCGCTGTTCTCCATGGTGAATGGCCAATTGACGAGCAATACTTCCCTGAACTTCGAGAGCCGCTCAAGCTACCGAGTGGCGGTACAAGCCTTCGATCTTTCCGGCTCAGGTCCAACCCAGACGTTTACCATTACGGTTCGGGACGTGAACGAAACCCCCACCAACATTGCGTTGGATGCTTCGTCCATCAATGAAAACGGTGCTGCTGGTGCCGTCGTCGGTCAATTGTCGGCCACGGATCCTGATGCGAACGAGCAATTCACGTTTACCTTGGTTTCGGGCGAGGGTTCCAGTGGAAACAGTCTTGTAACGATCAACGGCGCTCAACTGGTGCTGGCAAGTGCATTGAACTTTGAGAGCAGCCCGGTTTTATCCGTCCGTGTTCGTGCGACCGATGCTGCATTCAATACGTTCGAAAAAGCGTTGAGCATAGCGGTCGTGGATCTCCCGGAGGCTCCGACGGAAGTTCGACTGACTTCAGCAGGAGTAATGGAAAATCTTCCAGCCGGGACGGTGGTAGGAACATTGTCTACGATTGACCCCGACGCTGGTGGATCCTTTACCTATCAGATTGTCGCTGGGCAGTCATCACTTCCATTCGCGATTGTTGGTAATCAATTGCGAACAACGCGAAAGCTAAATTTCGAAGCTCTCGCCTCCTACACGGTTTCCGTCCGAAGCACCGATGCGAGCAATCTTTCCGTAGTCAGTCCGCTTTCGGTCAGTGTTTTGGATGTGAATGAACAGGCGATTATCACAGGTAGCGATAGTGCCACGACCCCGACCAATCGTACGGTTGTGATTGATGTTCTTGCAAACGATCGCGATCCCGATGGCACCATTGATCGAACCTCAGTTATCATCGTGGCTCCACCGACCAAGGGGTCCGTCCGAGTGCTCTCCGATGGACGTTTGGAGTACACGCCGCCGGCAGATGAACGAGTGGACGTGTCATTTTCCTACCGAGTCATGGATAATGATGAAGTTATGAGTGACGTTGGACTGGTCGCTGTGAGGGTACTCTCTGCCTACCAAAATCCCAAAAACCGTTTGGATGTGGATAACGATGGGGACGTTTCACCCCTGGATGTTTTGCAGATCATCAATGATATCGAAGCGAATAAATTTCGAGATTTGCCCACCAATGTTGGTGAAACCATTCCGTACATTGATACCAACGGGAACAGCAAAGTGGACCCTTTAGATGTTCTCGATGTGATCAACTTTCTCAATCGCGGTGCCGGTGAGTCTGCGGAAGGAGAGCAATCTAGCGACGCAGCCGATTTGGAAAGCCAAAAATTGGAACCCGTATTTGGCGAATCCATGCAAGCTACACACGCGATGGCAATCGATGCATTTTACCGAGAGTTGGAAGTAAAGAGGGGTCGTTCCAGAAAGTAGAAAGGCGATCGCTGTCTGGTAGTGGATGATGGTACGTTTTTAATTGGTCGGTTGTTGTAAAGACTTGTGGCGATGTAGTTGGCCGCTGGTACAATGCCGACCTTACTGTCACTCCGTATCCACTTTCGATGCAATATGCCGCGCAAGAAGTCCAACAAGATCAGGATCGAGTTTCGAAAGAAACACCAATCTCAGGCACGTAGCGCGGATCTTACGAATGACTACGCCGTTGATCAAGAAGATATCGATACGGTTGCGTCACAACGGGTCAGCGGCAAGGGGGATCAGACGCGGCACCGGACCGTCAAAGGAAATCTAATCGATGACAATGAGCCAGAATCTCTTGGCCAAGTTCAATTGGATGTAGATGCCAGCCAAACATTAAACGGCTTGGTTTTGCGGGTTCATGGGCGTGAATCTATTGTCCGCGTTGAAGATGGCCGCATTTTTCGATGCGCCGTACGTCGAGTTCTGAAAAACTTAGCGACGGATCAGCGGCATGTTCTTGTCGCCGGAGATATCGTGCGGCTTTTGCCGGAGGGGGAAGAGCAAGCTTGGGTTGTCCGAATCGAACCTAGACGATCGACCTTGAGTCGGACCAGCAAACAGCGCCGGCATGTGATTGTTGCAAATGTCGACCAATTGTTGATGGTAACCAGTGCCGCCCAGCCCTCCATCAAGCCCAATCTGATCGATCGCGTGCTGGCCACGGCGGAGCAAAATCAGCTCGATGCTTGCGTTTGTATCAACAAATGTGATCTGATTGATACGACCATGCTGCAAGCGTTGATCGGAACCTACACTCAAATGGGCTACCGTGTGCTCATGGTGAGTGCCGCCCGGGGGTGGGGTATGGACCGATTGAGGCTGATGACCCGTAATCGTAACAGCGTGGTTGTGGGGCAAAGTGGAGTTGGAAAATCGTCCATTCTCAACGCAATCGACAGCGGGCTTCGACAGCGAGTTCAGGCGGTGAGCGCCGAAAATCAAAAAGGGAAGCACACCACGACCACGGCCGAGGTTTTTCCGCTCAGTTACGGAGGTTCCATTATCGACACGCCGGGCGTCCGCCAGTTCCAATTGTGGGATATTTCCCCCAGCGAAATGTCCGGCCTATTTCGAGATATACGCCCCTTTGCGTCCAACTGCCGGTATCCAAATTGTTCCCATATTCACGAAAATGACTGTTGTGTGAAGGATGCCGTGGCAGATGGCCGTCTGGACGGACGCCGATACGACAGCTATTGCCAAATGGTGGATAGCCCTGGGGACGTGGTTCGCGAGGAATTTGAAGAGTTCGAATGAGTCTGAGGGCATTTGGTCGATTGTCGTCAAGCGTCCTTCCGGCTACACTGCTTTTGCAAATTTCCCCCCACCTTTTTTGGAGCTGCGAACAGCCTCTTTGGGCCGCAGCGGAGTAATTCATGAGCGCCATCAACGCTTTGCCGAAAGTTGATCCCACCCCCGCTAAACTCACTGTTGGCGGAAAAGAAATAGAGCTTCCCGTCTTCGTTGGAACCGAGAATGATCGGGCGATGGACATTTCGAAATTGCTCCGGGATACGGGGCACACGACGATCGATGACGGCTTTGCCAATACAGCAAACACCTACAGCTCCATCACCTACCTGGATGGCGATCGCGGGATTCTTCGCTACCGAGGTTACCCCATTGAAGAGCTGGCGGAACACTGCGATTTTCTTGAAACAAGCTATTTGCTGATTTATGGGGAGCTTCCGACCCACGAACAACTCGAAAGCTTCAAGGATTCAATCGAAAAGCACACGATGCTCCACGAGGACATGCGG
>JBIKLJ010000135.1:0-13845 GCA_044359895.1 Pirellula sp.
GTGTTGACTTCGAAGCCATGCGTGTCGGCGTAGCGAACAACGTCCAGCCAATGCTGAGCCCATCTCTCGCCATATCGAGGTGATGCCAGCAGTCGATCGACAACATTTCGATAAGCGTCATCTGAAGATTCGTTGGGCTCCATCGAGACTTGTCGAGTGAAATCAGCGACTTCTTCGATGGTGGGGGGCAGGCCGGTCAAGTCGATACTTGCTCGACGAAGCCAATCGATTGGCGATGCAGGAGAAGATCGCACCAGAGTGTTCTCTGCGAGCTTCTTATCGATGAACGCATCGATGGAATCCAGGTTTTCATGGAGTTGTAGAGGCTTAAACGACCAATGGTCCATGCGATCTTCCAGAACGGCTTTGTCCACTCCGTTTGGCCATACCGCACCCTGTTCGATCCACTGGACCAGCAGATCAATTTCCCTGGACGAAAGTCGTTGGTTGCCAGGTGGCATGACTTCATCTGCATCGTCTGACGTAATGAGACGGATCAGGTGGCTGTTGACGGCATCGTTTGGGGTGATATCCGGTCCGAAATTGTCCCCCCCTTTCATGGCTAATTCACGAATGTCGAGCCTGAATCCTGATTCCTGCTTGTCACCGCTATGGCATTCGTAACAATGCTGTTCGAAGATGGGGCGAACGTCGCGCACGAAATCGATGTTTGGATCGGATGCGGATACCGACAAGCATCCCAAAACGATAATCCATGCGATCAAAACAATGGATGGTTTCATAAATCGTGATGACTAGGCAAGGGGGCCAGGCAATCCGGCAAAGGTGGGAAGGCTGCGTATGAGCATCGCCGTTGGGGGGACCGCGCTACCCCGTACGCTAGTATACTGTGAAACCGCCGCTAAATCGAGCAAGCTAGAATGGTTCGCTTGCCACCGATTCGCGGAGCATCCTTGTTGAGATTCCACGAAAATGATGATGGATTACTTCGTTTTTTATCTAGCCTTGATCACCCTTGCCTCGACGGTCGTTGGTGTAAGCTTGTTCTTGAATGGTGTGGGGCGATTGAAGGTGCTCCGCAAACTCGCTTTTTCCGACGGCGAGCCGCTGGAAAGGCTACCTTTTGTTAGCGTTGTTGTTGCTGCTCGCAACGAAGAGAGGCACATTGCTGCTGCGATTCAATCCCTGCTCGAGATCGAATACGATCCTTGGGAACTATTGGTGATTGACGATCGAAGCACGGACAAAACTTCAGAGATATTGGCGGATTTGCAACGATTGGATCCGCGATTACGAGTGCAACGCATTGAGAGGCTTCCTGAGGGCTGGCTGGGAAAAAATCATGCGTTGGATGTAGGCATTCGACAATCGAAGGGGGAATTCGTTTTGCTGACAGACGCCGATATCTTCTTCGAGAAAACGGCATTAAAACGAGCTGTCTCGCATATGACTAGCCAGGGACTGGACCATCTTGCGATCGCACCCGATTTGAACATGCCAGGTCCATTGCTTCGTTCGTTTACAGTAATGTTCTACATCTTTTTCTTCGTTTTCACTCAGGCATGGAAAGCCAATGACCCAAAGAGTCGAGCCTCGATTGGCATCGGAGCCTTCGGTTTGTTTCGGCGTCAGGCATTGATGGATATTGGTGGCCTAACGAAAATTCCATTGCGACCCGACGATGATCTCATGCTTGGACGGCTGATCAAGAGGCATGGTTTCAAGCAGTCAATTCTCGACGGGGCAGGGATGATCTCCGTACCCTGGTACTCCAGCACCAGCGAACTGATTACGGGCCTGGAGAAAAATTCATTCGCGGCTTTAAATTACCGTCCCGAGTTGGTTTTGGGGTCGATCGTGTTTCAGTTTTTAATGATTGTGTGGCCCTTTTTGGCGCTGTTGTTCACGCAAGGCTACGCATGGTGGATCAATTTGTTGACCGTTTCTCTTCTGGTAGGAATGCCCAGCTATTTGGGAATCAAGCTTCGATACGGCTGGTACAGCGGTTTGTACTTCCCCGTTTGCACCCTTCTTTTTGGTTACATTCAATTAAGGGCAATGGTGCTGTGTTATTGGATCGGCGGAATCCGTTGGCGAGATACGTTTTATCCACTCAAGGCATTGAAGAAGAACATGCTACCATAGCCTCGCGAGTCTTCACGGTTTGTCGTATTAGTTGTTTAACAGTCAGCCGAAGGCGTACTTGCTACCATTCACGTACGCCTACGGCTGACGGTTAAACGAAATCACTGCCGCCGAATGCTTCATTGAACGGTATTGCTGTTAAACGAAATGCATTTAGAAAGGTATTGAATCAACAAGCCATGACGCGAAGGGTTACGGAATACCTTGGAAGACCACGTATCGCGGCTAATGCCTGCGGCTCAAATGAATCTTCCCAAACTGGCTAAGCTATGGTTCCAAAGACTTCAGCGTTTGATCGAGAAATCAATGAAGTCGTGCATCGGCTCGCTTTCGAATTGTTCGATGGTTTTGATGCGTCCGCTGGTCAGTTCCTGCACCGACAGGATGAATCTGCCAAGTTCGTCGGAATCCCCTTCGGCGATGATTTTAACCCTGCCGTCGTCGAGGTTTTCAACAGTGCCTGCAACGCGAAATTTTTGGGCAATCTGTAGGGTCGTGAACCGCATGCCAACACCTTGGACGACTCCAGACAGGAAATAGGTAATGCGGATCATGTAAAATTTGCCCTGGGGAATGAAGTCGACTTTGGAAATAGTAGCGTTTTGTAAGCGTTTTGACCACGACGGGGCGCATTTACGGAATGGGCACTTTGTGCGGGCAGGTTGAATAAGATCCTGGGGCAGTTACTCTACAAAGAACCGATTGCCTGTGTTGTCAATAATCCTAGCTAACGCCGGCCTGGATTGTTGCTGTTGAGGCGTTTGGCGTGTTACGGATTCCTTGCAAAGTTGGCGGACGCGGCACAAATTGAGAATCGCGGCTAGCGCCTGCGGCTCAAGTGTTTCGCTTGGAATGATCCGGGCTAGCTGTGGCGTAGGTGGGATTTGGTTTCGTTCCTTGGCTTCGTATTATGTAAAGAGTGTGCCATGAAAGTTCAATCCAACGCAGGCCACCCCAAGGTGCTGTTTGTTCAATTGCCCATTCCGCCAGCAGGTCCCTCACCCATCTTCGGAAACGTCCCATTGGCTGCCGGGTATCTGATCTTGTTCGCACGAAGCCGTGGTTTGCATGACCACTTTCAGCTGGACATTTTGCCACCCAAGATTTGCAATTATGCTTCCGATGCGGGGATTGTTGCGGAGATCGTCAAACGCCAACCCGCGATAGTTGGCTTTTCTTGCTACCTTTGGAACATCGATCGATCCTTGTGGATTGCTTCGCAATTGAAGCGGTTGTGCCCTGAAACACTCATTGTTTTGGGTGGTCCAGAGATCACGAACGATAACCAATGGGTTTTTGAATCGGGCGTGATTGATTTTGCAACTGTGGGTGAAGGGGAGCAAACGTTCTCGGACTTGCTGGAATCGATTCTCGCTGGGGAAGAAGCAACTCGATTGATCCCAGGCCTATGGCGAGCCACCAACCCGCAAATTCCTTTGTTTCGAAAACCTATCGCGAATCTCGATGACGTATCCTCCCCCTACCTTTATGGGATCTTGAACGCGGCGGACGAAAAGATGCTTCTTTTGGAGACCATTCGAGGATGTGTCTTCAAGTGCAAATTTTGTTACTACCCAAAGAGCTATGACTCGCTTTACTTTGTCAGCGAAGAAAAAATCGTTGCTAATCTGCAACATGCACGCGAAGCTGGGGCAACCGAAGTGGTTTTGCTCGACCCAACGTTGAACCAACGAAAGGATTTCGACGGGTTCCTGAAGCTGCTGGCACGCGAGAATCACGACAAGCAATTTACCTACTTCGGTGAATTGCGAGCCGAAGGCATTAAGCCGGAGACCGCCCAGCTTCTGCGCGATGCAAACTTTACGGAAGTGGAGATCGGGCTGCAATCGATTGATCCAACGACACAGGGGCTGATGGATCGACGCAACAACATGAAGGCTTTCGAACGAGGAGTCTCGGCATTGATGGATGCAGGTATTCGTGTGAAAGTAGATTTGATTATCGGGTTGCCTGGTGACACGGTCGCATCGGTGCGTCGCGGGTTTGATTATCTCGCTTCCAACAAATTGTTTACTTCCACTCAGGTTTTTAACTTAGCGATTTTACCCGGTACAGCTTTTCGATCCGAAGCCGAGGAGCTTGGGCTGCGATTTCAAGATCGACCGCCTTACTATGTTCTTGAGACGCCGACGTTGACATCGACGGATCTTTACGATTTGATGGCGGATGCGCAAGAAGTATTTGAGACGGAATGGGATCCGTTCCCCGAGCCCAAACTGCAATTTGACGAATCCAGCGAACAAATCGAGTGCCTTCGAATCGATTTGGATCAGAATCGATTCGAGCTTCCATCGGCCGAAAAGCGGGCCCAAGCGTTGACCCTTTGGTTTAAATCACAGCGATTGAATGAGCACGTGGACGAAATGCAGTCGGTCATTTCAAAAATTCTTGACGACTGCCCTCATTCTACCCTTCAAGTGATTTTGGAACCGCTGGGCGACCCGACTCAAGTAACGAGCGAATGCGTCGAGCCATTGCTGGCGACTTGTTATCAACGCCCCAACTATTTGGATCGGTATTACAGCTTGAACCCACAAGGGTTGCTTGGATCCAAGCGAGTTTTAGTGGTGGTCGATGGCGAGACCATGGACGATTTGGATGAAGAGTGGGCTGATGCGATCGAGGAAACCGCAACCCTTGTCGCAAACGATTCTTAATTGACTTCCAAGCCACTCGTTATCTGGATGCGTCTAAGCCCGGAGCTCGGCTGCGAAGGAATCGATGGCATTCTAAGCACTGGACAGTAAGGTTGACGTAGCCCAAAGCAGCACGATCGACGTTTTTGTCCCGCGCTGCCTCTTTCACGATTTGCAACGAACGGCGAAAGTCCGAGCTGTGCTGCAAATAAGTCTCAGTCGTATAGACATTCCAAGCACTCTCCAGACTCAGGGCGGTCAGTGCCTGTGCCCCCTTGGCGATCATGTCGTAGTCCTCGGTGGCCAACCCTTCCAGGATCTCTTTCGAGTGCTCCAGTTTCAGCTGCATGAACGAATCCAAATCGGATGCGTTTGTCTTGGGATTTTGTTGCGGAGTGCCTTGGAGCTGCATCGCCCCCAGGCTTACGAACCCAAGAATCCCAACAACCAAAGCTAGTTTCCCCATCAAATTGCTTTTCATGAAATTTTCTTTTCGTAGGTTAATGAACTATGTTGCAGGAATCGCCTGGCAACAGCCAACCGATGCTTTCAGCTTCTTGCTCTTCGTGCTGCTCAAGGACGTCCAGAATCAATTGAAGCTCTTGGGTGCAGCTTTTCCAGGCATCGATATCCGACTCGGCGTCTTGCATGCGATCGCTCAGATGCTTCAATCTGTTCGCGATAATCGCGTGGTCGCGTTCGGATTGCCTAAGCATCGATTCTGCTTCCGGAAGGGGAGTCTCGCGGGCTAAGGCAATTTGCTTTCCAAGCTCTTGCTCTTGAACAAAGTGGTTTGATAACCGTTGCCAAAGCTCATTGAGCCGAGCGACACCTTCCCGAAATTGAGCTTCGCGTTGTTTGGATTGCACGTGAACCCATTCTTCCAGCTCCATCGCAAAGCGATCCAATTCGCAGTGCTGCGACTTCCACTGCTCAAAAAGCTTATCGATCATGGGATTCTGTCTTTGTTCTGTAGTCATTTGATATCAATTGCCTTTCCTCATACGCTTGCAAAGGTCTTGTACGATATTCATCGAGAGATTTATCGAAAGCAATTAAAGAGCAATTGGAGTACCAAAAGGAGCAATTATTAAGCCTCGCAATTTTGGTATGAAAATCGGACTTGTCGTCCCAGAATGAGTGCGCCCCAGAGTGGCAGAAATGTGCACGTCAATGAGTCGTCATGTGACAGGTTGGCACATCGACGCTTTTGATGAACGCTCAGAGTTGTGAGTAAGATGGGACCAATCGCTTTGCAATCAATACCGTTTGAGTTTCAGTTCATTAAAGAACAAATCTTCGTTAGGTACGTTCAATTCAATCTTGTGAAAGACTCCGGAAGCATCCGCAACAAAATGAGCCGTTCCACCTTCGAACCATGCAAACTTGCTTCGCCATTGGATCTCGAAGGTGTCAAAGTGCAAGTGTTTTAAGTCCGCGACCAGAGCTGGGTAGGGCAGCAACTTGAGCACCAATTGATCGCCATCCAGCTCGATCGTCGCGTCGCCATACATGGGGCATCGAAAGTTGCCCGTGTAGTCGGTCAGGGGATGACTAGGCTTGGTTCCTTGGACTGCTGGCGTGATCGCTTTGGTGATGTTGGCATCGAATTCTCTTCTGGACTGGAGGAATTTCTCAAGACTTTCTGGGCCCCAATCTTGTCCATCCACCCCTAAAACAGCATCGATAGCGGCATAGGCAATGAGATTGCTAATGGATGTCAGGCTGTTGGTTAGGACAACGACCCCTAGTTTGTCCTCTGGGACCAGCACCACGCGCGAGTTCATTCCGTCATAACCTCCACTGTGTCCAACAACCTTTTTGCCATGGTAATCGGATGTGCTCCAACCGAGACCGTAGGCGCTGAAGTGGGTCGTCGAAAACCGCTTGGACGGCTCGATTGGCATCTTGAGCGGCGTGTGCGCTTGCCACATCTCGTGGGAAGCATTCTGGCTGAACAAGCGGCTGCCATTCTGCATCTGACCTTGTCGCAGTTGCAAACGCAACCAATGCGACATGTCGTCCGCGCTGGAGATGATTCCTCCAGCGGCAGCCATGGCATCCCAATTCATCCATGCGATGGGTTCGGATCGATCGAGCAGAGTTTTATGAGGCGTCGCGTAGTTGTCGAGCGTTACTAGATCTCGAACGCTGGTGATGGAGCGATTCATGCTGAGCGGTAACAGTATTCTGGACTTGATAAAATCAGGCCAGCTTTGACCGCTCGCAGCGACCACGACTTCACCTGCTGCTAGGTACATCAAGTTCGAATAACCGAACTCGGAACGGAAGGCCGAAACGGGTTCCAGTTCGGCAGCTCGCAAAAGGATTTCCTTCGGCGAATAACTGGTACCCCACCACAGCAGGTCCCCGCTGAATGTACCCAATCCACTGCGATGGCAAAGCAAGTCTCGGACTCGCATATCTCGCGTCGCAAAATCGTCTTTCAGTTTGAACCAAGGTAAATACTTGCTGACATGATCGTCCCACTTGACCTTCCCTTCGTCCACCAGCATGGCCAGGGCCGTTGCGGTAAAGGCTTTGGAATTGGACGCGATGGCGAAGAGAGTGTGCTGATCGACCGCTTCGGTTTCGCCGACTCGACGCACGCCATAGCCTTTGCTCCAAAGCACCTGATCCTCTTTGACGATAGCGATCGACAATCCTGGGACTTGCCAATCGTGAAGCGACTTTGCGACGTACGCATCCAGTTTCTTGATGGCTTCAGCGTGAACCGTTTTCGGGTCCGGCCCCTTGTCCTGAGCATCACTGACCATCGCCAGTGATAACATCGTGACCAAGAAACTGACGTAAAGTACCAGTCGCTTCATTTTCATCTCATGAATCCAGATGCAAAAGTGGAGTCCGACCAACGGCTATCTACTGGTCTTCGTGCATTCGAGCCCAAGCCTGCGATTGCTTCAGAGCGTTCTTGAGGTCGCGATCTGCCGGTTCGTCATCGCCGCGCCAGAGTTCGTATTCCTCTTGAGTTCCAAGAAGATCGTTCAAAGCGGGTAGATTTGGATCGGTGATCAATCGCAATTCTTGAGAAAATTCTTTTCCATCGACCGTCAATACCACTCGGTAGCTACCCGAGGGAGCAGACCGCGTGCGGCCTCGTCCACCAGCTCTTCCGGGCCCACCTTCGGGGCGTGGAGTTGCTGATTCCCCCGATGCGGACGTAGCCGATTCCCCCGATTCCCCCGAGCTTGAAGCAACTGGTGCAGTTGGTGTGGTTGGTGCGTCAAGAGTTGCTGCCGCAGCCCCTGAATCGACTGCTGCACCAGGACCACGTCGACGTCCTGAGCCTCGTGGGGCCGTTGTCCCTTCCGCTGTCGGTGTTGCTGGTGGATTGCCAGAGGCAGATGCTGCCGCAGGCGAAGACGCTGTGGCGCCCGCGGTTGGCGGTGTGGAAACGCTCGCGCCTCCCGACCTCGGGCCTCCTCGGCCTTGGCCAGAACCACTTTGTGGAGGGGAAATCAACAGATCCCAATTCACTTGGTGAAGGCCAGCTTCGTTGGAACCACGCAGTTCGCGAACTGTTTCGCCGCTGGCTTCGATAATCTTGACCGAAACCTGTTGTGCTTTGGCAGGCAACGCATAGTAAATAGTTGCGCCGGGGGCGGGATTGCTTCCTGCGAATCGACGATTGGTGGCCCCGCGAGATGGGTCTCGTTTCCATCGAATCGTAGGAGGAGATCGGTACAATGAAGCGGTCTCCGTCAGATGCTTGGAGGACAATTGGTTCAACGGAGTTAAATCAGCGATCCAAAGACTTCTGCCGTGGGTAGCCGCAACGACTTCGCCATTGTTCGGATGGAAAGCAAAGTCAAACACAGGAACTGTTGGCAGATTGGTGTTCAACGAATTCCAATGCCCGCCACGATTGGCCGAAGCGTACACAGAAAACTCCGTTCCGACCAACAGAACATTTTCACTGAAGGGGCTTTCCCTTAAGCAGCGCGTTGATCCCCACGGCAAGTTGCCTCGAATGGACTTCCAGCTCTTGCCAAAATCTTCGGAGACGAACACGTATGGATCGTCATCGTTGGATCGATGGCCATCCAGAGCCACATACACTCGCCCTTCCGCGTAACGCGATGCTTCGATCGTGGACACCCACCTTGGAGCGGGCAAGTTCATGTTCTTTCCAATCTCTTGCCACTCTTTGCCTCCATCCTTGGTGACCCAAAGGGCTCCATCGTCGGTGCCTGCATAAAGAACGTTTGCATTCAACGGCGACTCGGAAAGTGCAGTCGCCGACCCTCGTTTCGTAAGGGTGATTTCCGGAGATATCTTTTCCAGATTATTACCTCGGTCTAACGATCGGAAAACATAATTTCCTCCAGCGTAAAAGACTCGGGAGTTTGCGTTGGAAAGGATGAAAGGCGTGTTCCAATTAAATCGGTATTGGGGTTTGCCTTCCTCCGGTGGTTTGGGTCGGATGGAAGCTCTTTCGCCAGTCTTCATGTTTCGGCGATTCATGGCACCGCCCTGGCTGGTAGAATAGATAAGATCGGGATCGTTCGGATCAACTCGGCATGTGAAACCATCACCGCCGCCAACGGATAGCCAATCTTCATTCACGGGTCCTGAGCCATCTAGTGAAAATGCTGGCCCGCCCCAAGTTCCATTATCTTGCAAGCCGCCATAAACGTAGTAGGGGTACTTCGGTGATATTGCCACGTGGTAAAACTGGCCGAGTGCCATCGTGTTGAGATGATCCCAGGTGGTGCCTCGGTCGTATGTATGGTAAACACCACCATCAACACCAATGATCATGTGTTTGCCATCGCGAGGGTCAATCCACAACGAATGCCCGTCCGCATGCACATCGCGACCAAAGATGCTATCGAACGATACTCCTCCATTAAGCGACTTGTATTGCGATACACCTAGCAAGTAAACATTTTTTTCGTTGTTGGGGTCGACTCGAACGACACTGAAGTACATCGGTCGCGAGTGAACACTGTTAACACGAGTCCATGTTTCACCGCAGTCGACAGATTTGTAGATTCCACCGTACTCAAAACCTTTGCTACCTTGCTGGTCCTGGACATTTTGATTTTGTCCGCCAAGATTGGAAGTGTAAGGACGGATCGGAGCTGGTCGGGCTTCCAGAGTCACTTCAATCTCTTTCACCTCCGTTGCTCTAGCAACCTTAAGCATCAGTTTCTCCCCGGCTTTTTTGTCCTTCAGCATATCGGTGACAGCTTGATAGTTCGCAAGAGGCTTTCCGTCGATCGATTGAATGACGTCGCCCACGCTAATGCCTGCTTTTTCGGCAGGACCACCTGCGGTGATTTGGCTGAGTCGTGCTCCGCCACCAGCGACATCTTCCCCTTGCACACCCAAGTAAACGTCTGGCACGACTGCGGGCGTTGGCATTCCTGCTGGGACCACGCGATCCTCCAAAGTCATTTCCAGTTCTCTCTGTTCCTCGTTGCGTAGAAGTTTGAGCTTCACTTTGTCGCCAGCCTTCTTCGAAAGCACCAGTTCTACGATCGCCTCCCAGGAATCTGCTGGCTTGCCATCGAACTCGGTCACCAAATCATTGACCAACAACCCGGCTTTGGATGCGGGGCTATCGTTAGAAATTTGGGCCATCTTGACTCCGGTCTCTTCATCGGTCCCTAGGCCACCGAACCAGACGCCTGGCTGAAATCCGCGGCTTCGATTGGAGCGTCCCGCCAGAGTGAATTCAAGCAGCTTCTTCTCTTCACCTCGAGCTACATGAACCAGGAATTTATCGCCCGCTTTTTTAGGTTTCAGTTCCGCCAGAATATCATCGAACGAAGTGATCGCTTTCTCACCGATAGACTCAACGATGTCTCCTACCATCAAGCCGCCACGCGATGCAGGGCTCTTGGGATACACTTGGGTGATGACAGCCTTACCGTTGACGTCGGCTGCCACGCCTCCCCAAAGAACGTTCAGTGGTGCAGGACCTTTGCCGATGTTTTCGCAATCGATCACGGCATACAGGATGTTAGGGTCCTTGCGATACCAATCAAAGCCGATTCGGCCCATCTGACTTGTCGGTAGACCAGCCGTCAGTTTCTTCCAGTTTTTTCCACCGTCCGTTGACTTGTATAGTCCGCTGCCTGGGCCCCATTTTCGAATCGGATCATATCCGTCGTACCCTTCTGGCATAGGGACTTCGTTGCCTGGCCAACTGTCGAATCCATCGCGTAATCTTTCCCATGCGGCAACGATAATCGTGTTAGGATCCGTTGGGTGCAGTTGCAGGTCGATGATTCCAGTACGATCGTCGATATAAAAACAGCGTTCCCACGTTACGCCACCGTCCGTGGTTTTGAACAGCCCTCGTTCTTCATTGCTTCCGTACAGACGTCCAAGAGCTCCTACATAAACCGTGTTCGGGTCTGTGGGGTGGATCACCACTTCGCCGATCTGAAACGATTTTTTCAGTCCCATATTTTTCCAGGACTTACCACCGTCGGTCGACTTGTAAACCCCGTCACCGTAGCTGACCGAGTTTCTTGGATTGTTTTCTCCAGTGCCAACCCAAACGATTTTCGGATCGCTCCTGGACACCGCCACCGCTCCGATCGATACCGTGGTTTCCTTTTCAAATTGATGCTGAAAGGAAATGCCATTGTTGGTGGTTTTGATCAAACCACCGCCCCCCGTGGCTGCCCACCATGTGCTGGGATCTTCCTCGTTGATCGCTAAGTCCGTGATCCGTCCACCCATATTGGCTGGTCCGATACCTCGCCATCGTATTCCTTTTAACCAGTCTCGCGAGATTTCTCCATTCCAAGGTGTTTCTACTTTTGGAGGCGGGGATGCTTCACTGGAAGCTGATGTTTTGGCGGCCTCCGAGGCAGCAGGCTGTTTCATCGATTGAAGAAACTTGCTTAGCTCCTCCAGTTGTTTCTCGATTTTGCCCAAGCGGTCATCGGTAGCGGTCGAAGGTTCAGGTTTTGCATCGACAGGTTTAACGTCCGCAGGTTTTGTTTCAGCCGGTTTTGCGTCTGCAGGTTTTGCTTCCGAGGGCCTAGCATCAGCAGGCTCTGCTGGTGCTGGTGCGTCGGGCTTTTTTTCTTCGGCTTTGGGTGGATCCGCAACTGGCGGAGCGTCTTGCTTGGTTTCGGCTGTTGGTGCGGCGGGGGCAGGACTTGGGGTCGGTTCCTGAGCCGTTATCAGTGGGCTGAAGACAACGTTCAACAGGAGGGCAAGCGCGATTTGCTTGCCCTTGATTGCTATCGATGGATTGCGATCATTCAACATGTGTTCTAATTCCTAGAGTGAACTTCGGCAGGTGCGCGGTGGTGCCCTGGGGTGCATGACAAGAGGATCAGCGTATTCTGGTTGCCCGAAGCGGGATCAGCAAGGATCCTGCGCCTGACTTCCCTTGAAAACCGAAGAATTCCTTGTTGAAGCCTTGCTCCGAGTCGCGCATACTTTGAGGATGATTCACGTAGAGCAGGCAAGCAAACGGTTCGCATTTACCCTCGTGGAGTTGATGGTTGTTGTTGCGATCATTGGGACGCTGATCAGTCTGCTCTTGCCTGCGGTTCAGGCTGCTCGCGAGGCTGCTCGTAGAATTCAGTGTCAAAACAATCTGCGGCAAGTGGGGCTGTCCCTTCTTCAGTTTGAATCTGCGAATTCTGCTTTTCCGGCGTCAGGTTGGACTCGCCCCGGAATAGGCAATCCCAGTGGCAGTTACCTGAGTTGGCGAGGGGTGTGCTTAGGCTTCATGGACCAAGCGAATGTTTTGAATCGATACGATTTGCAGCAGCATTGGTGGTCGGAAAACAATCTTGAGGTTGGCAGCTATCAACAACCAGTGTTCCTCTGCCCTAGTTCGCCATCCATCGAACCCAAGCTTGTCGTGCCTCCCAAAGCTCCCAGACCCGCTCTTGCTTTGAATAAGGCATTGGCATCCACGGACTATGAAGCAATCATGGGTGTTCGTCCCTCGCTCGATGCTACGAAATACAATGCTTCGAATCGCTTTTCAATAATGCATCGTGATTCAAGAACCAAGTTCTCGGATATTACGGATGGATCTTCCAATACGATCATGGTGCTAGAGTCGTCGGGCCGACCCGCAGTGTATCGTCGTGGAAAGCAAAAAGCCGATGCGTGGAATGAACAAGGGATTGGCTGGAGCGATAGCGAGAGTGCTTTTTCGCTCGATGGTTCCAGTGCTGATGGTGCCGCAGAAGGGTGTGGTGTTGCCGCTGGATGCTTCGTTGCCATCAATGCTCGTAATGACAACGAGCCCTATAGCTTTCACTCGGGTGGAGCGTTCGCACTATTTGCCGATGGGCATACCGCGTTCGAAAGTGAAGCGACTTCAATCCTCGCCTTTGCGGCACAATGCACTCGGGCTGCTAATGACTGAAGCCACGGTCTATCGAACGTGGCTTCAAAGAAACTTGACAAATCAATCAACCCTTTGAGATTGTCGTAAGCTGCCTACTCGGGGCGTCGAGGGCGTTCCGGACGTCCTCCTTCATCGCCGCCTGGACCTCTACGACCACCAGGTCCGCCTTCAGGGCCACCACGGCCGGGTCCGCCGGGACCGCCAAAGCCACCAGGGCCACCAGGGCCACCAGGGCCACCAGGGCCACCAGGACCGCCTGGGCCTCCGGGACCACCAGGGCCACGATGTTCATGCATTTCGACGAATGCGGCGATGAATTCCTTTAGTTCATTTTTGCTGAGCAGCCCATCGTTATCCTTGTCGAACTCCATGGCATGATCGAACATGCGTTCGGGGTTTGGGGGAGGTGGCGGTGCCATGGGTTCACCACCAAAACCCGGTCCACGACCTTCTGGTCCACCCGGTCCGCGACCTTCTGGTCTACCCGGTCCACGACCTTCTGGTCTACCCGGTCCACGACCTTCTGGTCTACCCGGTCCACGACCTTCTGGTCTACCCGGTCCACGAGCTTCTGGTCCACCCGGTCCACGACCTTCTGGTCCACCCGGTCCACGAGCTTCTGGTCCACCCGGTCCACGAGCTTCTGGTCCACCCGGTCCACGACCTTCTGGTCCACCCGGTCCACGACCTTCTGGTCCACCCGGTCCACGACCTTCTGGTCCACCC